>JAJYTH010000112.1 GCA_021793175.1 Actinomycetes bacterium
ACTGTGCAGTCGTGTCCGCGTTCCACGCCGCGGACACGACAACGACCCCCCCTCTAGACCACAACAACCAAACCTGCGGACACGACGACACAACCTGCGGACACGACGACGCAGACTGCGGACACGCCGACGTTCGGGCTACAGGCGGGCGCCTACGTGCAGCGCGATCCCGTCGTGGGCGCCGACGTCGGCCCGGAACCGGCCGTCGGCGTCGATCGTGTAGGTGGGCCCGGTGCAGTCACCGTCGACGACATCACCGTGCAACACGTCGCAGTAGGTGCCCTCGGAGAGCCCGGTTTGGAAGGAGCGGTCGGTCACCGACGCGGATTCGTCGTTGAGCACCACGTAGCCCTTGTCGCCACGGCCGAAGGCGATGGTGTCGTTGCCGTTGTCCCACCAGTGCGTTACCGGTTCGTCTCGTACTTCGTTGTGGAAGCCGACCATATTGCGGATCGGTTGCCAGTCGTGTTCGCACTGCCACTCCGCCGAGGCGCAGTCGGCGTCGGTGGTGTTTCCGGCCGCATCGCTCGGTGGGCCGGCGTCGTAGTCGTCGAAGGTGAAGCTGCTGTTCACCTTGGGCGTGCCCACCGGCCAGGCCAGCATGAACGCGTTGGCCAGGGAGTACCGGGAGCCGTCGTTGTAGGTCAGTGTCTCGCCGCCGCGCTGGCTGTCGTGGTTGTCGATGAACACCACGATCTGTTCGGAAGGCACGGCGGTTCCGAAGTCGCGCAGGTACGCGAGCTTCTCGGAGTTGAAGATGCGGGCGATGTCATTGGCGTACCGCCCGTCGTACACGTCCCCGTTGTCGAGGTACTCGTCCGGGGTGATCGGTTCGCCTTCTCCGTAGAGCGTCTCCTGGTAGATGTAGGCGGGGGAGTCGAGGCGGTCCAGTATGGCGCCGACGTCTTCGGCGGGCATGTGTTTGACCGCGTCGACGCGGAATCCGTCCACTCCGAGGTCGAGCAGGTCGTTTAAGTAGGAGCCGATGCGGTCTCGCACGGTCTCGGATTCGGTGGCGAGGTCGGCGAGGTTGACGAGTTCACAGTTCTGCACTTCGTAGCGGTCGTGGTAGTCGACGATGTTGTCGTCGCCGTTGCGGCCGCAGTGGTGGAAGTCGTCGTAGTCGTAGCCCGCTTCCGGGTACTCGTAGTGACAGTATTCCGATCCCGCGCTGCCCGTGCCGCATTGTTCTTGGCCGCTCATGTGGTTGACGACCACGTCGGCGTACACCTTCACCCCGGCGTCATGGCAGGCGTTGACCATGTTCTCGAACTCGGCTCGCGAGCCGCGTCGGCTTTCCAGTTCGTAGGAGACCGGCTGGTAGTCCTGCCACCACGGGTAACCGTCGTCGCCGAGGACGACGTGTTCGGATGGTGGGGACACTTGGACCGCGCCGTAACCGTTGGGGCCCAGTTGGTCTTGGCAGGCGCGGGCGATGCTGTTCCAGTTCCATTGGAAGAGCGTGGCGATGACGTCGTGTTCGCCGGGTGGCGCCGCATCTGCCGGTGGCGTGGTCTGGGCCGGCAGGGTGAGTAGCGCGGACACCAGCAGGACCGTGGCGAGGACACGTTGGAACATCGTCGAACCTCCGTGTTTCGAGTGGTGTGACGGCCACTGGGAGTCCATACAGGAGAGCCGAAGCGGACAGAACTGTCAAGAATCTTGCAGAAAATTGCAGAAACCCTACTTGCACTGGGTTCTGACCTGCGTAAACACGGAACGTTCTTGCAAAGCAGAAGCGGGCTTCACCGCTGGAGCCTGTCCGACTCGGTGACTCACCGCCGGATAAGACGGATCAAGGCACCGCTCACGTCGAAGCGGTGATCGTCGATCCTCACGCCGACTTCCGACACGGACAGCGGGGTCGAACGGAAAGCGAGCGCGGCGACTCCCGCGAAACGGCGACGGAAACGACGGAACTTCGCGCTTTCGGGAGTCGGTTCAGTCAGTGGAACCGAAGATCTCGGCCGATGACATCTCGGCGGATTTCGTGGCAGGAGGTGTTGTGTGCGGGTTCAGTCGCCCACGCGCGAAGCGACCGCGACACCGGTTTCGGCGTCGGCGACAGCGGTGGCGGACTCGGAGTCCGCAGTGGACACAGCGGCCTGCATGCGGGTCTTCCTGCGCTGGCGGATCACGCCGGCGGCCATGCCGAGCACGCCCAGCACGACGGCGATGAGGCCCACCGGCCCCAGCAGTCCGAACGTCATCGCGTTGGGCTCGACCTGCATGGCCGATGCAGTGCCTGCCCCTGTCAGCAATGTGGCAACAGTCATGGACGCCACCACCGCAGAGCCGCGGAACATACGCGCGGCCGGGCGATTCGACGCCCTGTCCGGGTTGCGCACCGGGGTGCCTCCCACCTGTCCATTCGACTGTTCGGCGCAGGTGCTCACCCCACAGGGTGAGCATCACCAAGTGGACGTTACCGAGCGTGTCAAGCTCGAAGCCCACAGGCGCGGGTGAGACTAGCGTTCCGCCAACTGGCCCATGACACCGGGGTCGATCACGGAGAGACAACAACCTCGCATCGCCTGACGAAACCGGATAACGGCAGAAACGGCAAGTCGGACTTCTCCCGGGAAGGGAGATCGCCTGCAATGAAACGTCCGCCCCAATTGGCCGCTCTCGCGTCCGGCCTTGCCCTCCTCGCCGCCTGTTCCTCCAGTGATGGACCGGTCGTGCTGGCCGAGGGCGTGTACCACTCCATGGAGCTCGGGAAGCCCGCCGCCATCGGACCGGTGGACGACCCGCAGAACTTGGAAGGAGTGGTGTTCACCGTCGACATCGACACTCCACTGGACTCGGGCACTCTCGTCCTGACATCACCACAAGTCCCGCACTCCGACTGGAAGTAGACGCCCCGACCCGACCATCGGTCGCCCGGTTCAAGCGCTAGCCGAGGACGGTGAACCGCACGGACTCGGCGAGCACACGAGCCGCTGTGTCGAGGTCGGCCATGCGCGAAGCCAGAGTAGCGGCCGCCAGACAGGAAGGCAGCGCGGCGCTGAACTTCAGCCCGGCGAGCGCCTGTTCGTCGACCTCCGGCAGGCACAGCCGCTGCGCGGCGTCGGCTGTGGCGGTCCGCCACAGCCGCGGGGTGAGATCGGGCCGCAGTCGCACCGACACGTCGTCGAAGCGTCCGTCGACCACTTGTGGCAGAGAGGCGGCGAGTGTGGCGTTGGCCTTGCGGCCCGCCCAGGTCCACCAACGCACGTCCGTCTCCGCGTGTCCATCACGGGTCACCATCAGTCCGTCCGGGGAAACGGTCGAGCTCCACTTCTCACGCACCGCCGTCAGCGTTCGGACGGCGCGCTGGGTGAGTTTCACCGAGGGGGTGGCGCCGAGCAGCACGTCCCGGGCCGCACGGGCGAGAGCCGCACTGCGGCCCGCTGCACCGGGCGTGTGCCAACGTGCCTTTCCTTTCAGGTCGGTTTCCTCCACGAAGCAGCGGCGGCGTTTCCAGTCAATCCAGGTCACCTTCCAGCTTCGACCACCCAGCAGCAGTACCCGAGGACCTTCCACCCGCTCTGTCAGCAGGGCCGGGTCGGCGAGTCCGATCTCCTGCCGTCCGGCCAACACGGTGAACTGTGGCGGCGCGGTGAACACGGCCGTCATGTCCGAAAAGTTCCGGTGCCCGAAGCGGCGTTCGGCCTCGGGCCCGATGAACAACAACTCCCCGTCCTGGTCCAGGTATCCCTGTTCGACCAGGTAACGGACGATAGGTTCCGCGCTGTGGTCGAATGGTGCGAAGCCGTTCCACGCTTCGGTCCACAGTCGGCCGCCCACCGCATGTTCCTGCAGACACAACGCCAGCATCTGTTGGGCCACGATGTGTCTTGGTTCCGGTGGCGCCTCGACGGGTTCCACGTAGCCACGGCCCCACAGTTCCAACAGCGCCGCTGTCCACAGCAGCGATTCTTGGCTGAGCGCGAGGAACAGACAGTTGCGTGTGCTGCCCGCGCGTCGTCCGGTGCGGCCGAGGCGCTGCAGGAACGACGCCACCGTGGCGGGTGCGTCGAGTTGGATGACGCGGTCGAGGTCGCCGACATCGATGCCGAGTTCCAAGGTGGATGTGGACACGATGACGCAGTCGCGGGCTTCGGCGAAGGCCGCCTCGGCACGGCGGCGTTCGTCCACCGACAGCGAGGCATGTGACAGGAAGGTGGTGACGCCGCGCATGCGTAACGCGGCGCCGAGCTGTTCGACGAGCCGGCGTGAATCGCAGAAGACGAGCCGTTTCTCACCTCGGTGCAATGCGGAGATCACCGTGGCCGCGTTGTCGATGGAGCCGACGTAGTCGACCTCGATGTCTCCCTGCGGCGTGGTGCTCGGGGCTTCCACGCCGGGTGCGACAACGGTGGCGGGTCGGCGTCCCCGTTCTGAGCCCTGCAACCAGTCCAGTAGCTGTTCGGGGTTGCCGACCGTGGCGGACAGGCCGATGCGCTGGATGGGTCGTTGCGCGAGCACGGTGAGCCGTTCGAGTACGGCCAGCAGGTGCCAGCCGCGGTCGTCGCCGGCGAATGCGTGCACCTCGTCCACGACGATCGCACGTAGGTCACCGAACAACCGCTTGTGTTCGACGTTGGTGCTGACCAGCATGGCCTCCACCGACTCCGGTGTGGTCAGCAGCACGTCCGGTGGGTCACGGAGGATGCGTCGCCGCGCCGTCGCCGTGACGTCGCCGTGCCAGAGTTCCACCCGACGTCCCAGCCAAGCGGCGTAATCCCGTAGGCGGGGCAGGAGGTTGTTGAGCAACGCCTTCAACGGACAGACGTACAACACCGACAGCCCGGTCCAGCCTTGTTGCTCCATCGCGGAGAGCACGGGGAAACAAGCGGCTTCGGTCTTGCCGCCCGCAGTGGGGGCGAGCAGCAATGCGTCGTGTCCGTCCAGTACGGGAGCAACGGCTTGCTGTTGCAAGGGCCGCAGGGACCGCCAGCCCAGGGTGTTGACCAGGTGGTGCACCACCGCGGGATGCAGGTGGTCGAGGGCCTGGCTCACGGCAGCTCCAGGTCGATGTCGTCGGCGCTTGCGACGGCGTTGCGTTCGACCTCGGTGAGTTCGGTGTCGGAGACCGTGATCGGGTAGTCCCGGCGTGGGTCGAAGTCGGCGAAGTCGTCCACCCGGTCGAGCACGTCGGCGACGAGTTTGCGGAGGAACAGTCTGGGCGCCACACCGACTTTCCCGCCGAGTTCGCCGGTGAGCGCCTCCGCCAGGGTGGTGATGTAGGCATCGTCGACCACTTCGCGCACACGCTCGGGGTTGCGGGCCACGCCCGCGTAGAGCTCGCGCACGGTTCGGCCGAGTTCACCGAGCCGGTCGAGGTTGAAGCCGGGCAGTCGGAGCTGCACCGCCCGGGGCGAGTCGAAGCGGGGATCGGTGGAGAAGTCGGTGGCGAGGCGTTGCGCCAGCGGTGGGAGTCGCTGCACGCCCTGTTGTCCGTCGAAGAACGCGGGCGTGCCGGTGAGCACGAGGAATAGTCCGGGGAACCGGCCTGCGTCGATTTCGTCGATGAGTTGGCGTAGCGCGTTGAGGCCCTTCTCGCGCACGTCGCCACGGACTCGTTGCAGCGTTTCGGTTTCGTCGAGGACGAGCAGCAGTCCGGGATGCCCGCAGTCGCGTAGCACGGTGAGCAGGCCCTGCAAAAATCCAAGCGCTCCGAAGTGGTCGAGGTCCCCACGTACTCCGGCGGTCCGGCGGGCGGAGGCCGCCACGGACTTCTGTCCCCCGAGCCAGGCGATGAGGGCCTCGGCGGTGGCGGCGTCACCGTCGGCGAGGGCTTGCCGGTACCCGCGCAGGGCCGCGGCGAACGCGGGCGTCGTGCGTGCCACGTCGGCGAGTCGCTGTTCGGCGAGTGTGTCGACTGCGGCGGTGAATGCCGTCTCGTCGTCCTCTGAGACCTCTCCGGCGTCCAGTACGTGCTCTTCGAGGGTGTAGAGCCAGGAGTCGACGACGGCGCGTAGGGCGCTGGGTTGGTGGGTGGCGGTGGTGATTCGTTCGGTGAGCCGCCGGTAGACCGTCTCCAGCCGGTGCAGTGGAGTTTCGGTCTCGGAGATCTGGATCTCGGAGGTCGCCAGTCCTCGGCGTTTGGCTCTTTCGGCGAGCCAGCGCGCGAAGAACGTCTTGCCCGAGCCGTACTCGCCGCGCACGGCGTGGAAGGCCGCGCCTCCTCGGGCGACGGTGTCAAGATCGTCGTCCATGGCGGTGGCGAATCGGTCGAGGCCCACCGCGAGCAGGTCCAAACCGGTCTGAGGCACGGTGCCCCGACGCAAAGCGTTGATCACATCGCGCCTGCGCGCCTGGCTCACAGCGCCGGTCACCCCACCACCTCCAGAAGAGTTACCAACTTCAGTCACGCGTGACTCCGAACTGCAGACACAGGGTGTCCACGTCGAGGGTCAGCCATCGGCCGCCGTCCACGGACAGCACCGGGTAGCCGTCGACGTTGAGCAGTCGTTGCAGGGTCGTGGCGAAGAACTCCGGTCTGCGAGCACGGCCCGCGATGCCCGCCACGGTGTTCAGCGGCAGCCGGTTACCGGAATCGACGAGTGCGTCGATGACCGCGGCGACCACCTTCTTGTCGGGCGCTTTGGGGATGAAGACCCGCTGTCCTGCATACACTTCCCCTGCCACAACACGTTGCCCCAGCGACGGCCGCTCCGCCGAATCGTCCATGGTGAACAGCGGCATCTCGTCGGATCGTTCCTTGGCCGCCCGGCGATTGGCTTTCGGCTTTCGTTCGGCCGGAGCCGGAGGCGTCGGCTGTTCGGCACGTTGATGCCACCACGCCGGTGCCACGCGGTCACCGAGCAGCTCCCAACCCGAGGGCAGGATTTTCGGTGAGGGCAGTAGCACCAGCACCGGCACCGCCATCTCCGCTAGTGCCGCACCGCCGTGGTAGCCGGCTTTGCGGGAGGTGTAGCGGATGTCCTCGCGCCACGGGACGACCACACTGCCTCCCCCGAGCAGCACGCGCGGCCCGCTCAACGCGATCTCGCCTTCTGCGGGCTCACCGACACGCCAACGGGCCGATTCGACGCCGTCCGCGGACATCGGAGCGCCGTCTGCCCGGTCGAGCACGTGGCCGTGGTCGGAGACGAGTATGACGGGGCGGCCGTAGTTGCGGGCGGCGTCCAACAATTCGGGCAGGTAGGTGATGTCGCTGGGGTCCCAGCCGGTGCGGTCGCCTTCCCGGCCGTGGTCGAGTGCGGCGTCGATGGTGTTCAGCACCACCGCGACCACGACCGATTCGTCGGCCATCGCCTCCAGCAAGCGGTCGGACAGCCGATGCCCGGCATCACCACCGATATCGGCTTTGTGGAACAGTTGCCCGGAACGTCGACCGCTGCTGCGCCTTTTCCAGTACGTGGCGAAGCCGTCCTTTTCCGCTGTCTGCTCGCCGTGGGCGAGGGTGCCTGTGAGCAGGCTGGGGCGGCTGGCCCGGGTGACCGAGGGGATGGCCGACACCGCGGCGATCCGGTCCTTCTCCGGTGCCGCTTCCCACCACGTGCGCTCGGTGAGTTGTTCGGCGAGTTCGACGGCGACGGCCCCGCTCATGCCGTCCAGGACGACGATCACCGGTGCTTTCTGCCGTGCCAGAGGCATCGCTATCCGGTCGAGCACCTGCTCGATGAGCAGACATCCACCGGGGTCGTCGATGCTGGCGTGTCTGGCCCAACTCGCCAGATGTTTCGCGAACGCTTCGTCCAGGGTGGCGCGCCGATCACGCACTGCGCGGCACACCACCTGATAAGCCCGGCCCAACACCGGGTCGCCGTTGGGATCGCCCGCCCACAGTGTGGTCAGCGCGCGGTCCACCCAGGCCCACTCGGTGTTGTGTTGTCGGATCGCGTCGGCGACGGAAGCGGGTTCGGGCACCGGGAGCGCGAGCCAGCGGGCCAGCCGCACGGCCATGTCCACCGCTCGCATCCGGTCGCTCTCCAACCTGGCGAGGTGGTGTGCGCGTAGTGCGCCGAGTGCGTCCTCGGCCGCGCTCAACTCTCCGGCTCCGTCGAGAGCGGCGGTGAGCGCGGTGGCGAAATCGTGCAGCCGTGCGGTGAACGCCGAGGGCAGGAACTGGTTGCTTGTCAGGTCGGCAGTAAGGCCCGCCTGGGCGGCCAGTTCTTCGGCCCTGTGTGTCACCGCGAGTACTTTCTCCCGCGCGATGTTGTTGTGTCGGCTTCCGGATTCGGCTTGGCTGACCCAACGTTCCAGCGCTCCCTCCACCGCTTCGGTGAAGGCGACGAGCTGTTCCGGCCGCACGCCGCCCAGCAGCCCGCCGAAGGCCAGGGCCGCCGCGGGGGACGCGTTCGCCCCGACGGCGGCGGTGCCGACCAGTCCGAGTGGCATGGCGTCGGTCGCGCGTCTCTCGGCGGCCAGGCGCAGCAGTAGCCCGGCGGCGTCGCCGACGGTGCGGGCGAGCCAATCGGTCAGTCCCTCCCGTTCGGCTTCGGGCAGGGCGGCGAACCGGGCGGTGCCCGCCGTGTCGAGGGAGAAGTCGAGCAACGTGCCGATGTCCACGGCGTCCTCGCCGAGCGCGGCGTGTCCGAGCCGCACACCGATCAGGGATTGGATGGCTCGGTCTCGGGTCAGCACCGAATCGGTGCGAGGCCAGCCTTCGGTGGGTTCGGCGTCGAGCAGGGCGTCGACGAGCCAGGGTTCTTGGCGGATGCGGGGATCGATGTCTCTGGCCCCGAACCGCTGGGCGATGATCTGCGCCCGGTCGACCGAGAGCACCCGCCCCCGCACGGCGTAGGCGAGCAGGTCCCAGCCGAATTGCTCGTCGGCCACGCTGGTGGTGACGACCAGCAGCGCGTCGGTGTCGGTGCCGTGTTCCCGTTGGTGGTCCTGCCAGGCTTCCAGAACTCCGAGCAACGAGTGTTGGTCGGCGACGTGGACACGGCAGCGGTGTTCTTTCGTCGTGACGCCGAACTCCCGGTCGCCGCCGTCGGCGTAGCGGCCGTGGACAAGCAGCAGCCGCCGCCCTTTCGTTTGGGGCAGCCAGTGTTCGACCAGCGCTTCCAGCATGCGCCGGTCGACTTCGGGTGCGGCGTTCATTCCGCGTTGTCCTCTCCCCCGACCGTCCGCCACAGGATTTCGATCTCTGCCCCGGGGTGTTCGCGGGCGTAGTCGCGGATCTCGTCGCGCACGCTGTCGAGCAGCGCTGCGAGTTCGCGTTCTGCGGTGCTGGCCCGCACTCGGCGCGGCGCGCGGTGGGTTGGTGTGGCCGGCGGTTCGGGGTCGTGTCGGCTGATGCCGGGCTGGCCGGTGTCGGTGAGGCTCACTGCGTCGGCTCCGGTGGCTCGCTCATCCGACGTGTCCTGGGGACTGGTGTGTGTGGAGGCCGGGGGCTCGGGGGTGGCCACGGTGGCCAGTCGTGCCGCCTCGCTGACGAGGGACACGGCTTTGGGTCCGAGTTTGTCGAGCACGGGCGCGAGCGAGACGGTGAACTCGTCTTGGATGGCTGCGTGTGTCACCTCGTCGAGCAGCACATCGGCGCGGTTGCCGATGAGGTCTGCCCTGCCCGCGAAGCCCTGCACGGACGACACCAGCGACCATTCGACGTCACGTAGCACGTCGAGCAGCCGAGGTGCGGCCGACATGGTGGCGGCGAGCACGGTGTCTTCGGTGTCGTAGGTGGCTTTCGCGAGCCGGTTCACCAGGTCGGTGTCCTCTCCGGCGGCGGACAGTCGGGCGAGCAGGTCGGCCGCGTCGCGGGTGGCGACCACTCTCGGTGCGTCGGGCCGGCCGGTGAGGCCGAGTGTGTCGGCGTGCCGTTCCAACATCCGCCGCACGCCGTTGACCGGTGTCTCCAGTTCTGCGACCTTGGCGCGCACACCTTCGGCGAGCCGGTTGACGTTGCGGGCGAACAAGGTGTCGGGCACGACGATCCCGAACAGTGCGGCGGCCCGGTCTCGCGCGGTGGCGAATTCGGCGGCGTCGGGCAGTTGCTGGGCCCGCAGGGCATGGCCCGGCCCGATCTTGTCGAGTTCGGGTGGTTGCCGCAGCACGCTGCCGTGCAGGGTCCAGGTGCGGTCGGCCAGCATCGCGTAGGTGGCGATGATGAGGTTGACCACGGGTTTGTCGAGCCCGGTGTAGCCGA
>JAJYTH010000113.1 GCA_021793175.1 Actinomycetes bacterium
AAGACGAAACCGAAGACCTTGTGCCACACCCAGAGGATGAACGACACAGGGTAGTAGATGAAGTCGAGCACTAGAGCTACTCCTCGGTAGACATACCAGGGCCTTGGTACCGGAAGCTGAACTTCTCGGGTACCGGGTCTCGTCCCGGCGGGGTCCACGGTCCGCAGCGCAGCAGCCGTCTCGCGGCGAGATACATGCCGCGGGCGGCCCCGAAGCGGGTCAACGCTTCGGCCGCATAGGCGCTACAGCTCGGATAGAACCGGCACATCGGGGGAAGGTACGGGGAGATCGCTTTGCGGTAGAAGCGGATCGGCAGCAACAGGACCCACGCCACCGGCGTCGGCCGAGTGGGCGCATCAGTGTCTTTCGGGTCGACCGTGTGGGTGCCGGCCGCTTGATCTTCATTCACGCCGTTGGTCCAGTGTTGTCGCGGGAGGACGGCGACAGTCGAAGTCGCCGCAATGCCGCGTCGAGATCCGCGCCGAGTTCCTCGCTCGACGCGGTGGCGGCAGCGGGTAGTGCCCTAACAACCAACGCGCTGCCTTCAGGGAGTGTTCCGAGCCTTTCCGCGACGAGGTGCCGTAACCGCCGCAGGACCCGGTGCCTCACGACGGAGTTGCCCACGGCCTTGCTCACCACGAAGCCCGCCTTGGTGTGTTCCGCGTATTCGGGGAGCACGTGTAGCACCAAACGGCGGCGCCCGGCACGGACGCCGCCCCTCATGACGGCACGGAACTCCTCGCTACGCCGCAGACGAGCCTCAGCAGGTAGCACGCCGCGCCTCCGTCGTCGCAGGCTGCGACGGGATCAGGAGGAGAGCCGACGACGGCCCTTGCGGCGGCGGGCCGACAGAATGGCACGGCCTGCACGCGTCCGCATCCGCAGCCGGAACCCATGCGTCCGCGCGCGTCGACGATTATTCGGCTGGAAGGTGCGCTTGCTCACGGCAGTCGTTCTCCTGGTCTTGCGGCGATCGATCTCGGTACCACCGCGACGGGGCAGCCCGCCACCTGCCCGGCACTCGAAGGCGGGCAGGGCGAAAGGCGCCGCTGTCAGCGGTAGGCCCTACGAGGGTACGCATTGACCTGCTGGCCTGCGACACCGCCCCCTGTCTTTTCGGGGTCCGACCTGCCGCCACGGCGTGTCGTCACCCGTTCGCGCAACACGGCTGGCGACACGCCGTTGCCCATGAAACTCTTGCCGCCGCACACACCTTGTGGCAACACGCGTGGCTTGTTAGCGTGCCCCTCCTCGGGAAACCCGCCGAGGACACGGGCATGCCACGGCGAAGGTGGGAGACTCGATCCGGGCGAAAACCGTGATCCCGCGGAATGGAGGGTCCGCGGGTCGGGCGTACATTGGTGCACAGTTGTGGACAACTATGTGGATACCTGCTGCGCAGGTGGCCACGCCGACCTGCCGTGACGCTCCGCTGAGCCGTCGAAGAGCGAAAGGTCGAGGGGAGGGGAGCGGAGCAGCGTGTCTGAGCACCAGCTGAACCTGGCTGTTGTCTGGGAACAGGTTGTCGCAGAGCTCTCCGAGGGAACGCTGTCGCCGCAGCAACGCGCGTGGATGCGGGTGACCCGCCCCATCGGCCTGTTGGACGGCACCGCCTTGCTGGCCGCACCGAGCGACTTCGCCAAGGAAGCCATCGAACGCGCGCTGCGGGAGCCGATCACCTCGGCGCTGTCCCGCCATCTCGGCCGTGAGGTTTCCCTCGCGGTCAAGGTCGACTCCGCCGAAAGCGCGCCGCCACCCCCGCTGAATCCGCTCACGAGCAACACCGGCTCGCCCGCCGACGCCGCCGTGGCGTCTTCCACGACGACTGCGTCCCCGCCGTCCACACAATCCGCGCCGACCTCGCCGACACGCTACGGTTCGGTGCCTTCCGGCGGTGGACGTCCCGATCGTCCACCGGTGCCCTCGGGCGAAGACACGATCATCATTCCCGCGGTCCGGCCGCCTAGGTCCGACCACGCCGAGCCACGCGTACCCGGGGCACATCGCTCCCCGCCTTCGGCGCTCCCGTCGACGCATCCTCCTTCGCGACCCACCGGGCCGCCACAGCCTCCGAACAGCTTTCCCACTCGGCCCAAGCACTCCGCCGAGGGCGAGGACGGCGACGAAGAAGTCGACGAGGAGAGCGAGGCCCTGGCCGCCGTCCACGAGATCTGGCCGACCTTCTCGGGTCAACCGATCGCGGGGCAGCCTTACACGGCACCGGCCCAACCACAGACGTCGAAGACTCGGCTGAACGAGAAGTACACCTTCGACACGTTCGTCATCGGCGCGTCCAACCGCTTCGCGCACGCGGCGGCGGTCGCCGTCGCCGAGGCGCCGTCCCGCGCGTACAACCCATTGTTCGTGTGGGGGGAATCGGGGCTGGGCAAGACCCACCTCCTGCATGCGGTCGGTCACTATGCGCAGCGCCTCTTCCCGGGGATGCGGGTCCGGTACGTGTCGACGGAGGAGTTCACCAACGACTTCATCAACTCCCTGCGCGACGACCGTAAGGTGGCGTTCCAGCGTCGCTACCGGGACATCGACATCCTCTTGGTCGACGACATCCAGTTCCTCGAAGGCAAGGAAGGGACCCAGGAGGAGTTCTTCCACACCTTCAACACGCTGCACAACGCGAACAAACAGATCGTCGTGTCGTCGGACCGCCCACCGAAGCGGCTCGAAACGCTGGAAGAGCGGCTACGCACGCGGTTCGAATGGGGACTGATCACGGACATCCAGCCGCCGGAGCTGGAGACCCGGATCGCGATTCTGAGGAAGAAGGCGGCGCAGGATCGCCTCGCCGTCCCCGGTGAGGTGCTGGAGTTCATCGCCGCGCGAGTCGAGGCGAACATCCGTGAGCTGGAGGGCGCGCTCATCCGGGTCACCGCGTTCGCCTCGCTGAACCAACAGCCCGTGGACGTCGGTCTGGCCGAGATCGTGCTCCGTGATCTGATGCCCACCGATTCACAGGCTCCTGAGATCAGCGCTTCGGCGATCATGAGCGTGACGGCGGAGTTCTTCGACGTCACGGTGGAGGACCTGTGCGGCCCGGGTAAGACGAAGGCCCTCGCCACCGCCCGGCAGATCGCGATGTATCTGTGCCGCGAGCTGACGGACATGTCACTACCGCGGATTGGGCAGACCTTCGGGGGCCGGGATCACACCACGGTCATGCACGCGGACAAGAAGATCCGCAAGGAGATGGCTGAACGTCGTCGGATCTACGACCAGGTGCAGGAACTGACTTCCCGCATCAAGCAGCACGCCCGCCAGTAGCCCACCAGGCTCCGTCAGGCTCTGTTCTAAGGCTTCGGCGCCCCTCTTCTCCTGGGCGCTTATAGGCCTCTTATAGGCCGGCCAGAGACCGCTTCAGAGGCCGCTCAAGATCTCTGTACCGCGTCCGGAACGGCTCCGGGCGCGGTTTTTCGTCTCTCCACACCGCCCCGTGGGCACGCGGTCAACCTTTCGAGAACTTTCGAAGAAAAAAGCGCCCGTGCTTGTTTCCGCAGTTATCCACAGGCGGGCCCGATTGGGGATACACATGTGGATGAACGCTGTGAAGTGGGCCGATCCGAAGTTGTCCACAGTTATCCACAGCCATCCACAACTTATCCCCAGGTTATCCACAGGGTTGCCCACAACTATGCCCACAAGACGAGCTGGGTCACCCATTCAGGTGAGAAGGCTGCGGGTAGGCCTGTGGATAACCTGGGGATAACTGGGCCTAAATCTGTGGATGGAGCTGTGGACAACTCGGCCCGGTTGTGGACACTTCCTTATTGGCACTCGTTCATCCACAGGCGCTTCGAGTTATCCACGGAGTTATCACCAGGTTGTCCACAGGCGTGTGCACCGAGTGAGCTGCGGAAACAAGGGTTATCCACACTATCCACAGCCCTTACTACTACGACTGAACAACTTCTCTCTAAAAGAAGAAAAAGAAAAACAGGTTCGACGTGAAGTTGGGGGCAGACCGGCTCCGAGGGGCCATCGAGCGCTTCGAGGAACCCCTGGCCCGAGGTGAAGCCCGAAGACGACACGCTCTACCGTGGGAGTCCACACGCCGGTCCGCTCGGTGGACGGTGAGCTGGCGACCAGCCGTCAACACGCTCCCGCCGCCCTGCGAACCCGCAAACTCCATCGGAAGTCATCAAGCGGAGTTTGTCGATCTTTCGAGCTCCAACCGGCTCGGTGTCGAAAGGATGGGCGCATGAAGATCCGCGTCGAACGCGACGGGCTTGCCGACGCCGTCGCATGGGTGGCCCGGAGTCTGCCGTCGAGGCCGCCCGTTCCCGTGCTCGGTGGAGTGCTCCTCGACGCGGGCGGTGAATCCGGCAGCGACGCGGACTCGTTGACCGTCTCCGGCTTCGACTACGAGGTCTCGGCCACCGTCGGTGTCCCGTCGACCATCGCCGACGGGGGGCGCACGTTGGTGTCGGGTCGGCTGCTCGCCGACATCACCAAGGCGTTGCCCGCCCAGCCTGTGGACATCGCCGTCGAAGGCGCTCGTGTATCCATCACCTGCGGAAACGCCAGGTTCAGCCTGCCCACCATGCCGGTCGAGGACTACCCCGAGCTCCCCTCTCAGCCCGAGCTCGCAGGTGAGGTCGCGGGTGAGGCTTTCGCTCAGGCCGTCGCCCAGGTGGCCGTCGCGGCGGGCAAGGACGACACCCTGCCGATGCTCACCGGAATGCGTGTCGAGATCACCGGCAGCACGCTCACCCTCGTCGCCACCGACCGGTTCCGCCTCGCCATGCGGGAGTTCAACTGGCAGCCCACCGAAGGCATCACCGACTCCGCCGTGCTCGTTCCGGCCCGCACACTCGCGGACGCCGCCAAGTCGCTCGGCTCGGCCGGCACGACGGTGCAGATCGGTCTCGCGGGCGGTGACGGGTTGCTGGGGTTGTCCGGTTCGGGCAAGTTCACCACCACTCGGCTGCTCGACGCCGAGTTCCCGCCGTACCGGCAGCTGTTGCCGTCCGACCACTCGTCGCGTGCGATCCTGCACGTGCCCGCGCTCACCGAAGCGATCAAGCGCGTGTCGCTCGTCGCCGAACGGGGCACCCAGGTCAGGTTGGAGTTCGGGGACGGATCGCTACGGTTGGCGGCCGGAGGTGACGACGAAGGCAGTGCGGAGGAAGAACTTCCCGTCGACTATGAGGGGGAGCCGGTGACCATCGCGTTCAACCCGACCTACCTCGCCGACGGGCTCGGCGCTCTGCACGCCGAACGGGCCGAGTTGACGTTCACGACACCCAACCGGCCCGCATTGATCAAGCCTGCCGACGACAACGGCGACGTCGTGCCCGGCTATCTCTACTTGTTGATGCCGGTGCGACTTCCGGGCTGAGCACGGCGCACCGGAAGGAGGAGCATGCTAATGGCACAGCTTGGTCTTGTCGGTCTGGGCAAGATGGGCTTCAACATGCGGGCGCGCTTGCAGGAGGCCGGCCACGAAGTGGTGGGCTACGACCGCAACGCCGACGTCAGCGACACCGAGTCCTTGGCCGACTTGGTGGCCGCGTTGAAGGCGCCCCGTGTGGTGTGGGTGATGGTTCCAGCCGGCTCGGCGACGCGGCAGACCATCACCGAGCTCGCCGAGTTGCTCGACGAGGGCGACCTGCTGATCGAAGGCGGGAACTCCCGTTACACCGAGGACGCCGAACACGCCGAACTGCTCGGCCGTCGTGGGATCGGTTACCTCGACGTCGGTGTCTCCGGCGGGGTGTGGGGCAAGGACAACGGCTACGGCCTGATGGTCGGTGGGTCCGAGGCCGACGTGGAGCGCGCGATGCCGTTCTTCGACGCCTTACGTCCGGAGGGACCGCGCGAGGAAAGTTTCGTCCACGCGGGCGGGGTCGGTGCCGGGCACTACGCGAAGATGGTGCACAACGGCATCGAGTACGGGCTCATGCAGGCGTATGCCGAGGGCTTCGAACTGCTCGACGCCTCGGGTGTCGTGCAGAACGTGCCCGGTGTGATCAAGGCGTGGCAGCGGGGCACGGTCGTGCGGTCCTGGCTGTTGGAGTTGCTGGTCAAGGCTTTGGAAAGCGACCCCGAACTCGCCGAACTCGAAGGCTACGTCGAGGATTCCGGCGAGGGACGGTGGACGTTGGAGGAGGCCATCAACAACGCCGTGCCCGCGCCTGTGATCTCGGCGGCGCTGTTCGCGCGGTTCGCTTCCCGACAGGAGGATTCGGCTGCGATGCGTGCGGTCGCGGCGCTGCGCGAGCAGTTCGGCGGGCACGCGGTGAAGACGAAGGTCGCTGACTAGGTGTATCTGCGGCACCTTCAGGTGACCGATTTCCGGTCGTGGGAGCACGTGGACCTGCCACTGGCGCAGGGTCCCACCGTGTTGGTGGGGCCGAACGGGCGGGGGAAGACGAACCTGCTCGAGGCCATCGGATACATCTCCACGTTGGGATCGCACAGGGTGGCCACGGACGCGCCGCTGGTGCGGCACGGCTGTGATCGCGCACTGGTGCGTGCCGCGGTGGTGAACGAGGGGCGAGAACTCACCGTCGAGCTGGAGATCGCGCCGGGGCGTGTCAACCGGGCCCGGGTCAACCGCGGGGCGGTCGGCAAGCCGCGTGACGTGCTCGGGATCCTGCGCACGGTGTTGTTCTCGCCGGAGGACCTGGCACTCGTGCGCGGTGACCCGTCCGAACGACGGCGGTTCTTGGACGAACTCCTCGTGCAACGCGCCCCTCGGTACGCGGGGGTTCGTTCGGAGTACGACCGAGTGCTGCGGCAGCGCAACGCCCTGTTGAAGAGTGTGGGGCGCGGCGGTGGTCAGCGGGGGCGTCGGGAGGAGACAGATCCGTACGCGTTGTCCACGCTCCAGGTATGGGACAACCACCTGGCCTCCGCGGGGGCCGAGCTGCTGGCGGCACGACTCAATCTGGTCGCCGAGCTGGCGCCTCACGTGGCGGCGTCGTACGCGGACGTGGCTCCCGACTCGCGCCCGGCGCGGATCGCTTATCGCTCCAGTCTCGGAGACGCGTTGCCTAAAGGGTGGGGGACGGCCGAGGGGCCGAGAGCGTCGACGGAGGAGCTCGGCGAGATCCTGCTCAGGGTGCTCGGCGAGTCGCGGGAAGCGGAGCTGGAGCGCGGGGTGAGCCTCGTGGGACCGCATCGGGACGACCTCGACCTGGTCTTGGGTGAGACTCCCGCGAAGGGTTACGCGAGCCATGGGGAGTCGTGGTCGTTCGCGCTGGCGCTACGGCTGGCGTCGTACCAGCTTCTCCGAGGCGAGTCGGGTGGCGAGCCGGTGCTGCTGCTGGACGACGTGTTCGCCGAGCTCGACAGCAGGCGCCGGGCCCGCCTGGCCGAGATGGCGGCGAAGGCGGAACAGGTGTTGGTGACGGCGGCCGTCGACGGTGACGTGCCCGCCGAGCTCTCCGGCGTACGGTATGCGGTCTCGGATGGCGAGGTGACACGTGCCTGAGCGGGAGCGCTCCACGGGATTCACGCGACGAACAGTGACGGGTACCACGCGAGTTACCCACCGACCTGGGGATAAGTCTGTGGATAGTGTGGATAACTCAGCTAGCACGCTATTGCCGACAGTGACCGGCGTTCCGGAAAGAGTGGAAAACTCGCCCTCGAAGGGTGTTGTCCCCCCTGGAGCCCTCGGCAGCGGGACAGAGCGTAACAGCGGGGCTGGGCCGAACGGGGGCAGGGCCTCCTCTTCTGCGTCCTCCTCCGCGACGGACTCGTCGGAAAACCATCCACAGGGCCGTGACCTCGCCAGAGCCGCGTTGCAGGCGGCGAAGGAGCGCGCAGCGGCCCGCGGCACGGAGCCGGGTGTGCGCAGGCCCGGCGCTTCCCGCGTCGGCAGGCCGGAACGCAGTGGGCAGAACCCTCGTCGACGTCGTTGGGCGGGACCGGGTTTCGACGAGCGCGATCCACAGCCGTTCGGCCGACTGGTCTCGAACATGACGACCCAGCTGGGCTGGAGTGCGCGCCTGGCGAACGGCCGCGTCTTCGGCCAGTGGTCGACGCTGGTGGGAGCGGAGATCGCCGAGCATGCGCAACCGGTGTCGCTGAACAACGGGGAACTGACCGTTCGCGCCAGTTCCACCGCCTGGGCCACGCAGCTGCGCTTGCTGCAACGGCAACTGCTGGCAAGAATCGCAGCGGGCGTCGGACACGGCGTGGTCACCAGGATGCGTATTCAAGGGCCGACGGCTCCGAGCTGGCGTAAGGGGCCGAAGCACATCCCGGGGCGGGGGCCCAGGGACACCTACGGTTGACTTCGTAGGAAGTCGGGCGGAGCTTCAGTCGGCAGGCACTGCGGCATGCAGCCTGAAACCGCGCGACGCGGGTCGGCACAGGTAGCCCATGAGTCCGGACCCATCTATGTCCGAATTCGTGGCTCTGTGACGCAGCCAGGGGCGTCCTTGGTGCCTGTAAGCGTGACTGGCCAAGTAAACTTGTAGAGACAAGCCGGATCGATGCCGGAACGAGTATCAGCTTCGGGCCCGACGTAGGACCAAAAGTCACGTGAGTCCGTTGGGCGAGACGAGGAGAAGTCAGGCCGGTGGCAGCGAAGAATAGCGAATACAGTGCGTCCTCCATCACGGTGCTCGAGGGCTTGGAGGCGGTCCGCAAGCGCCCCGGCATGTACATCGGTTCCACCGGTGTGCGTGGCTTGCACCACCTGATTCAGGAGGTTGTGGACAACTCGGTCGACGAGGCGATGGCGGGTCACGCCACGCGCGTCGAGGTCACACTGCTGGCCGACGGCGGTGTCCGCGTCGTCGACGACGGGCGCGGTATCCCGGTCGAACCCCACCCTGTGCACGGCAAGCCCACGGTGGAAATCGTGCTGACCCAGCTGCACGCGGGCGGCAAGTTCGACAGTGAGTCCTATGCCGTGTCGGGTGGTCTGCACGGTGTCGGTGTCTCGGTGGTGAACGCGCTTTCGAGCGCGCTCGATGTGGAGATCCACCGCGACGGCAGGATCTGGGTCCAGCACTACGAGAAGTCGGTGCCCGGTGAATTGATCGACAAGGGCCCCACCGATCGCAGCGGCACGAGCGTCACGTTCTGGGCCGACCCCGAGATCTTCGAGACCACCGAGTACAGCGCCGAGACCGTGGCCCGGCGTCTGCAGGAGATGGCCTTTCTGAACAAGGGGCTGACCATCGTCCTGCGTGACGAGCGGGTCTCCGACGACGAAGGCGAGGACGCGGCCGGCGAACGCGCCGAGATCAGGGAACGCACCTACCACTACCCGGGTGGTTTGGAGGACTTCGTCAAATACATCAACGCCTCCAAGGACGCCATCCACCCGAGCGTCATCGCGTTCGAGCAGAAGGGCGACGGTATCGAGGTCGAGGTGGCGATGCAGTGGAACGATGGCTTCACACCGTCGGTCTACACGTTCGCCAACACGATCAACACTCACGAGGGCGGTACTCACGAGGAGGGCTTCCGCGCCGCGCTGACCCGTGTGGTGAACGCCTACGCGCGGGACAAGAAGCTGCTCAAGGAGAAGGACACCAACCTCACCGGTGACGACGTTCGTGAGGGGCTTGCGGCGATCCTCTCCATCAAGTTGACCGAGCCGCAGTTCGAGGGGCAGACGAAGACGAAGCTCGGCAACAGTGAGGCACGGTCGTTCGTGCAGACCGCTTGCAACGAGTGGCTGGCCGACTGGTTCGAGCGCAACCCCGCCGAAGCTAAGATCATCATCAATAAGGCGGTGTCGAGCGCGCAGGCCCGTCTGGCCGCGCGTAAGGCACGGGACCTCGTGCGCCGCAAGGGCGCGATGGACATCGGTGGTCTGCCCGGCAAGTTGAAGGACTGCCGGTCCAACGACCCCGAGGAGTGCGAGCTCTACATCGTCGAAGGTGATTCGGCGGGTGGTTCCGCCAAGGAGGGCCGCGACTCGCGGTTCCAGGCGATCCTGCCGATCCGAGGCAAGATCATCAACGTTGAGAAGGCGCGCATCGACAAGGTGTTGAAGAACCAGGAGGTCCAGTCGCTCATCACCGCGCTGGGCACCGGTATCCACGACGACTTCGACATCTCGAAGCTGCGCTACCACAAGATCGTGATCATGG
>JAJYTH010000016.1 GCA_021793175.1 Actinomycetes bacterium
GCATATTCAACGGCTCCACCCACCCGGACTACACCGACTACTTCGAGGTGCTGCCGTCGGCCGCCCTGGAGCGGGCGTTGTTCCTGGAGGCCGACCGGATGCGCGCGCCCAAGCTGACGCAGGAGAACCTGGCCAACCAGATCGACGTGGTCAAGGAGGAGATCCGGCTCAACGTGCTGAACCGCCCCTACGGCGGTTTCCCGTGGATCCTCCTGCCGCCGGTGCTCTACTCGACGTTCCCCAACGCCCACAACGGCTACGGCGACTTCACCGACCTCGAACAGGCGTCGCTGGACGATTGCGCCGCGTTCTTCGACACCTACTACGCGCCCGCCAACGCGGTGTTGACCGTCGCCGGCGACCTCGACGTGGAGCGCACCCGCGAGCTCGTGGAGAAGCACTTCGGCGATGTGCCCGCACGACCGAAGCCGCAGCGGCCGTCGTTCGCCGAACCGCACCCCACCGAGGAACTGCGCGGCAGCCACCACGACCCGCATGCGCCGCTTCCGGCACTTGCCGTGGGATACCGGATGGCCGACCCGATCAACGACCTCGACTCGTATCTCGCGAACCTCGTGCTGGCCGGGATACTCACCGACGGTGACTCGTCGCGGTTGCAGCAGCGCCTCGTGCACGTCGAGCCGCTGGTCACCGACGTCTCCGCCAGCGCGGGTCTGTTCGGCCACTTCGAGGCGCGGGATCCGGACACGTTCTCGGTGACGGCCATCCACCCGCCGGACGTGACCACCGACCAGGTGCTCGACGCGCTCGACTCCGAGCTCGGCGAACTCGCCGCGAACCCGCCGGGCGAGCAGGAACTCGCCAAGGTGATCGCGCGCTGGAGGGCCAGCCTGCACTCCGACCACGACCGTCTCCTGTCGCGCACGCTCGCGCTCGGCTCTCTGGAGCTGTTGCACGGTGACGCCGCGTTGATGTACGAGCTGCCCGAGCGCATCGCGGCGGTGACGGCCGAACAGGTGAGCCAGGCCGCGAAGGCACTCCGCCCCGACGCGCGTGCCGTTCTCGTGGTGGAGCCGGGACAGGGAGGTGCCCAGTGAGCGTGACCAGTCATCGTTCCGCTGAGGAGATCGGTCGCACGGAGCGCGGACCGAGGCGGATGCCGCCGCTCGGGGGCCTCAAACGCGCCGCTGATCTATCCCATGTGGACACCGTGCTGGCCAACGGGCTGCGCGTGCTGGCCGTGCGCAAGCCGACCGCTCCCATGGTCGAGCTGCGCCTGACGATCCCGTTCGCCGGTGACGACCCACTGCATCCGGCGACCGCGGAGGTGCTGGCCGAGACGCTGCTCACCGGCACCCGGCGACGCGACCGCGTGCGCATTGACACCGACCTCGCCCTCATCGGGGGTGAGCTGGGCACGGTGGTCGACCCGGAGCACCTCGACATCGGCGGCGGTGCGTTGGCGGACAAACTGCCGCAGCTGCTGGACGTGCTAGCCGAGGTACTCACCGAGGCTTCGTACGTGGACAACGAGGTGCGCAGGGAGGCCGCCCGGATCTCCGAGCGGATCGCCGTGGCGCGCACGCAGCCCAGGGTGATCGCTCGGGAGTCTCTGCAGCGCCGCCGCTACGGCGACCACCCGTACACGCGTGAGGTCCCGAAGGCGGAGGACGTGGCGGCCGTCGTGCCCGAGGCCGTGAGGGAGCTGCACGCGGCGTCGGTCGTACCGGGCGGCTCCACGCTCGTGATCGTCGGCGACGTCGACCCGGACGCCATGGTGGCCGAGGTCGAACGTGCGCTGGGGAACTGGTCGCCCGGTGCGCGGGCGCGGAAACTGCCCGAACTCCCCGAAGTCGCCCCCGGTGACGTGCTGTTGGTCGGCAGGCCCGGTGCGGTGCAGTCGCAGATCCGGCTGTCGGCACCGGCCGTGCCGAGGACCGATCCGCGTTACCCGGCGTTGCAGTTGGCCAACCTCGCCTATGGTGGGTACTTCTCGTCTCGGCTGGTGGAGAACATCCGCGAGGACAAGGGCTACACCTACGGCGCTCACTCCGGGTTCGAGTTCGTCGGTTCGTCGACGGCGACCTTGCAGGTCGAGGCAGACACGGCCAGTGAGGTGACCGCGGCTGCGCTGTTGGAGACCCGCTACGAGCTGGGCCGGCTCGGCCTGGTGCCGCCGACGGATGCCGAGGTGGACTCCGTGCGCCAGTACGCCATCGGCACGTTGTTGATCGCGTCGTCGTCGCAGACGGGGCTGGCGAGCCAGTTGTCCGCGCTGGCGGAGACGGGTCTGGGCGTGGAGTGGCTCAGCGAGCACCCGACGAGGCTGGCGCAGGTCACCACCGAGCAGGTGGCGGAGGCGGCGCTGGAGTTCTTCGCGCCGAACCGGTTCACGGGCGTGGTCGTGGGCGATGCCGATGCTCTCGCGCCGAAGCTGACCGCGTTGGGCGGTGTCACGGTCGACGACGGCGTCGGAGCCTCATGAGCTCTGCCGCCCCGTTCGAGCTGGACGCCTCTCCAGCGTTGTCCCGGTCGACGGCCGATCGACAGGAGTCGTTGAGGGCAGACCCCGAACGGTTGCGTGCGCGGTGGCCGTCGGCGCGGGTGGTGCGGATGGACGACCGTGGTCGCGTGCCCGTGCCCGAGCGGGCCTTCTTCGGTGCCCTCGACACAGGCGGTGCCGCCGACAGTGCCGACAGTGTCGACAGGGCTGACAGTGTCGATACCGGAGGCGAGGCGGGTGCTGTGCCGTTGTCCACGACGCCCGCTTTCGACGTGTCACCGGAGCTGCCGGACGACGCCGTTTTCCTCGGCGAGTGGGAGGACACCGACTACTGGGCGGTGTTCGACGCCTCGGCATCCGGTGCTCGCACGGTGCGGGTCGACAGCGGGTGGAACGCGCCGGTGGAGATCCCCGTCGCCGACGGGGAGGCGTGGGTGGGGCTGCGCGTACACGGCTCCGTGCTCGACGACACGGCCGCGGGGCTGCTCACCACCGCCGTGGCGCTACGCAACTGGCATCGCCGAGCACGGCATTGCGCTCGTTGCGGCGGCCCGACCCGGTTACGGCAGTTCGGCTGGGCGACGATCTGTGAGCAGTGCGGACACGAGGAATATCCCCGCACCGACCCGGCGGTGATCTGCCTGGTGCACGACGACATCGGCGTCAACGGCGAACACGTGTTATTGGCACGACAGCCGGTGTGGCCCGCGGGCCGGTACTCGGTGCTCGCGGGGTTCGTCGAGGCCGGGGAGTCGTTGGAGAGTTGCGTGGAACGCGAGATCCGCGAGGAGGTCGGTGTCGCGGTCCGGGACATCCGGTACCTCGGCAGCCAGCCGTGGCCGTTCCCGCGCTCGATCATGTTGGGTTTCGCCGCACGGGCGGAGCGTGGTGCCCGGCTCGCCCCGGCCGAGGGGGAGATCGAGGACGCGCGGTGGGTGTCTCGCGACCGGGTACGGGCAGCGTTCGAGGAACACGATCCCGGGCTGCTGTTGCCGGGAGGCACGTCCATCGCGCACGTGATGTTGCGTTCCTGGGCGAAGGCGGCGAACTGAGGCCGAGCCGACGCGATACTCTCGCGGCACGCGAAAGTCATGGGGGTATGTCGAAGTGAGCGCAGCGCGGGCTGTGGGACTGCTGCTGGGCGTGCTGGCCGATTCGATGGTCGGTGATTCGGTGCGAGGACGAATGGACGCCACGCTGGCGCGGCTGGCGCGGGCCGGTGAGCAGCGTGTGCGCGTCGACCATCCTGTCCCCGGCGCGGTACACCTCGGCGCGGTGACGGGCACCGCCGTGTTGGCCGGACTCGCGGTGGAACGCCTGGGACGTGGGCGTCCGCTGGTGACGGCCGTGGGGACCGCCGCGAGCACGTGGGCGGTCCTCGGAGGCGCGCGCCTGGCCGCCGACGGTACGGCCCTGGCCCGTCAGCTGGAGACGGGTGACCTGGCCGCGACGCGCCAGACCCTGGCGGCCTGGGATTCGCGTTGTTCGCAGGAGCTGGACAACACCGCGCTCGCGCGTGCGTCGGTGGAGGCGGTGGCACAGAACTCCTCCGACACGGTGGTGGCACCGCTGTTGTGGGGCGCGGTGGCGGGTGTGCCCGGTCTGTTGGGTTCCCGCGCCGTGGGAGTGGTGCGCCGGGTGGTGACCGAGCAGGCGGGCAGGCAACGCTTCGGCCGTGTGGCGTCGCACCTCGACACCGTGGTGAACCTGTTGCCCACGCGTGCCACGGCGGCACTCACCGTGGCGGGCGCTCCCGTGGTCGGCGGGTCGGCTCGGGCTGCCTGGCGGGCCTGGCGGCGGGACACCGTCCTGCATCCGAGCCCGAACTCGGGCCGGGTCGTGGCAGCCTACGCCGGTGCGTTGGAGATCCGGCTCGGTGGGCGTACGGAGTACCCGGGTGGGGTGAGGGAACTACCTGTGCTCGGTGACGGCCGGAACCCGGACGCGGGCCACGTGACCCGGGCCGTCGAGCTGTCCCGCGTCGTGGGTTGGTTGGCGGGCGCCACCTCGGCCGCCGTGGCCCTGTTGCCGAGCCCTCGGCGCCGACTCCGCCGACGCTCTGCTTCAGGAGCTTGAGGAGCCTGGGAGACAGGGCGTACGACACCGCGTAGACGAGGTGTGGACGAGGTCGCGGGCCGCTACCGCGAGGCGTTGTCGCGGTCACCGCCGGTTCCACCGCCCGCGACGGCGTCGGCGGTCTCGTTCTCCGCGTCATTCTTCTCGTCCGCAGCGTTCCCCGTGTTCGCAGCGTTCTCCTCGTCCTCGGCGAGCATCTCGGCCACCGACTTCCGACGTCGGCCGCCGTTGCCGCCTCCGCGTTCCTCCGCGAGCACGCCGCCGGGCTTCAGCTCACGCACGGTGAAGTAGGCCCAGCCGAGGATCGCCATCGTGCCGAACGCGACCCACTGGAGCGCGTAGGACAGATACGGGCCCGCCTCCAGGGTGGGCAGGGGTAACGCGTTGAGCACGCCCGGCTGCTCTTCGACGAGCTGCAGGTAGCCGGGGGAGATGTCCAGCCCGGTGGCCTGGCCGACGGTGGCGGAGTTCACGACATAGGTGTGCAGTTTGCCCTGGGTCGAGGCGTCGGCAAACGGTGCGCGTTGTTGGGGGTCGATCTCGTCGGCACGGACCCGGGCCTCCACGCGCACCACACCGGTCGGCGGCGCGGCGTACGGGGGGACGTCACCGTTGTCCGGCCGCAGATACCCGCGGTTGATCAGCACCACCCGGTCCGACGTGGTGCGCAGTGGTGTCAACACCTCGAACGCGGGCTCACCCTGCACCGTGCGCAGGCGGGCGACGATCTCGTGTTCGGGCAGGTAGGTGCCTTCGATCATGACGCGACGCCATTCCGTCTCCCGGTCCGGTCGTTGCCCGGGCGCCAGTACCTCCTCCAGCGGGCTGGGCTGTTGGGTGAACGACGCCTCCACGGCGGCGTTCTGCTCACTGCGCCCGGTGTGCCGGTCGAACTGCCAGGGTGCCAGCACTGTGTAACAGAGCACGGCGAAGCCGAACACCGCCAGTGTGAGTGCCAGCCAACCTGGCCGGAGCAGCAATTTCCAGCGCACGTTCACCACGGTATGCCGACACCCAGCGTCAGGCCCGGCCAGGGGTGGTGTGATGCCTGTCTATGCGCTCAGCGCCGCCCGCGCGGCGGCCAGTGCCTGCCCGACGTAGCCGCCGCCGAACAATACCGCGTGCACGAGCAGGGGGAACAGCTGGTGCAGTGGTACGCGCTCCTCGTGGCCCGGGGTGAGCGGCAGGCCGACGTCCTGTGCTCCCTCCCGATATGCGCCGAGCACGTGATCGAGCAGTGGCGTGCCGAACAGCCGCAGCATGGCCAGGTCGGTCTCCCGGTGCCCACCGTGCGCGGCGGGGTCGATCAGCCATACGTTCCCGTCCGCGCCCCAGTGCACATTGCCGCTCCAGGCGTCGCCGTGCAACCGGGAGGGAGGTTCGGAAGCGCCCGCGAGCTCGGGCAGGCGCGTGCACACCTCCTCGAACACCGCCGCCTCGCGGGACGAGAACAGACCCGAATCGACGCCCTCGCGCACGTAGGGCTCCACCCGGTGGCGTGCGTAGAACGTCGGCCAGTCGTCGTGCGGCTCGTTGCGCATGCGCGCGAGCCCGATCCAGGCGTTGGCGGGGCCACCCGGCGGCGCGGACCCGAACGCGGGCGCCGACCGGGCGTGCAGCGCCGCCAGGCCTCGTCCGAAGGCCTCGGCGGCCTCCACACTCGGCGACCCCGAGGGGATGTAGTCGATGACGAGCCACGTGTCGTCGACTCCGTGCACCGTGGGCACCGGCACGTCGCCGGCGCCGCCCTGCTCGCCCAGCCACCGTAGGCCCGCCGCCTCCGCCATCGTGGCGTCGGGTCCCGGACCGCGTTTGACGACCACCTCCCGGCCGTCGGACAGAGTCACCACGGAGGCGGCACCGGCGAGCCGTCGCTCACCGGTGGCCCGGGTCCCGGTGTGCTCTTCGGCCACGCGTCCGGCCTCTGAGACGCTCATCGATTCCGCCGGATCCACTCGACGAGTCCGTCGACGGCGCGTTCGATCATGCCCAGCACGTCCACGAAGCCCTCGTCACCGCCGTAATAGGGGTCGGGCACCTCGGCGTCGGCCGGTGCGGTGGGGTCGAAGCTGCGGATCAACCGCACCTTGTCGGTGTCGCCGTCGGTGTCGCTTTCGAGAAGGGAACGCACGTCTTGCAGATGTCCCTTGTCGGCCACCAACAGCAGGTCGGCGTCCAGGTCTTCGGGGCCGATCTGGCGGGCGGTGTGGTCGACGCTGTAGCCGTGGGCCTCCAGAGTGGCCTGCGCGCGGGGGTCGGCGGGCTCACCGACGTGCCAGGCGCCTGTGCCCGCACTGCGCACGGACACGGTTTCGGACAAGCCGTGCTGGGCCAGACGCTGCCGCAACACGACTTCGGCCATCGGCGAGCGGCAGATGTTGCCGGAACAGACGAAGACGATGCTCATCGGGAAGCTGTGGTCAGCCATGCCTCCAGTGTCCCCGGAACCCCTGCCCGTTCGACGGGTGGGCCGGAATCGGCCACCAATGGTGAGTGGTTGTTCCATTCACCGCCTTTTCGCCCTTTTTCGTTACCCGGTACTGCGTCGAGTGGCAGCCTCACCAAGACGGTACTAAGCTGCCGAACTCGTCGACATCGGAATTTTTCTTCCGCTGTCGGCTTCGTATCAGGAACGCCACAGCAAACCTGGGGGTCTCCCATTTCCCCGTCGGACGCGCTTCGTGCGCTCACCCCACGCTCGCCGAACGGGCGAGCTCTGCTTGTGCTGGTCGCGCCGGTCACCGTCGCCTGCGCTCTGTGGGCGTGGGTGTGCCTGGAAACCGTTGCGTCACAAAGACTTCCGGTCATAGTCGCCGGTGGTGTGACCGTGGCGTTGCTCGGTGCGGCGACGTTTGTTGCGGTGATGCACACAGTGCAATTACAACAAGTTCACCGTCGTGTCGAATCAGTGGAGGACGAGCTCACTCAATTGGCTGACGAAATCTTGCCCGTGGCTGCTCGACGGCTACGTGAAGGTGAGTCGGTAACCACCATTTCGGCTGAAACTCCGAACCTTTCGAATGATGTTTCCGGTCGAATTTTTCGGCAGTTCGTGAAAGAGCTCGGAGTAAGCGAACGCCAGCGGGAAGCGGCGATGTCCGCGTGTGCCAACGCGGCGGGCCGCATGCAGGCCATGGCCGTCGGCATGCTCGCAGACCTCCGGGAGATGGAGTACCGGCACAACGAGGACGTGCTCGGCGACCTGCTCAAGCTCGATCATTGCACCGCTCAGGCCGGCCGCCTCGCCGACAGCATCGCGGTGTTGAGCGGAGCACGGACAGGGCGACGCTGGACCAAGCCGATCATCATGGAGAGCATCCTGCGCGGGGCCATGGGCCGCATCAGCGCCTACCGGCGCGTGCGACTGCACTCGACGTGCACCGCGGCCATCGTGGGATACGCGGCAGAGGACATCATGCACGCGCTGGCCGAACTGATGGACAACGCGGCCAAGTTCTCCAAACCGTCCGAGGACGTCCACGTGCACGTCGAACAGCTGTCGTCGGGCGTGGTCGTCATCGTGGAGGACGCGGGGATCGGCATGAAACCGCAGGTGCTCGAACGCGCAGAACGTGCCGTGTCGACCACCGAACCGCTCGATCTCGTCGCCCTGTCCGGGACCCGCCTCGGACTGGCCGTCGTCGGCTGCCTGGCGCGTAAGCACCAGCTACGGGTGCGGTTCCACCGGTCGCCGCGCGGCGGTGTCAGCGCGGTGCTGCGCATCCCGGAACTCCTCGTCACGCGGCCACGCTCCGAGGACGAGCCCACCGTGCGAAACCGTCGTCCGGTCGAGGAACGTCCACCGCACTCGGCTCAGTCCACGCCGCAGACGCAGAGCGCCCGACTGCCGAAACGGCGGCGCGGCCAGACGCTCGTGAGTTCCCCACCGCCGCGAGCGCGGCATCGCGTGGAGACGAAGCCCCGTGCGGATGCGGGCGCCCGGTTCAACGCTTTCCGTGCCGCGGTGCGGCCGGACACTCCACCGACCACAGCCGACTGAGGACTTGCCCATGAGCAGCACCACAGACCAGAGTCTCGAATGGCTTCTGCAGAGCCTGCTGGAGCGGACACCGGGCGCACGTCATGCCCTCGTCCTCTCCCGGGACGGGCTCAAGTTGTGCCACACCCGCGGCCTCGACATCGATCAGGCCGATCAACTGTCCGCCATCGCCGCGGGAGTCCAGGCGCTCGCGCAGAGCGCGTCGGCGGAGTTCGGCGACGGCTCCGGCGGTGTGCGACAGTCGATGACCGAGTTCCACGGTGGTGTGCTGTTCGTGGTGGGTGCCGGTGAAGGCGCTCACCTCGCGGTGGTGGCCACCGAGAACGCCGACGTCGGGCTAGTCGGACACAAGATGAACGAGCTGGTGGAACAGATCGGCCCGTTCCTCACCGCCCCGCCCCGATACCGTCGTCGCGGTCAGCTGGCATGACCGACACACCCGGCACCGTGTCAGATCCCGAGTCCGTCCCCGAGTCCGGCGACCCGGTGGAGGCCGACGACACGCCTGACCGGCTCTACACCATCACCGGTGGTCGTAGTCGGGCTCCCGAGGGCGAGCTCGATCTCGTCACGATCATCGTGAGCGAGGACGAGCCCAGACCGGGGATGCAGTCGGAGCACGCGCGCATCCTGTGGCTGTGTCAAAGCCCCACCGCGGTCGTCGAGGTCGCCGCCGAGCTGGATCTGCCGGTCAGTGTCGTGAAGATCCTGCTCACCGATCTGCTGCACGCCGGTGCGGTGGAGGCCCGGCATCCCACCGCGCCGCGAGCCGTCGACCAGCTACCCGACCCCGCGTTCCTGGAGAAGGTGCTCGTTGGACTCCGTAATCTCTGACTCCGCCGCACCGAGGTTCCGTACTCCGGCTACGGGTCGCACACCGTTGCGCAGTACCGCGTCCGACGGCGTGAAGATCGTCATCGTGGGCGGTTTCGGCGTTGGCAAGACGACGCTGGTCCGCGCGGTGAGTGAGATCAGGCCGCTCAGCACCGAGGAGACGATGACCGAGGCCGGACGCGGGGTCGACATCACGACCGGTCTCGTCGACAAGACCAGCACCACCGTGGCGTTCGACTTCGGTCGGGTATCGCTCACCGACGAGCTGGTGCTCTACCTGTTCGGGGCGCCCGGTCAGCAGCGGTTCTGGTTCCTGTGGGACCGCTTGTTCGCGGGAACGTTGGGCGCGGTGGTCTTGGTGGACACGCGACGGATCGAGGACTCGTGGTACGCCATCGACCGGCTGGAGCAGTACGGCATGCCGTTCATCGTGGCCCGCAACAACTTCCCGGGGACCGCGCACGGACTCGGAGAGTTGCGGGAGGCGTTGTCCGTGCACGATACCGTTCCCGTCGTGGAGTGTGACGCGCGGCAGCGGAATTCGGCCAAGTACGTGTTGATCACGCTGGTCCACCACATCTACACGATGTCGAGGGCGCGGGGCGGGTTCGGTTGAGGGGCGGGTTTGAAAGGATCGGGGCATGACTTCGACAGTGTCCGACGTGATCGCCGCCCTCGATGCGGCCTACCCGCGTGAGCTCGCCGAGTCGTGGGACGCGGTGGGACTGGTGTGTGGTGACCCGGCCGAACCCGTCGAGCGTGTCCTGGTGTGTGTGGACCCCGTGACCGCGACGGTCGAGGAGGCTGTCGAGTGGGGTGCGCAGTTGATCGTGGCGCACCACCCTTTGCTGCTGCGCGGGGTGCACGGTGTGGGCACCGATACGGCCAAGGGGCGGCTCGTGCATCGGATGGTGCGCTCGCACGTGGCGTTGTTCTGTGCGCACACCAACGCCGATTCCGCCGTTCCCGGTGTATCGGATGCGCTCGCCCAGCGCATCGGGCTCCGGGTGTCGCGCCCGTTGGCTCCCCACGCCGACGGGCGGACCGGCATCGGGCGGATCGGGGAGCTGAGTGAGCCCGTGTCGTTCGCGGAGTTCGTGCGGCGTGTGGCCGAGGCGTTGCCCGCCACGCAGCCGGGCGTGCTGGGCGCGGGAGATCCGGGTCGTCGGATCGAGACCGTCGCGGTGTCGGGTGGAGCGGGGGACAGTTACCTCGCCGCGGCCACCGAGGCCGGTGTGGACGCCTATGTGACAGCGGATCTGCGGCACCACCCCGTGGGTGAGCACCTCGAACAGGACGGTCCCGCGCTGGTCGGGTTGACGCATTGGGCCAGTGAGTGGCCGTGGTGTGAGCAGGCTGCCGAGGTGATCCGGCAGGTCGGTGATGTCGAGGTGCGAGTGTCGACACTGTGCACCGACCCGTGGACGATCCGTAGCGGATACGAGTCATAGTAGTAAACGAATGTACTAATTCGGAGGGTTGAGGGCCCCGGCCGGTGTCGGGGTCTTTACAGTGAGGGCATGACCGACGACGACCGGAAAAGCGGGCGCGACGAGCGGTATCCGTCCGCGAGCGAGCTTGACTTCTGGTCGTTCGTCGAGCTCGCCAATCATCGGCTGGCCACCGAGTACGGCTTCCGTCATCAACTGGCCACCGAGGTGCTGTTGACGCTCAACCGCGCCTCCAACATCGTCACCTACGACCTGGAAGCGGCCGTGCATCGGCCGCGCGGTCTGTCGTGGTCCGGGTTCCGGCTGATGTTCGTCACCTGGCTGGCCGGCCCGCTGGAACCCAAGAGCGCCGCCACTCTCACCGGGATGAGTCGCGCCGCCGTGTCGAACCTGGCGAAAACGCTGGTCGCGGACGGTTGGCTGGCGCGAACTCCCGACGAGCGCGACGGGCGTTCGGTGCGCTTGTCGCTCACCGAGAAGGGGCACCGCGAGATGGTCGAGGTGTTCCGTCAGCACAACGAGCGGGAATACGAGTGGACCAGCGTGCTGACCGAGACCGAGCAACGCATCCTGATCATGCTGCTCAACAAGCTCATCACCAATCGGAATCAGTTTGACGTCCGAGGCCGGAACTGACGCGTCTCCCGCGTGGTTTGTGCGATCGCGCCAATGTGCTGTGCATCACTCGTCGAAATTAGTAAATGTGTTTACTATGTGGTTCAAGCGGGCGCGGTAATCGCGGTCATGCGCGGCAGGCCGGCCCGCACGTCGACTTCCAGGGAGGCAGTCATGGCGTACTACCGCCGGGTGGGCTACGTCCCGCCGAAGCGGCACACGCAGCACCGCGACGAGAACGGCGATCTCTACTACGAGGAGCTCATGGGCGAGGAAGGCTTCTCGTCCGACTCCTCGTTGCTCTACCACCGGCACCTTCCCTCGTCGATCGTCGATTCCCAGGTGTGGGAGTTGCCGGACCAGACGACCACGCCCAACCATCCGCTGCGGCCTCGGCATCTGAAGCTGCACGACCTGTTCCCCGGTGACAGTTGGAAGAACACCGACGTGGTGACCGGTCGTCGCCTGGTCCTCGGCAACGCCGACGTGCGCATCTCGTACGTGGTGTCGGGCAAGGAATCACCGCTGTACCGCAACGGCATCGGCGACGAGATCGTCTACGTCGAGTCGGGCGACGCGGTGGTGGAGACCGTGTTCGGTGCGCTGGAGGTGACCACGGGCGACTACGTGATCCTCCCGATGTCCACCACGCACCGCTGGGTGCCGAAGGGCGACCAGCCGCTGCGGGCGTACGCGATCGAGGCGAACAGCCACGTCGCGCCACCGAAGCGCTACCTGTCCCGGTACGGGCAGTTGCTGGAGCACGCGCCTTACTGCGAACGCGACCTGCACGGGCCGACGGAGGTGCTCAACGCGGAGGGCACGGACGTCGAGGTGCTGCTCAAGCACCGTGGTCCCGGCGGAGTGGTGGGCACCCGCCTGGTGTACCCGTACCACCCGTTCGACGTCGTCGGCTGGGACGGCTGCCTGTATCCGTACAAGTTCAGCATCCACGACTTCGAGCCCATCACCGGTCGCGTGCACCAGCCGCCGCCCGCTCACCAGGTGTTCGAGGGGCACAACTTCGTGGTGTGCAACTTCGTGCCGCGCAAGGTGGACTACCACCCGCAGGCCATCCCGGTGCCCTACTACCACTCCAATGTGGACTCCGACGAGATCATGTTCTACTGCGGTGGCGACTACGAGGCCCGCAAGGGCTCGGGCATCGGACAGGGCTCGGTCTCGATCCATCCCGGTGGCCATTCGCACGGCCCGCAGCCCGGCGCGTACGAACGCAGCATCGGCGTGGAGTTCTTCGACGAACTGGCCGTCATGGTCGACACCTTCCGCCCGCTGGAACTGGGCGAGGGCGCCCTGGCCTGTGAAGACCCGAACTACGCGTGGACCTGGGCCGGACGGGGGCCGAAGCAATGACCACCGTCTCCCTCCCCGCGTTCGCCAAGGGACTGTGTGACGACGCCGCGATCTTCCCACCGGGGCTGGCTCCACTGGCCGAGGCGGTGCCCGCGCACGTGCGGCACGTCAACGCGCCGTATGCGGAACTGGTCGGCCCGCTGGTGGTCTCGACGGCGGCCTTGGAGGAGCTCGCCGGACTGGTGCCCGTCGACGGTGGGGACCGGCTCGATCTCACCGTGACGGTCCCCGACGGGCCGTCGGCCGTACCCGATGTGCTCGCCACCGTCGCCGCGTTGCCGGTGGAGCTGCGCGCGCTGGAGGTGGCGGTCCCCACTCCGACGACCGCCACCGCCCTCGTCGAGGCGCTCGACGCGGCGGGCATCGACGACGCCGTGGAGGTGTTCGTCGAGGTCCCGCGCGACGAGCGCAGGCCGGAGATCATCGCCGTGTTGCCGTCGACCCGGTACAAGGCCAAGTTCCGCACCGGCGGGATCAAGGCCGAGCTGTACCCCGACGAGGCCGAGCTGGCCGCGGCGGTCAAGGCCGTCGTGGACGCCCGCGTTCCGTACAAGGCCACCGCGGGCCTGCACCACGCCATCCGCAACACCGACCCGAACACCGGTTTCGAACAGCACGGATTCCTCAACCTGCTTCTCGCCACCGACGCCGCGCTGCGCGGTGCGGAGGAGGCCGAGCTGATCCGGCTGTTGGCCGACCGGGACGGTGCCGCGGTCGCCGAGCGAATCGCGGCGCTCGACGCCGACCGGGTGGCCGCCGCGCGCGCGGCGTTCCGCTCGTTCGGCACCTGCAGCATCAACGACCCGCTCACCGAGATGGTCGAACTCGGTCTGCTGCCGGAGTCGTCCTTGCCCACGTACGAAAGGACCGTATGACCACCATCGAGATCCCCGACGGTTCGCTGTTCGGGCTGAACAACCTGCCCTACGGCGTGTTCTCCACGCCGGGTACCGCGCCTCGCGTGGGTGTGCGGGTGGGCGATTCCGTCGTCGACCTCGCCGCGGCGTTGGGCGACGACGTGTTCGCTCAGCCGACGTTGAACGCCTTCATGGCGCAGGGTCACGCGCGGTGGGTGGAGGTGCGGCAGCGGATCACCGAGCTCGTCTCCGGTGACGTGCCCGACGCGGCCGTGCATTCGGTGGACGAGGTGACGATGCACCTGCCCGTGGAGGTCGGTGACTACGTCGACTTCTACGCCTCCGAGCACCACGCCACCAACCTCGGCAAGTTGTTCCGGCCCGGTTCGCCGCCGTTGATGCCGAACTGGAAGCACCTTCCCGTCGGCTACCACGGACGCGCCGGCACCGTGATCCCGTCCGGCACCGACATCGTGCGCCCGCGTGGGCAGCGCAAGGCGCCCGACCAGGATTCCCCCACGTTCGGTGAGAGTCAGAGGCTCGACATCGAGGCCGAGCTGGGCTTCATCGTGGGCACTGGCTCGGAACTCGGGAAGCCCGTGCCCGTGGACGAGTTCGGTCAGCGGGTGTTCGGCGTGGTCGTCCTCAACGACTGGTCGGCGCGTGACATCCAGTCGTGGGAGTACGTGCCGCTCGGGCCGTTCCTCGGCAAGAGCTTCGCCACCTCGATCTCCCCGTGGGTGGTGCCGCTGCTCGCCCTGGAATCGGCCAGGGTCGACACGCCGAAGCAGGACCCGGAGCCGCTGCCGTACCTGCGGGAGACCTCGCCGTGGGGCCTGGACATCGACCTGGAGGTGGAGCTGAACGGCCAGGTCGTCAGCCGTCCGCCGTATCGGGAGATGTATTGGTCGCCCGCGCAGATGTTGGCGCACATGACCGTCAACGGCTCGTCCTCGCGTACCGGTGACCTGTTCGCGTCCGGCACGATCTCCGGACCGGAGCGGGACCAGCGTGGCGCTTTCATCGAGATCACGTGGGGTGGCAAGGAGCCGCTCCAGGTGAACGGCCAGGAGCGGACGTTCCTCCAGGACGGCGACGAGGTCGTGTTGCGAGCCACCGCGCCCGGTGTGGGTGGCGGCCGGATCGGTTTCGGCGAGGTGCGCACCCGCATCCTGCCCGCGAAGGGAACCGAGAAGTGACGGACAAGGTGGTCGCGACCGCAGCCGAGGCGGTCGCGGACATCCCCAGTGGTGCTTCCTTGGCGGTCGGTGGGTTCGGTCTGTGCGGTATTCCCGACACGTTGATCGCCGCCATCGCGGAGGGCGAGGCCACCGACCTGGAGGTGTTCTCCAACAACTGCGGTGTCGACGGCCACGGCCTCGGGGTGTTGTTGGAGGCAGGTCGCATCCGCCGGGTCACCGCGTCCTATGTCGGGGAGAACAAGGAGTTCGCCCGGCAATACCTGGCCGGTGAGTTGGAGGTGGAGCTGACCCCGCAGGGCACGCTCGCCGAACGTCTGCGTGCGGGTGGGGCGGGGATCCCCGCGTTCTACACGCCCGCCGGTGTCGGCACGCCGGTCGGCAACGGTGGTCTGCCGTGGCGGTACGACGCCGAGGGCAACGTCGCGGTGGCATCGCCGCCGAAGGAAGTGCGGGTGTTCAACGGCAAGCGCTACCTGTTGGAGGAGGCCATCGTCGCCGACTTCGCGTTGGTGCACGCCGAGGTCGGTGACACACAGGGCAACCTCCTCTTCAACAAGACGGCGATGAACTTCAACCCGCTCGCCGCCATGGCGGGGAAGGTCGCCATCGCCGAGGTGGAACGACTGGTGGAGCCGGGCGAGTTGGACCCGGCTCAGGTGCACTTGCCCGGCGTGTTCGTCCAACGCATCGTCCACACCGGACCACAGGACAAGCGGATTGAGAAGCGCACCGTGCGTCAGACAGAGGTGGCGAAGGCATGACCGACACGACAGCCGTGACAGCCACGACGGCCACGACGGCCACCGGATGGTCGCGTCAGGACATGGCCGCCAGGGCGGCGGAGGAACTGCGGCCGGGTGAGTACGTCAACCTCGGCATCGGGCTGCCCACGCTGATCCCGAACCACCTGCCCGAGGATGTGAACGTGATCCTGCACAGCGAGAACGGAATCCTCGGCACGGGGCCGTATCCGCTGGAGGACGAGGTCGACCCCGACCTCATCAACGCGGGGAAGGAGACGGTCACGGTCAACCCGGGCGCCGCGTTCTTCGACTCCGCGTTGTCGTTCGGCATGATCCGCGGTGGGCACATCGACACGGCGGTGCTGGGCGGCATGCAGGTGTCCGCCACCGGCGACCTGGCGAACTGGATGGTGCCGGGCAAGATGGTCAAGGGCATGGGCGGTGCGATGGACCTCGTGCACGGCGCCCGCAGGGTGATCGTGCTCATGGAACACACCGCCAAGGACGGCAGCCCGAAGATCCTCAACCGGTGCACGTTGCCGCTGACGGGTGAGGGTGTCGTCCAGCGGATCATCACGAACCTGGGTGTCCTCGACGTGGCCGACACGCCGGGCGGCGGACTCGTGCTCCGCGAACTCGCGCCCGGGGTGACGACCGAACAGCTCGTCGCGGTCACAGAGGCTCCGGTGACCGTTCCATAGAACCGACATCTCCTGACGAGACCGGCGCACCGGATGAAGCGAAGGCCCACCCCGAACGAACGGGGTGGGCCTTCGTCGTGGTCGTCTTCGCTCAGACGATCTTTTCGAGGTCGACGCCTTTGGTCTCCCTGCTCGTGGCCACCGCGACGAACGTGATCGCCATGGTGATGACCAGGTAGCCGATGACCATGCCGACACCGAAGGAATCGACCAGCCAGACGGCGATGAACGGGGCCGGAGCCCCGGCGAAGATCGACGAGCCCTGGTACACCAGCGACGAGCCCGCGTAGCGGTAGCGGGTCGGGAACAGCTCGGTGATCCACGCGGCCTCGGGGCCGGCCAGCATGCCGTGGAAGAACGTGCCCACGCAGACACCGACCCACAGCAGCGGCACGCTCTCGAACTGCACCAGCCAGAAGAACACCGGTGCCCAGGCGATCAGCACGCCGGACGGGACCATCATCGCGGTCTTCCGGCCGACCCGGTCGGACCACGCGCCGCCGCTGATCATGCCGAGGAACTGGAACACCGACCCGAAGGTCACCGCGAGCATCACGTCACCACGGTCGAACTCGAAGTACGTGGTGGCGTAGGCGATGACGAACGTCGTGTAGATGTAGAACGCGATGTTCTCGCCCAGTCGCTGGCCGAGGCCGTGCAGCACCTGGCGGGGGCGCCGCAGTGCGAGCACGATGCTGGACTTGTGTTCCTTGCCGGAAGCCGCCTTGTCGGCCTTGCCGCCCTTGCCGGTCTTGTCGCTCGCCTTCGCCGCCTGGGCCTGAGCCTCACGGAACACCGGCGATTCCTCGACGCCACGGCGGACCCAGAAACCGATGGCCAGCAGCGGGATGGCGATCAGGAACGCCACCCGCCAACCCCACGACTCGAAGGCGGCCTCGGTGGTGGTCAGGGTCAGCACGGTGATGACCGCGGTGGCCAGCACGGTCCCGGCGGGAGCGCCCGCCTGCGGCCACGACGCCCAGAACCCGCGGCGTTTCGGTTCCCCGTACTCGCTCACCAACAACACGGCCGCACCGAACTCACCACCCAAAGCGAAGCCTTGGACCAGGCGAAGACCGACGAGCAGGAAGGTCGCCGTGATGCCGATGTCGGCGTACGTCGGCAGCAACCCGATGGCCGCGGTCGCCGTTCCGAGCATCAGGAACGTCACGACCAGCATGGGTTTGCGGCCGAACCGGTCACCGAGGTGACCGAACACGATCCCGCCGAGGGGGCGGGCGAAGAAGCCGAGGCCCTGGGTGGCCAGTGCCATCAGCAGGCTGGCGATACCGCTGTCGCTGGGGAAGAACAGCGGCCCGAGCACCGTGGCTGCCAGCACACCGTAGATGGCGAAGTCGTACCACTCCAGGACAGCTCCGGCCATGCTGCCGGTCAGCACTCGCCTGAACATCCGTGGAGTCGTGCGCCCTCCGCCGTTGTTCCCAGCGGCGCCGGTGGGAATTGCGTCAACGGCTGATGCCATCGAGGTTCCTTTCACCTGTTGAGCGGGCCGCCCCTTCGCGGCCCGCGGTCCTAGGGAGATGAGCCGGCGATCAGAGCTCGATCGTGATCGAGTCGCCGCAGGCACGGGAGCAGCACGTCATCATCTTGTTGTTGAGTGCGCGCTCCGATTTGGTGAGCACCTTGTCGCGGTGGTCGACCTCCCCTGTGGAGACGGTGACTTCGCAACTGCCGCACAGCCCTTCCTCGCAGTCGCTCAGCACGTCGATGTTGGCGGCGCGCAGGGCGTTGAGGACGGTTTGGTCAGCGGCGACCCGGACTGTGATTCCCGAGTCGGCCAGCTTGACGTCGAACGCGTGTTCCTTCTCGGGGTCGAGTTCGCCGAGATCGCTGGAGAAGTGTTCGACTCGCAGGGCTTCTTCGTCCCAGTGCTCGGTCGCGTCGTCCAGGGCGTCGAGCATCCGCTGCGGTCCGCACGCGTAGATCTGCGTGTCGTCCTGCGGGGTCTTCAGCAGTTCGGCGATGTCGAGCCGGGTGCCTTCGTCGGAGACGTGCAGCGTCAGTCGGTCGCCGTGGTCGCGGACGACCCGGTCGAGGAACGCCATCGCGCTGCGCGACGAGCCGCAGTAGTGGAACTCGTAGTCCTTGCCCTCGCGGCGGGCGTGGTCGGCCATCGTCAGGATCGGGGTGATGCCGATGCCTCCGGCGATGAAGATGTAGCGCTGTGTGTCCGGGTTCAGCTTGAAGTGGTTGCGCGGCCCACGGATGTGCAGCGTGTCGCCGACGGACAGTTTCTCGTGCACGTACCGGGAGCCGCCGCGGCTTTCGGGATCCTTCAGCACGGCGATCTGGTAGGACGACCGGTCGTCGGGGTCGCCGCACAGTGAGTACTGCCGCGACAGTTCGCCGAGTTCGATGTCCACATGCGAACCGGGGGACCACTTGGGCAGCGGCCTGCCGTGCACGTCGGCGAGCGTGATCCGCACGATGTCGTCGGCCTCCGGCTCGATCCGCTGCACCGTCATCGTGCGGGTGATGGTGCGTTTGGACGGTTGGCCGATCTTGATCTTCAGTTGCCGGTCGAGGAGCTCAGGGTTCTTCCGCTCCGGGTTCTTCGCCGGGTTCCACTGCACCCACAGGCGCTCGGGGCCGCGGAAGGAGGTGTTGGGTAGGTAGGTGAACTCCTGATCCGGCACCAGTTCCATGTGCGGGATCCGCTTGGTGAGTTCCTCCAAAAAGATCTGGATCTCCATGCGGGCGAGGTTCTTGCCCATGCACTGGTGCGAGCCGTACCCGAAGCTCAGGTGGTCGCTGGCGTTCTCGCGGCGGATGTCGAGCTCGTCGGGGTTGTCGAAGAACCTCTCGTCGTGGTTGGCCGAGGTGTTGACGATCAGCAGCTTCGCGCCCTTGGGGATCTCGACGTCACCGATCTTGGTGTCCTTCGTGGCGACCCGCCGCCACGCGATGATCGAGCCGGCGAACCGCAGGCATTCCTCGACCGTGTTGGGGATCAGGCTCGGGTCGGCGCAGATCTCCTCCCACAGGGTGCGGTTCTCCAGCAGGAGTTTGATCGCGTTGGTGGCCGCGAGCGCGGTGGTCTCGTGCGCGGCGACGATGCCGGCCATCATCATCGAGTGCAGGTAGGAGTCGGTGATGATGTCGGGCATCTGCGGCTGTAGGCGGATGCCGTACTGCATCCAGCCGGGGCCGGAGGGGTCCTCGCGCATCTTCTCGAGCACCTTGCCCGCGTACTGCCAGAACTTGCCGACGTTCTCGGCGACGGCGACCTGCTCCTCCGGTGCGGGGCGACCCCAAGTGTTGATGGTGTGTGCGACGGAGTACTTGCGCAGGGTCTCGTGGTCCTCCTCGGGCACACCGAGGAAGTGCAGGGCCACCGTCAGCGGGACCTCGTAGAGCATCTCGTCGACGAGTTCGGCCTCGCCTCTGTCGATGAAGCTGTCGACGCGCTCGCGGACCAGTTTGCGCACCATCGGCTCGTGCTGGGCCAGGTGCGGCGGGGTGAACGGTTCCATCAGCGCGCGGCGACGGGGCATGTGGGCGGGCTCGTCTTCGTTGACCAGCGTGCGGCCCATCGCGTAGTCGTACTTGGCGAGCACCGCGTTCGCCTCGTCGTTGAACGGGGTGATCTTCTCCAGCACGTTGGCGGGCGAGAACGTGATGTTGTCGCGGAAGACCGCCTTCACGTCCTCGTACCGCGTGACCACCCAGTAGCCCAGCTTGGGGCTGTAGAACACCGGCTCCTCGTCACGGGACCAGCGCAGTGAGCCCGGAGGGTCCTCCTGGTAGGGCCCGGTGAACGGGTCGAAGGCCGCCGCGTTGGCCGACACGGGGCATCCCGTGGGGTCGAGGCGCGAGTGGTCGATGGGACATCCACTCGGGGATTCGGTGACCGCGGTGCCCTTTCCGTTGTTGATGGCAGACGCCGACTCCGCTCCCATGAGACTCCCTCCATACGCCACTGTGCAGGGGTTTTACTTTTATCGAACACATGTGTTCGTTTAAAGTTAATGAGGGGAGAGTAAGTGGGGTCACGACCCCGGTCAAGAGGTACTTTTCCGTGCAGGAATGACTACGCCGCGAAAGCGCTGTGGCCCGTGCTCAAGACGCACGGGGAAGCGGCGGCGCGGGAACGAGACGCGGGAACGAAAAAGTGCGGAAGTACCGGTTCAGCCGGTGATCAACTGGGCGAGTCTCTCCGAGGCCCGGACGACCTCGCGAGCCGCGCGATCGGTGTCGAGGCCCTCGATGGCCACGACACCCACGCTGCGCTCCAACGACGAACCGGGCGCGGCACCGCCCGGCACCCGGATGCCCGACGAGACGCCGACCGCGCCTCGATTGAGCTGGCCGAAGGTGACGCTGTAACCGTCCTTGCGGGCCCGTTTGACGAGGTCGGAGTCGTTGGGACGTTCCGGTCGCAGCGAGAGGATCGCGATGCCGGACGCGCCCTTGTCCAACGGGTGCCTGGTGCCGACCCGGTAGCCGACCCGCAGTACAGCTTCACTCGGCTCGGCCACCATGATCACCACACACGTGTCCGCCTCGGCCGCGGCGATGAACGCGGTCGCCCTGGTGCGCTCGGCCAGTTCCTGCAGGACCGGATGCGCGCCGTGCATGAACTGGGGCTCGAACCGGGAGGCGAGCACGGCCGCGCCGACACCGAGCCGCAGTTTGCCGTCACCGGTGCGGGTGATCAGGGAATGCGCCTCCAAGGTCGCCACGACGCGATAACAGATAGCACGGTGGATGCCCAGTTCGGTGGCCAACTCGGTCACCGAGATACCGGCCGGACTCTGCGAGATGATGTCCAGCGCGCGCAGGCCTCGGTCAAGGGTTTGCAGGGTGCTCATCCGGTTCCTCGTCGTGTGCGTCGCAGCCGATGATCGCACAATGACCTGAACTGGGAGGATCGTGGTGGTGAGCAGGTCCGAAGCGCGCCCGGAGGGAGTCGACGGCTGTGGGAGGATCTGGGGACGCAGCTGATTCGGCTGTCGAGCGCGTCATCGCGATGTTCGGCGACGGATGGCTGTACTCGGTCGTGGTCCGCAGAGTCTGCGAACGCGAGAACGAACGGAGAGAGTAGTGAAGGCAGAACCCGCCGTGCAGCGCCAGTTGCTCGACCTCGCCGAGGTCGACGCCGAGCTGGCTCGGGTAGCACATCGTCGTCGCAACCTGCCCGAACTCACCGAGATCACCGAGGCCGAGAAGCAGCTGCGGGAGCGTCGTGACGCGCTGGTGGCCGCGCAGACGTCGGCCTCGGACCTCGAACGCGAGGTCGGTAAGCAGGAACGCGAGATCGAGTCGGTGCGAGCACGAGCCGAACGGGACCGCAAACTCATGGAGTCTGGATCGGTGTCGGCCAAGCAGCTCGCCGACCTGGAGCGCGAGTTGGAGACACTCGCGCGTAGGCAGACGGTGCTGGAGGACGACCAGCTGGAGTTGATGGAACGCAAGGAAGCCGTCGACGCCGACGTCCAGCGCACCGCCGCCGAGGTGGACAAGGCCGAGCAGGACCTGGCCGACGCGCAGCGCAGGCGGGACGAGGCGCTGGCCGACCTCGATGCCACGCAGGCCCGCCGGGAGTCCGACCGCGAGAACCTGCTGCCGAAGCTGCCGGAGAACCTGCTGGCCCTCTACGAGCGTGTCCGTGCCCACAAGGGCATCGGCGCGGCGCTGTTGAAGTCGCGGCGATGCGGTGCCTGCCAATTAGAACTCGACCGCAGCAGCATCGCCGAGATCAAGGCCGCACCCGACGACGAGGTCGTGCAGTGCGAGAACTGCGACGCGATCCTTGTGCGTACGCCGGAGTCGGGGCTGTGAGCCGACCCGTCATCGTCGAGGCCGACGGCGGTTCTCGGGGTAATCCGGGGCCCGCGGGATACGGCGCGGTGGTGCGCGATCCCGACAGCGGGGAGGTGCTCGCCGAACGGCAGGCCGGTCTCGGCGTCGCCACCAACAACGCCGCCGAGTACCAGGGGCTCATCGCGGGTCTGGAGGCCGCCGCCGAGCTGGGAGCGTCCGCTGTGGAGGCACGGCTGGACTCGAAGCTCGTCGTGGAACAGATGAGCGGCCGCTGGAAGATCAAGAACGCGATGTTGCAGCCTCTGGCGCTGCGGGTGCGGGAACTGGCGAAGCAGTTCGAACGCGTCACCTACACCTGGGTGCCGAGAGCCCAGAACTCTCACGCCGACCGGCTGGCCAACGAAGCCATGGACACCCAGGCCAACGGCGGCGGAACACCCGCGACGGCGTGGTCCACCGAAGCACGGGTGGACCAGCCGGGGGAAGGGACGCGGGAACCGGCGCAACAGCGGTCGCCGAGTCGGTGGACGGGCGCGCAAGGTACGCCCACACGACTGTTGTTGCTGCGCCACGGACAGACTCCGATGTCGGTGGACCGGCGCTACTCCGGGTTGGGCGACGTCACCCTGACCGAGTTGGGCACGCGACAGGCGGAGGCCGCCGCCAAGAGGATCGCGGCGCTGGAGGACCTCGGCGAGTCGGTGCACGTGGTGGCGTCACCGTTGATGCGGGCCACGCAGACGGCGCAGAAGGTGGCCGACGCACTCGGCGTGCGGGTGGAGACCCACCGCGAACTGCGGGAGACCGACTTCGGCGAGTGGGAAGGGCTCACCTTCACCGAGGCCGCGCAGCGCGACCCGGAACTGCATCGGCGTTGGCTGCGTAACACCTCCGTACGCCCGCCGGGCGGGGAGAGTTTCGACGAGGTGCACCGCAGGGTGCGCCGGGCCTGTAACGACGTGGTCGCCCGGTACGGCGGTGAGACCGTGGTGATCGTCAGCCACGTCACGCCGATCAAGTCGTTACTGCGGTACGCCCTCGACGTCGGCCCGTCGCTGCTGTATCGGCTGCATCTGGATCTGGCGTCGCTGTCGATCGCCGATCTCTACCCAGATGGCAACGCCTCCGTCCAGCTGATCAACGACACGTCGCATCTGAGCTGAGCCCGTGGCTGTCCTTGGCCGCCGTCCCGTCCAGCGGGCGGGAACACGGCGGCCGTGCCGGGGCGTTTGCCGTATCACAGGCGTACCACAGGCACGGCCACCGTCACCGGTGACAGCCATGAGGCCGCCGGCTTTTTCGGAGTATCCTGTGTGTAGTGGACGAGTTGGCAGGGCGGCCGCGGCTGAGGACATCGTTTCGGTGCCTCCGGCCGAGGAAAGTCCGGACTCCACAGGGCAGGGTGGTTGCTAACAGCAACCCGGGGTGACCCGCGGGAAAGTGCCACAGAAAACAGACCGCCCGGCCGAGATCGGCCGGGTAAGGGTGAAACGGTGGTGTAAGAGACCACCAGCGCCTCGGGTGACCGGGGCGGCTCGGTAAACCCCACCCGGAGCAAGGCCAGAAGGGAGCTGTTCCAGCTCCTGCGCAGGCGTTTGAGGGCGGCCCGTCCGATGCCTGCGGGTAGGCCGCTTGAGCCTGTCGGCGACGGCAGGCCCAGATGGATGGTCGCCCAGCGCTTCGCCGTAAGGCGGGCGTGGACAGAATCCGGCTTACATGCCAACTCGTCCACTTCTTCCTCGACCGGGCGCGCGTTCGATGAGAGGCACGAGCGGCTCAGGCGGTCCCCAGGCCTTCTCCGCACCGGCCGAACAGGATGGTCGGGTTCCCGGTCTTTCCCGCCGTGCCCGCACGGGCCTAGTGTGTGGGTCCATGGACCGTGCCGTTGCCTGCGAACTCGCCCTGCGTTGCCACAATGCTTTGGAGCCGCTGCATTCCTTCGTCTACTTCTCACCCGAGGTCGAGCGGGTCTTCGTCGACGCGGGGCTGGAGGACGGTCGCATGGCGTATCTCGCGAGTCGAGCAGCGCCGATGGGACCCGTGGGCGCGGGCGTGGTCACCGCGACGTTCTACAACTTCAACCCCCGGCTCGTGGCGCGCCACATTCCGAAGGCGTGGAGCCTGGTCGACCCGGCCGAGGTCGTCGAACTGCGGTTCCAGGCCGCCGAATCGGCGTTGCGGCGACTGCTCGGCGACGCCGCCGAGTCGCCGGAGCTGGCCGAACTCGCGGGCCTGGTGCGTGAGGCCGCCGAGAACTGCTCCCCGGAGGGGCGGGCACTGTTCGCTGCGCACGCCGATCTCGCCTGGCCCGACGGTCCCGTCGCCACGTTGTGGCACGGCGTCACTCTGTTGCGCGAGTTCCGCGGTGACGGACACATCGCCGCGCTCGTGGCCGAGGGACTGTCCGGTCTGCAGGCCATCGTCACCCACACCGCCACCGGCAAGGGCTTCCGCGCCGACGTCGCCAGAAAGCTGCGCGGTTGGAGCGAACAGGAGTGGGCCGCCGCCGAGGACGCGCTGCGCGGTCAGGACCTCCTCGACGAGGAGGGCGCGCTCACCGACCGGGGGCGAGCCCAGCGCGACGCGATCGAGGAACGCACCGACGAGGCCGCGTCGGGCCCGTATCGACTGCTCGGCAAGGACAAGGCCCGCCGCATCGTCGAACTCGCCAAGCCCCTGTCCCGCACCGTGCTCAAGGCCGGTGCGATCCCGCGGGACCTGTTCGCGCGGTAGGTGCGTGACGTCGGGTTTCCCGATGCGAACCGAGTGGGCCGGGTGAGCGGAGTGGGGAGTGTGAGTGTCATTCGGCGGGAGCCCGACGGCCACAGCCGAACGGGCACCGTCGCCGAGGGCGCGTACTTCACCGAGGTCCGCTACGTGCGGCCGTTGGGATCGTGAACGTCCTCGCCCGCCCCGCCCGAGAGGTCGAGGCCGGTCGAGGCCTAAGTGTTCTCGATCACGTCGGCGGTCGACGTCCGCCCGACGCGGTGTCGTCGAGCGTCATCGTGGACGGGCCCGCTCGGGTGATCGGAGTTGTCGGCGCTGTCCGGCTCGGACGGCCCCGAGATCACGCCGTGTGATCGATCGGTCTGTCCGGTCGACGTGGCCGCCCGAGGGGAGAACCACTCGGAAGCTTCGAAAGCTCCCGTTCGCTGACACTGGTCAGAACTACTTTCCGGTCTCCTCTTCGCGCTCCCCGTCGGACATGATTCACTGTCTTAGCGGTCACTGACCGAGGGAGCTGTGACACACACTGTGAGGGGAGGTCGGCGCGGATGAGTGAGCGCTGGTATGCCGTGCGGCGTTCGGGTAGGTCGAGCGCACGCCGTCCCGATGACCTCTGCGAGCTGGGGGACGCGTGCGTCCCGGTGTGCACGACCACGCAGGGAGGCCGAGTGGGACGTTCACGGCGTGGACGTGGGCCTTTGACCCCCACCGGCCCTCACGCCATGATGTTGTTTGAACACGGTATGTGCCGGACACCCGGCGCGGCGCACACCGGTGCGCAGCGCACCACACCCCGGGCACTCGGGAGTACACGATGACCACGATGACGCTTGCGATGTTGGCGCAGGGCGAACTCGGCACGGAGAACGTCCGTGACTGGATCCTGGACAACATCATTCCACTCGTGTTGCTCGCCGTCGCGCTGCTGTTGCTGTGGCTCGGCGGCGGTAAAGGTGACAACGCGGGCGTGATGCGCAGGCTCGCGGGCGTTGTCATCGCTCTCGCCATCGTCGGTCTCGCCGTGAGCGGACTGGGTGTCGACGTCGGCGAATGGTTGGCAAGTCTGTTCACGAATCCGAGTTGACGTAGGGCACGCGCGGTGCGCATTCGAACTGACGACGAGATCTACCGCGTCGACGCGGTCTGGCTCGGCCCGCCGAAAGCCACTTTCCCATGGCGGGCACGGTACGTGGCGTGGGGTGTGGGCATCCCGGTCTTCCTCCTGGTGCTCAGCGTCGAGCGGCAGATCGGCATCGGTTTCGATTTCTTCTCCACGGCGTGGGCGTTCGTCATCACCATCGCGCTCACGAACATCATCACGTCCAAGATCAGCCACGAACGTCCGCTCGGCGCGGTGTTCACCATGTGGTGGCGCGAGCTCCACGCACCGCGTGAACGCAGAACCGGAACGGGGGGAGCCGCGAGCGCGAGCAAGATCAGAGTGAACAGAGAGCGGCCCAGACCGCGCCCCAGACGTCGAGATCGGTCCCGGCGCGGCACGGCACCACCGCCGCCCCCGTACCCGCCAGACAGCCCAGGACGAGCGCGCCGTCGCCCACCGGCGGCGGTCGGGAGGTAGTCGTTGTTCGGTCGCGGCCGTAGCCGGAAGGCCCAGTATCCGGCGCAAACGCAACAGGCCGAGGGCGGCCGTCGAGACAGGCGTCTGCCCGGCGAACAGGCCATCCCCACCTACACCCCATCCATCGCCGCACGTTCGATCGACGGGCATCTGCTCCGGACCGGACACGAGGTGTACGCCTGGTACCGGCTGGCGCCGCAACGGTGGTCGTTCCGGTCGGACTCCCAACGTCGCGATCTGATCGCCGCCATCGCGGGCCAGTATGCGGAGCTTCAGGGCCGGTGGTTGCATCTGCGTGTCACCACCCGCCCGTACCCCATCAGGATGTGGGCCGAGGCGCACGTCCACAACGCACGCAACCGTCCGGCCGACATTCCGGGCGCGTTGTCGTTCGACGACTACCTGGTGGGCGAACAGCAGCAGCTGCTGGGCCGGTCGATGGCGGAGAAGGAAGTCTACCTGGGGGTACAGGTCCAGACCCGTCGCATGGTCGACCGGGCCGTCGAGCGAGCGGCGCCGTTGCTGCGCAAGATCCTGCCCGAGGCCGTGGACGCCGAGCTGGTCGCGCTGGACTCCGAGGTGGAGCATCTCGACCAGGTGATCGGGGCGCCCGGCCTGGAGGGGCGGCCGGTGCTCGCCGAGGAGATGTCCTGGCTGATGCACCGTTCCTGTTCCTTGGGGCTGCCCGCGCCGAGGAACCTGCCCGCCGTACCGGGGGCGGTGTGGGAACCGGAGGACCTCGCCAGCTTCACCGACGCCGCCGACTTCCACTGCGAGCCCTACGCGCCCACCGTCACGGTGCGCGGGCGCACGGGGTCCAACGCGGGGGTGAGCCGACACGTCGCCGTGCTCACCGTGGGGCAGATGCATGGTCTGCAGATCCCCGAGGTGGACGACCCGTGGGTCCAGCACTCCGATCGATTGGCCGCTCCCGTCGAGTGGTCGGCCCGCATCTACGTGCGCACGCCCGAAGAGGTCGCCGGTGAGCTGCAACGGCAGATGAACAAGGTCCGTTCGCAGGTGAAGCACTACACCGACGAGCACGACCTCGAACCGCCGCAGTCGTTGGCCCGGCAGGCGTCCCGCGTGCTGGAGATCGACGACGAGATGACGTCCGGATTCACCGCGCTGGCCACGCGGGTGCGGTCGTGGTGGCGGCTGGCCGTGTCCGGCTCGACGGAACGGGAGGCGCTGCGGCTCGCGCAGCAGTTGCTCGACCTCTACAAGCCCAAGATCGCCATCGAACACCCCGAGGCGCAGTACGCGTTGGCGCGGGAATTCATCCCCGGCGAACCACTGTCGTCGGGCGCCTACCTGCGGCGTGGTTCGGTGGTCTGGGCCGCCTCGGCGGTGCCCACCGCGACGGCGGAGGTCGGTGACCGGCGCGGAATCCTGTTGGGGGAGACCTGCACGGCCACCCGAAGGCCGGTGGCGTGGGACCCGTGGATGGCGCAGGAGATCCGCGACGGTTCCGGTTTGACGGCGATGGTCGCCGGACTCGGTGGCGGCAAGTCGTTCCTGGGCGGCGGCATCGTCTACAAGACACTGCGGGCGGGCGCGAGCTGGACGATCCTCGACCCCTCCGGACCGTTGTCGAGACTGTGCGACCTGCCGGAGATCAGGCCGTATGCGCGGCCGATCAACCTGCTCAACGCACAACCGGGCATCCTCAACCCTTATCGGGTGGTGGCCGAGCCGCAGCTCGAACACTTCCTGGACGAGGACGATCCCGAGCGGGCGTGGCGACGTGAGCGCGCACTCGCCGGTGCCACGCGGAGGCGACTCGTTCTCGACGTGCTCACCGGAGTGCTGCCGTACGAGGTGGCGCGCATGCCGCAGACCCGCATCGTGCTGTTGCGGGCCGTGCGCAGAGTGGGGGGCCGCTACGACGCAGACCCGGGACAGGTGATCGACGCGCTGCGGCGCGACTCCAGCGAACACCACGAACACGCGATCGTGGTCGCCGACTTCCTCGACGAGCTGCGCGAACGCATGTCGTTGCTGATCCCGGAGGCCGACGCGGATCCGTACTCCGAGACCCGCGACGACCGGCTCACCGTGCTGACGATGGCCGGGTTGACGCTGCCCAAGGAAGGGGTGGGCCGGGAGCACTGGACCGACGCCGAGGCACTCGGCGTGGAGATGCTCAACCTCGCGGCGTGGCTCACCCAGCGGTCGGTGTACGAGAAGCCGAAGGAACTGCGCAAGGGCGTCTGGATCGACGAGGCGTTCTTCCTGTCGGAGGTACCCACGGGGCGCGTGCTGATGAACCGGTTCGCGCGGGACTCCCGGAAGTGGAACGTCCGCGTGCTGCTCTCGTCTCAGATTCCCGCCGACTTCCTCAAGATCCAGGGGTTCGTGGCGCTGCTGGACTCGGTGTTCGTGGGACGGCTGGACGACGACGACACCCAGGCCGATGCGCTGCGCCTGCTCAAGGTCCCCGTGGGGGTGGGCTACGAGCAGGTGGTGGCGGCTCTGGGCCGTAGGCCGGGTTCGCGGCGTGACGTGGAGCGTGACACCGAGCCCAGGCAGTTCCTCTTCGCCGACGGTGCGGGCGGCGTGGAACGCATCAAGGTCGACTTCTCCGGCCCGCATCTCGACCACCTCCGCACCGCGTTGGACACCACGCCGGGATCGGCGGCCGAGGACCGCAAGTCCACCCGGGCCGAACCTTCCAAGGCCGACAAGGAGGCCGACAAGGATGCCGAGGACGCTGGGGATGCCGGAGATGCCGGGGAGGCTGCGGACTCGGCCGGCGCCGCGAGTGCCGAGACCGTGCCACCCGTCGGGTTCTCCGGTGAACCGCCCGGCGACGAGCTCGACGAGGAGCTGGAACGCGCGGCGGAGCTGGAGGTCGGGCTCACCGAGGAGGCCGTGCTGAAGGAGGCGATCGGCGCGGAGTCCGATGCCGGTACCGGGCGTGACGGGGACGGTCCCCAGGACGACGATCCAGGTGGCGCCGACCGGCCGAAGGAGAAGGAGCACGCGGGAGCCGGTAAGGGCGGCACCGGCAGGGGTGCGGCATGAACACGATCATGACGTTGGTGGCCGTGGCCTGCTGCGCGTGGGCGTGGCGGGCCGTTCGGACGCGCCGTCGTGGCGGACCTGTGCGACGGCGAGGTCCCGCACTGGCGATGGTGGTGGCGGTGCTGGGGCTCCAGTTGACGCTCACCGCACCCGCCTCGGCGCAGAATGGCTGTGAGGCACCGAACCCCGAACGTCCCGGTGCGGGCATGGTGGGGGCGATAGACCCCCCTGCAGGTAATGGCGAGGACGGCAGCGCCTACCTCGATTACAGCTACGCCGGCATGGTGTGGCACGTCTACGACTGCGACAGCGGCGCGCTGAGTCTCGGTTCGCCCGAGTCCACCATCGACACGTGGACGGGCAACCAGCTGTTCAACATCGCCAAGAACATCGTCGGAGCCACCAACTCCCTGCACTACACGGTGCTGGAAGGCGGTCTGCTCAACCCCATCTACAACGCCGTTTCCGAGGGCGCGAAGACGGTGTACGACAACGTCTACACCCAGCTGTTCGGGCTGGCCGCGCTGCTGTTGGCGATCCTGCTCTTCCGCAACATCTGGCGGGGCGATCTGTCCACGGTGAGCAAACGCGCGTTGTTCGCGCTCGGCGGTGTGTGGTTGGCGGCGTCCTCCATGGCGTTGCTGCGCTACTACGACGAGATCGACAACGCGATCGTGCAGACCACCACGAACATCCAGGCCGGATTCGTGGACGAGGCGGAGAACCGGATTGTCCGTGATGTCCTGCCCACCGACCTGCACAACGAGGTGGTCTACAACAACTGGTTGCGTGGCGAGTTCGGTTCGCCCGACTCGCCGCAGGCCGAGGAATACGGCAGGGAGCTGCTGGACGCGCAGGCGTTCACGTGGGAGGAGATGCGTAACGGCGACGACGCCGACGAGGCGTTGATCGAGGAGAAGAAGGCCGAGTACCAGGCGATCGCGAACCAACTCGGCCCCGCCACCGGCTACTTCACCGGCGAGGACGGCAGCCGTACGGGTGTGGGTTTCCTCGCGTTCCTCCAAAGCCTGTGTTACGCGCTGTTTCAGTTGTTCGCCAAGGCCGCCGTGCTGTTGGCGCAGATCCTGGTGCGGCTGTTCACGTTGACGGCGCCGCTGATCGGGCTCGTCGCGATCCTGCACCACGACATCCTGCGGCGGGTGGGCAGAGTCGTGGGCACGGTGGCGTTCAACCTGCTCGTGCTGTCGGTGCTCGCGGGCGTGCAGGCACTGCTGCTGCGGGCGATCTTCTCGGCGGGCGGTTCGCTGTCGATGCTGACGCAGATGGTCATCGCCGGGTTGATCACCGTTCTGCTGTTCATGGTGGGCAGGCCGGGCAAGCGGTTGTGGCAGATGGTGGAGATGTCGGTGGGCATGGTCGGTGCCGCCGTGCCGAGTCCCCGTGGTGGGTTGTTCTCGCGCTTCCGCCGCAACGCCGACCAGCCCAGCCCCCAGGACGAGTTCTGGAAGACGGTCGCCGAGGAGGACGCCGCCGAGGGCGGTGCCGCCACGCGTGGCACGGGTGGTGTGCTCGCGGGTGGTCGTAACCGTCCGGAAGCGACGGTGGTGGCCACGGCCGAGCGGCTCGACACCAGGTCGGGTTCGGGCGCGCATCCCGCGACTCTGTGGTCGTCCGGGGATCGGGCGGCGTTGCCCGCGGGTGGGAACGACGAGACCGGTGTGTTCGCCGGGTACCCCCCGAGCCGATCACCGGGCGACTACATGGGCACACGCGAGCCGGTGACGGTGCTCTCCGGCGGAGGCCGCCGGGTCGATTCGCCATCCGTGGCCGACCACGGTTGGGACCGGTACGACTCCGACCCGGTGGTGGTGCCGTCGCGGCTGTCGTCGGACGGTGTGGAGTCGCCGACACCGCCTCCGGTGGTGCAGGACGCGGCCCCGGCGGGGGTGGCGGTGCCGCAGCCCCGGCGCGTGGAGCACGAGTTGGTGGCGGGCAAACCCGTGTTCGTGCTGTACCGGCCGTCGCGGGGCCTGGAGGTCCGGGACGACCGCGACACCGACCGCGTGGTCCGTTAGGGGGTCGGGATGCCCATTCGCACCAACCGGGGTCGGGCCGCGGTGTATCGGCGGTTGTGGGGCTGGCCGATGCGTTCGCCCACTCATCTCGTGGGCACGATCATCCTGGTCGCGGCGATCATGATCGCCGCGGGCATGCTCGTGCCGAGACTGGCGGGCGACGGTGGTGTCGGTGCGGCCTCGGCCGGTAGGCCCGAGTCCACGACGGACAGCGCACCGAGCGGGTCCGACGAGGATGCGGACCCGACGCTCGACCGCGAGACCCTGCCCACCAGGTTGTCCGAACCACTTGTCACTCCCACCTCGGCGGAGCCCGCGCCCGAGGCGCTTCGGGTCGCGGAGCAGTGGGTCGCGGCCTGGCTGACACCGCCCGAGGACGGGTCCGTGGATACGTGGCTCGAAGGAATGAGCCCCTACACCACGGAGGAGTTCCTACCCCAGCTTCGTACGGTCGACCCGGACAACATCGCGGCCACCAAGGTCGTGGGCGCTCCGGAGGCGCACGAGTCCTACACCAGTTCAGTACAAGTCAAGATCACTACCGACGGACCGGCTTTGCTGGTCACCGTCATCGAGACCGACACCGGGTGGCGAGTCACCGACTACAGCGAGGACAGCGGGTGAGGTCGGAATGCGGGCCGGATTATTGATCGGATTCGTCGCCGCCGCGACCACGACCGTGTTGGTGGCGGCGGGGATGGTGATGGTGCTCGACAGTCGACGCGCGCCGGCGTACGCCACGTCGCTCAGTTGCAATGCCGCGCTCGGCCCCACCCAGCCCGGGCAGGCGGACCGAGGCGCGAGCGACGCGGCCGAGCTCACCGACGAACAGTTGGACACGGTGTCGCTCATCATCTCCCTGGGCCGGGAGCGTGACCTCTCGCCGAGGGCATGGCAGGTCGCCATCCAAGCGGGCATGACCGAGTCGGGACTGCGCAATCTGAACTACGGCGACCGTGACTCCCTCGGCATCTTCCAAATGCGACCGTCTATGGGTTGGGGCACGCCCGACCAGGTCACCGACCCGGCCTACGCGGTCAACAAGTTCTACGACGTCTTGGAGTCGATTCCCGACTGGGAGGGCATGCGGCCCGGTGACGCGGCACAGGCGGTGGAGCGTTCGGCGTTTCCCGATCGCTATCACCGTTGGGAGCCGATGGCGGTGTACCTGGTCGAAACCCTGGGCGAGGTGCCCGACGCCACCGGTTGTGGTCAGGGACTGGGCGCGGCGTTGCCTCCCAACGAAGAGGCGGGCCGGGCCATCGAGTTCGCGTTGTCCGAGCAGGGCGACCCCTACGTGTGGGGCGCGGAGGGTCCGGATGCTTACGACTGTTCCGGACTGATGATGCGGGCGTACGAGTCGGCGGGCATCCTGCTGCCACGAGTGTCCAAGGACCAGTACCGGGCGGGCGCGATGTTGCCCGTGGAGGAGGCGCAGCCGGGTGATCTGGTGTTCTGGGCGTACGACTCGTCCGATCCGACGACCATTCACCACGTCGCCATGTATCTGGGCAACGGCGAGATCGTGGAGGCGCAGCAGTCCGGGGTTCCTGTGCACACGCGGGCGATCTCCTGGGACGAGCCGGGTCTTGTGCCGCAGGCGGTGCGGCCGGGTGTGTGAGGAGGAGGCGCGTGGCCAGGAAGTGGGGTAGGCGCAGAAGGGCGAAGAGCCCGGTCGTGGTGCCGCAGGCGTTGGATGTCGAAGCCATGTTCGACATGCCGCAGCCGGCACGTCCGGTCCGTCAGGCGCGTCCTCCTGCCTCGAGTACACCGTTGGCCGATCGGCTCGGCGAGGGCGCACCGGGGGTCACGGAGAACTACGTGGTGCTGCCGCGTTCGTTGGCCGAGAACATGCCGTTGCCCTGGCAGCAGCAGATGGCGTCGTTACTCACCCAGTTCCACGAGGTCCACGGTGGCTTGTCGTGGCCGACTTATCGCGTGGTGCCTTCCCGGTCCGAGCGTCTGGTCGACCTCGACGAGGAGCAGCTCGCCGAGGCCGGTTACCTCGTGGAGCTCGATGCCGACGGCGAGCTGGTCTACCGCGATCGCACCGGTCGGCGCGTGGAGGACCCGGAGAGCACCGTGGTGCTCGTGCCGTGTCTCGATCCGATCCTGCGTCGCTCCGGCGAGCCAGGTGAGTCCGGCAAGGCCGGTGAGGGCGGGGAAGTCGAGGAAGCCGGGGAAGCCGAGAAAACCGCGGCCACTCCGGAAAACGGCCAAGTCGAGCGGAGGCGAGCGCAACCGGGAGCGGCACCGATGAACATCGGCCCGCAGCCGGTGTGGCGCACCACCACTCCCACCCGCGCTGCCACGGCGCCGCCACTACCGCCACCGCCCACCGCGCCGTCCGTGTCACAGCCACCCGTGTCCCAGCCGTCTGTGCCCCAGCCGCCGGTGTCGCAACCACCCGGGTCCGTGGAGCCCACGCAGTCGGCCGGGCCTGACATGCCGACCGGTTCCGACGGTGGACGCGGCTGGTTCGACGACTCGGCCGAAGCCGGCGGGAAGACAGCGGAGGTCCGGGGAGTCCAGGAGGCACGAGCCGAGGGTGAGCAGTCACCCGGCGACTCGGTGGAACCGGAGTTCGGCCCCACGGGTGACGAACCGACGGAGATCCCGTACCGCTACCGTCGTTGAGCGGTCCATGCGACGCTGACGACATGGCAGCCAAACGCAAGGACCCGAACCCACCGTCGGGCTGGTGGTACAACACGCGGACCGGCGAGGTCGAACACGGCGAGTTGTCGCGAGCCATCGACCTTATGGGGCCGTACCCGGACGAGGCCACCGCCCGGCGTGCTCTGGAGATCGCCCGTGAACGTACCAAACGGGCCGACAAGGAAGAGGCCGAATGGGAGGGGGAGGATTTCGACGAGCAGTGAGGACGAGCGGGACGACGAGCTGGTTGACGGGCTGATCGACGAGCTGATGGGGTACAGGGCGTGAAAGACGATCTGGGTGCCGAGGTTCCGCTGTCCGGGCCGCCGAAGCGGGTGGTGTCGCTGGTGCCGTCGCTGACGGAGGCGGTGGCCACGACCGTGCCGGACGTCTTGGTCGGGGCCACGGATTACTGCACGCATCCCGCCGACCTGGACGTGGCGCGGGTGGGCGGGTCGAAGTACCCGAAGGTCGACGCTGTGCTCGACTGCGCGCCCGACCTGGTGCTGGGCAACTCGGAGGAGAACCGCCTCGAGGACGTGCGCAGGCTCCGGGAAGCGGGCGTGCCCGTGTGGGCGATGGCGGCGCCCGAGACGGTGCCCATGGCGTTGGAGTCGTTGCGGACGTTGTTCACGCGGGTGTTCGAAGTGGAGGCGCCCGCGTGGCTCGTCGAGTCCGAGGACACGTGGCGGGAGACCCAGTCGATACGGGCGCGGGCTGTGGTCCCGGTGTGGCGTAAACCGTGGGTGGTGCTGGGCCGCGACACCTTCGGAGGGGACATCCTGCGCAGGCTCGGGGTCCACAACGTCTACGCCGACGACCCCGAGGACGCCGACCGGTATCCGCGGCCGACGTTGGACGACCTGCGTGCCCGTTTCGACAGGGGAGAGGCGGACCTGTTGGTCCTGCCCGACGAGCCGTACGAGTTCACCGACGCCGACGGGCCCGATCATTTTCCCGGGGTGCCGTACGTGTTGGTGTCCGGGCGGCTGCTCAACTGGTACGGCCCGTCGTTGGTCGAGGCTCGGAAGGAGCTTTCAGCGGCCTTCGCCGACCTCGGGGCGCGATAGCGCGGTCACGGTCGTCATCGCCGACCGGCGAAGGTGTCGGTGGCGTTCCGCAGCGCCATGAGCACGCCAGGATCGGTCACGGCGTGTCCGGCGTTCTCCAGGATGGTCAACGTCGAGTCCGGCCACACCCGATGCAGTTCGTACGCCGTGGTCGGAGGGCAGACGACGTCGTAGCGACCCTGCACGATGCGGCCGGGGATACCCGCGAGGCGGTGGGCGTCGCGCAGCAGTTGGCCTTCGGCCAACCATGCGCGGTGCGTGAAGTAATGCAACGCGATCCGCGCGAACGGCACCGCGAAGGCCGGTGCGCTGTAGCTGGCGAGGAAACTCGGCTGGGGGATGGTCGAGACGATCGCGCCCTCCCACGCGCTCCACGCCACGGCCGCCCGTTCGGCCACGGCCCGGTCGGGCCCGTCGACCAGTGCCCGGTAGGCCGCGAGCAGGTCGTCCCGCTCCGACGGCGGCACCACTTCCACATAACGCTGCCACTGCTCGGGGAATAGGTGTCCGGCGCCGCCGTTGTAGAGCCAGTCGAGCTCGGAGGCTCGGGCGGTGAACACTCCCCGCAGCACGAGCTCACTGACCCGGGACGGGTGTTTCTCGGCGTAGGCCAGTGCGAGCGTGGCGCCCCACGAGCCGCCGAACACCTGCCAGGAGTCGATGCCGAGATGTTCGCGCAGCTTCTCCATGTCGGCCACGAGGTGCCAGGTGGTGTTGACCGACAGGTCGACGTCGGGGTCGCTCACGTGAGGTGTGCTGCGGCCCGACCCGCGCTGGTCGAACTGCACGATCCGGTACACGGAAGGGTTGAAGTGTCTGCGGGTGAGGGGGTTGCTGCCGCTACCGGGACCGCCGTGTAACACCACCACGGGTTTGCCCTCGGGATTGCCGCTGACCTCCCAGTACACATGGTTGCCGTCCCCGACGTCCAACATGCCCTGTTCGTGCGGAGCGATCGCTGGATACAGCGGTTCCGGCTTGGTCTGTGACCCGGTTTCCGACATCTCGACACCTTCCACCCGACGACCCGGCACCGTCGAAGGCGCCGGGTCGTTCATAGCAGTGTCGCTCAGTGGAATGTGTGCTCGGGTGTGGGGAACGTCCTTCCGCGTACCTCCTCGGCGAACGTCTTCACCGCGTTGGTCAGCTCTCCGGCCAGGTCGGCGTACTGCTTGACGAACCTGGGTACGCGGCCGGTGCGCAGCCCGGCCATGTCCTGCCACACGAGCACCTGCGCGTCGCAGTCCGGTCCCGCCCCGATGCCCACGGTGGGGATGTGCAGTTCATGGGTGATCTGCTTGGCGATCTCGGCGGGCACCATCTCCATCACCACCGCGAACGCGCCCGCGTCCTGCAGGGCCAGAGCGTCGGCGATGAGGGCGTCGCCCGTGTCACCGCGGCCTTGGACGCGATAGCCACCGAGGTTGTGCTCGCTCTGTGGGGTGAAGCCGATGTGGCCCATCACCGGGACACCGGCCGTGGTCACCGCTTCCACGTGAGGCGCGAACTTTCGGCCGCCCTCCAGTTTGACGGCGTGGGCGCGGCCTTCCTTCATGAACCGTGCCGAAGTGGCCACGGCCTGCTCGGGGGACACCTGGTAGGAGCCGAACGGCAGGTCGGCCACCACGAGTGCCTTCGACACCGAGCGCGTCACGGCCCGGACCAGTGGCAGCATCTCCTCCACCGTGATCGGCAGCGAGGATTCGTAGCCGTACACCGTGTTGGCGGCCGAGTCGCCCACCAACAGCACCGGGATGCCCGCCTCGTCGAACAGTCGGGCTGTGTAGGTGTCGTAGGCGGTGAGCATGGGCCAGGGCTCGCCCCGCTCTTTCAGCTCCCGCAGATGGTGGATGCGGACTCGTTTACGCGGCGGCGTCGCCGATTCGGCGGGTGTGCCGGGTGCGGCACCGTAGGGGGCGGGGGTTTCCGCCGAGTCCTGGGGCGCGGGTTGCGCATTGTCCTGTGACATCGCTGTCGACCGTCCTTCCCTCGAGGCCGTTCGCCGGTCCCCGGGTCGTGGATCGTTTGCGCCTACCAGCGTCCCATTGGCTTGAAATACTCCCCAAGTGCGCTGCGACGAGCTTCACAACGAGCGTGTCGACCGCTCAGAGTGACCGGTCGACTACCACGAAAGCGTGATGCGTGGTATGTAACTCGCCATGCTGTCAGCTCAGCACCGTGCCGCGCCGCCGTTGCCCGCGGTGCGCAGGCTCACCGCGGTGCTGATGCTTCTCGGCGCCGTGGCTCATCTGGGGTTTCTCGCCGAGTTCCTGCTCGACACGGCCCTGTCTCCGTGGCGCGTGCTCCCGGCGTATCTGCTTGCCGAGCACCAGCCGTACCGGGACGTGTTCCGTGTCGCCGACTGGGTCGCCGGGGGCGCCTTCGTCGTGGTCTCTCCTCCGCTGCTGCGCATCGCACCCGTGCACTGGTTGAGCAGGCTCACCGTGGCTGTGCTGTTCGCATCCGGCGTGTTCCTGCTGTTACGGGCGGCGTTCCCTCCGGAATGCGTGCCCACGCCGTCCGGTCTGTGCGACTCGCCGGTCGAACGCACCGTCCAGGGTTCGGTGTTGTTGCCGGCCGTGCAGTATCTCGTCAGTCCCGCGATAGTGGCGGCGTGGTGGCACGGCCGGTGGCGTACGGCCGTTTGGACGCTGTTCGTGATCCAGCTCGCCACCTGGGCGGTGGTTATCGTCCTCGGGTGGTTCGCCCTCGGGTGGTTCGTGGGCTTGGCGGTGCGGGTGCAGATCGTCACGGGTTCCGCGTTGCTCGCCGTGGGCGCGGCCTATGTACTCGGCAAGGGCGTCACGCGGCCCTTCGGGGCGTCTCGACGCGATCGCGCGCGGGAGAGGGTCGGGCCATGCCCGGAATGACCGGTCCGGTCGCCGATGAGCGCGAGGGCCTGCTCGACTACCTCGCGCAGCAGCGCTACGTACTGTGTCTGACCGCGTATGGGCTGACCGAACAGCAGATCAGGGCCACGCCCACGGTGAGTTCGCTGAGTGTGGGCGGCATCATCAAACACGTCAGCCACACCGAACGTGCCTGGCTGGACCTGGTGGTGGGGGACGAGATCACCGATCCCGGTGACGACCTGCGTTTGGAGCCCTGGGAAACCCTCGCCGACCTCATCGGCGAGTACGAGACGGTGGCCACCCGCACCGAGCGGATCATCGTCGGCATCGACGATCTGAGCCGTCCGGTGCCCGTGCCGCGGGACGTGCCGTGGTTCCCGGACGACGTCGACGCCTGGTCGGTGCGGTGGGTGTTGTTGCATCTCATCGAGGAGACCGCCCGGCACGCCGGTCATGCCGACATCATCCGGGAATCCCTCGACGGTGCCACGGCGTTCCCGCTGATGGCCGCCGCCGAGGGTTGGCCCGAGACGCCGTGGCTGAAGCCGTGGACACCGCGGCGATCCGGTGAGGCGGGATGAGGCGGGTTCGTGCCCGGCCGGAGGACGGTTTCCGACGAAGAAGGTCAGTGAGCCTCACGCCAGGCGCTGGTGATGGGCAGCCTGCGGTCGCGGCCGAACGCCTTGAAGGTGATCTTGGGACCGGGCGGGTACTGCCTGCGTTTGTATTCGGCACGGTCCACCATCCGCACCACACGGTCGATGGTCTCCGCGTCGAATCCCGCCTCCAGCAGGTCGGCGAACCCGCGATCGCCTCCCACGTAGTTGTCGAGGATGTCGTCGAGCAACGCGTAATCGGGCAGTGAGTCGGTGTCGAGCTGGCCGGGCCGCAGCTCCGCCGACGGTGGTTTCGTGATCGAGTTGGGCGGGATCGGTGGTGTCTCCCCGCGTTTCTCGGCTTCCGCGTTGCGCCAGCGGGCCAGTTCCCACACCTGTGTCTTGAACACGTCCTTGATCGGTGCGAACCCGCCGACGGCATCGCCGTAGATCGTGGAGTACCCCACCGCCAGCTCGGTCTTGTTGCCCGTCGCCAGGACCAGGTGGCCATTCAGGTTGGACAGCGCCATCAGCAGCATGCCGCGCACCCGCGCCTGGATGTTCTCCTCGGCCACCCCTTCGAGCCGAAGCTGGTCGACGTAGGCCGCGACCATGTTCTCCACCGATTCCACCCGGAAATGGCAGCCGAGACGGCGCGCGAGGTCGGCGGCATCGGAACGCGAGTGCGCGGAGGAGTACTTCGACGGCATCGACACCCCGTGCACGGCGTCGCCTCCGAGCGCGTCGGCGGCGAGCGCGGCCACCACGGCCGAGTCGATCCCACCGGAGAATCCGAGGAGGACCGAACGGAAGTTGTTCTTGCGGACGTAGTCCCGTAGGCCCGTGACCAGGGCCGACCAGATCTCCGCCTCGTCGGACAGCGGTTCGGCGAGCTCGGGCCGGTACGTGACCGGGTAGGGGTCGAGCGGCGTGTCGCTGAGTACGCGGTGCCGCACGGCGAAACCCTCCACCCCGGTCTCGCTCCTCGTTCGCCGCCGCTCCGGCAGGTCGAGGTCCACGACGAGCAGGTGTTCGGTGAACTGCGGCGCCCGGGCCAGCAGCACCCCGTCCGCGTCGACGATGATCGATCCACCGTCGAACACCAGGTCGTCCTGCCCGCCGACTAGGTTGGTGTAGACCACCGGGGCCTTCGCCTCGGCGGCACGTCGAGTCACCAACGGCAGCCGGATGTCACTTTTGCCCTGCTCGTACGGCGAGGCGTTCGGCGCGAGCACCAGGTCCACGCCGAATGCGCCCAGTGCCGTCACGGGGCCGCCCTCCTGCCACAGGTCCTCGCAGATCGCCATGCCGAGATCGACGCCGTGCACGCGCAGCACGGTGAGCGCTGTGCCCGGTTCGAAGTACCGGCGCTCGTCGAACACGCCGTAGTTGGGCAGGTGGTGCTTGTACTGCGTGGCCACGACCTCGCCCCGGTACAACGCGGCGACGGCGTTACGGGGTCCACCCTCGTCGGCGTCGAGGTAGCCGACGACGACGCAGACATCGCCGTACCCGGCGTCGGCCACGGTGCGGGCGAGTTCGGTGACGGCCGTTCGGGACGCCTCGGTGAACGCGCTCCGCAGCGCGAGGTCCTCCACCGGGTAACCCGGCAGCGTCATCTCGGGGAAGACCACGACGTGGGCGTCCTCCGCCGCGGCCCGCCGTGTCCACTCGACGACGAGGTCGGAGTTGCCGCTCAGGTCACCGACGGTGGTGTTCACCTGGGCCAGGGCGATGCGCAGTTGTGGCATGCCCTCATTCTCACCCACCCGGTCAGGAGCGCTTCTTGCGCAGTGTGCTCCTCACCTTCTTGAGTGCTTGTTCGGCGTCGGAGTCGAACGGGTTGTCCTGCACGAGGTAGGTCCACGTGGAGGTCGGTCTCCGCACCCCGGCCCGGGCCAGGTCGATCCCCTCATCGGCGACGTCGGCCTTCACCAGTGTCTTGGCCGAGCGCTTCTCCAACTCGTCGCGGATCTTGCGGAACGCCGGGATGGCCGTGCGGTGGAACTCGTCCAGCGGGGCCTCCTTCGCCAGCGCCCGCAGGTGGATGGTTTCGCGCACCTCGGTCAGAAAAGCCAGGTGATCGGCCCACAGTTGGTCCAGGTGGAACAACACGATCTCGCGACACACGCGATCGAGCGTGTCCTCGCCCACCGATTCGGCGAGCTCGGCGCACCGGTCCGGCTCGGCCTCCCGCAGCAGCGCGGTGGCCTTCTCGGTGCGCAGTATCTCGTCGCGGTAGGTCAGCAGCTCGGCGCGCTGGTGCTCGATGAGCCTGGTGTATCGCCACGTGTTGCGGTGTATCTCCAGGTCGACGCCCTCGGCGACACGTTGGGCATGGTTGATCTGCCGATGAGCCGCCGCGTCCGTGATCTCTCCCGTGTCCGGGTCGCTGGGGATGCCGTCCGGGATGTCGGGGGCGTGTGCCAGCACCAGTTCGTCGCCGAGACTGGCGAAGAACACCGAACTGCCAGGATCGCCCTGTCGTCCCGCGCGGCCACGCAACTGGTCGTCGAGCCTGCTGCTCGGGTAGCGCGCCGTGCCGATGACGTGGAGCCCGCCGAGTTCCGCCACGCGTTCGGCGTCCGCGCCGTCGGCGCCGCCGAGCCGGATGTCGGTGCCCCGGCCCGCCATCTGCGTGGACACCGTGATCGCGCCGTGGACACCGGCCTGGGCGATCACCGAGGCCTCCTCGGCGTCGTTGCGCGCGTTGAGCACCACGCATTCCAGGCCGGCTTTGCGTAGCTTCTCCGCCAGCTCCTCCGACTCGGCCACGTCCTGGGTGCCCACCAGGATCGGCCTGCCGGTCTCGTGCACCTGGCGGATCTCCTCCACGATCGCCCTGAGCTTGTGGCGCGGAGTGACGAACACGCGGTGCGGCTGGTCTTCTCGGATGTTCGGGGTGTTCGGCGGGATGACCGCGACCTCGAGCTTGTAGAACTCGCGCAGCTGCTCGGCCACGGCCACGGCCGTGCCGGTCATCCCCGCCACCTGCGGATACCGCGCGATCAGGGCCTGCACGGTGATCGAGTCGAGGATCTCGCCGTGTTCGGACGGCGGTAGCTGTTCCTTCGCCTCCACGGCGGCCTGGAGGCCGTCGGGCCATCGCTGCAACTCGGCCACTCGGCCCCGAGAGGCGTTGACGAGCTGCACCTTGCCGTCTCGGATCAGGTAGTCGACGTCTCTCGTCAACAGCGCGTGTGCGTGCAGGGCCGCGTTCACCGCCGCGAGGCGGTCGGAGCCCGATTCGCCGTAGAGGTCGATGCCGCCGAGCGCTTTCTCGACCACCGAGGCACCCGCCGCCGTCAGCCACGCGTTACGGCCGTCGGGGTCGGTCTCGTAGTGCAGGCCTTCCCTGAGCCGGCCCACGATCCGCGCGACCTCCTCGTCGGCCACGCCCGCGTCCACCGAGCCCGCCATCACCAGCGGAACCCGCGCTTCGTCCACGAGCACCGAGTCGGCTTCGTCGACGATGGCGACCTCCGGTTCCGTCTGCGTGAGGTCGTCCACCGACGTCACGAGCCGGTCGCGCAGCACGTCGAAGCCGATCTCGCTGACCGCGCCGTAGCAGACCTCACTGTGGTAGGCGTCCCGGCGTTCGTCGGAGGTCGACGAGGGCTCGACCCAGCCCACCGACACACCGAGCGCGTCGTAGACGGGGCGCATCCACTGCGCGTCGCGGCGAGCGAGGTAGTCGTTCACCGAGATGAGGTGCACCCGTTTGCCCTGAAGGGCGTATCCGGCGGCGGCCAGCGCGCCCGCCAACGTCTTGCCCTCACCGGTGGCCATCTGCACGACGTGCCCGGTGAGCAGTCCCATCGTGCCCAGCAGTTGCACGTCGAAGGGGCGTTCTCCCAACGTGCGCCGCGCGGCCTCGCGGCCCAGGACACACACCTCGACCAACACGTCGTCGGGATTGTCGGGAGCCTTCTCGGCGTTTCTGAGCTCGGCCGCGCGTTCGGTGAGTTCGGTGTCGGACAGCTTCTCCAGCTCGGGTTCCAGCTCACCGATGCGGGGGAGGAGGGCTTCGTACCGCGCCAGGTCCACGCTGGCAGGGCGCGACAGCAGCCGTTTCAGTTTCGTTCCGACCCGGCTCAACAACGCCACCTTGTGGTCCTCCTCTGCTCGGCACGGCCATGCCAACCCGCCACGCCCAACGTAGCCGGGAGTGCCCCGGTTCCCCGTTGACAATGGCACGATCACAGTCGTGCGCACCAGGAAACGCTACCTGTCCTTGGCGGCGAGCCTCGTCCTTCTTTCGTCGGTGGCCTGTTCGGGTTCGGACGGCGCGGAGGAAACGAAGGCACCCGCGGGCCCGGTGCCCGAGGGGTTCGAGAACTTCTACGCCCAGCAGCTGGACTGGGGTGACTGTGAGCCGTACGCCGACGACGCGATGGCGCGGCAGGTCTTCTCCGGCGACGGGCTGGAATGCGCAAGGCTCACCGTGCCGTTGTCGTACGAGGCCCCGCAGGGGAAGACCATCAACGTCGGGTTGCTGCGCAAACAGGCGAGCGATCCCGATCAGCGGATCGGTTCGCTGGTGTTGAACCCCGGTGGTCCGGGTGGTTCCGGGATGATGACGGCGGCCCAGCTGGCGGGCACGATCGCGAACACCGAGCTGGGGAAACGTTTCGACCTCGTGGGCTTCGACCCGCGGGGTATCGGCGCCAGCGAGCCGGTGATCGAGTGCCGCACCGACGCCGAGATGGACGCCGACCGCGCCGACACCAGCAGCATGGACGGTGTCGACGACGTCGCCGACGCCGAACAGGATGCCAAGGAGTTCGCTCGTTCGTGTGCCGAGCGCACCGAACACGGGGAGGAGATGCTCGCCAACCTCGGTACCCGTGACGTGGTGCGCGACATCGACGTCATGCGGTCGGCGCTCGGTGACGAGAAGCTGACCTACCTGGGATATTCCTACGGCACCCGGATCGGCTACACCTACGCCGAGACCTTCCCTGGCAACGTCCGCGCATTGCTCCTCGACGGTGCGATCGACCCCGAGCAGGACATGCTGGACTCGCTCGTCGGGCAGGCCGAGGGCTTCGGCAACACCTTCGACAGGTTCGTCGAGTGGTGTGTGTCCCGGAACGACTGCGCGCTCGGCCGGGACTCGGGCAAGGCGGTGGAGGCGTACCAGGGACTCGTCAGGCCGCTGCTGGACGAGCCAGTGACGTTGCCCGACGGCCGGGTTCTGACGTACGACGACGCCACCACCGGCACCGTGGCGGCGCTTTACAGTCAGCAGCTCTGGCCCACGCTCAATCAGGGGCTGAACGGTCTGAAGCAGGACAACGGTGCCATGTTGATGGCGTTGGCCGACACGTATTACGAGCGTGGCCCGGACGGGAAGTACTCCTCCACGCAGGAGGGACTCGTCGCCATCCGCTGCGTCGACGATCCGCCCGTGACCGACCAGGCGAAGATCGAGGAAGCGCAGGCGCGGTACCTGGAACTGGCCGAGTTCCTCGATCCCGGTCTGCCTCCGTCATCGGCCAGGGACGCGTGCGCGTTCTGGCCGGTCGAGCACACATCCGAGCCTCACCTGCCCGACGTCGAAGGCATCCCACCGGCGCTGGTGATCTCGTCGACCGACGATCCGGCCACTCCGTACCAGGCGGGGGTCAATCTCGCCGAGGCGATCGGCGGCAGGCTGCTCACGTTCGAAGGCGCCCAGCACACGGCGTTTCTGACGGCGGGCAACCAGTGTGTCGACGAGGCGGGCACGGCCTACCTCGTGGAGGGAACCCTGCCGCCGGAGGGCACTCGCTGCGGATGAGTGCGGGGGCGCGGACGGTGTCGTTTCGCGGGGGAATCCCGTCGAGAGCTCAGGAACGCCGAGCGGAGGCTGTGGAGGCTTCGGCCGTGTTGTGCTCGGTGAGCACCAGTTGCACCTGCACCGCGCCCTCGTTCTCCTTGCGCGGCGGCACCTGAATCCAGATCCTCATGAGCTGGTCGGTGCCGTCCGCGATCCAGAACTTGACGTCCACGTCGTCGTGCACGGCCGGCACCACGGCCGAGATCGCCTCCCGCGAGAGATCGCCGTCGACGCGGTAGGTCTCGACGTCGCCGAGTTGCTCGCGCGTCTCGGTTTCGAGTCCCTCGGCCTCGGTGAGCAGCTGCCGCATTCCTTGTTCGGGGTCGAGTAGGCGCGCGGGGGTGTAGGTGTCCGGCATCGCCTTCTCCACTGTCTCGCCGTCCGAGTCGGTCAGTCGGAGAACGTCACTGTCGAGGGCGAATTCGTACCGGACGCGTTCGGTTTCGAGCTGCATGTCGGCGTCGCCGCTGGCGGTGCCGTTCGGGCTTTCCGTCCGCGAGGCGACGCCCTCGATCTTCCGTACTGGCAGGCCCGGTATCGCTCCGCTGATGTCGAGCTCGAAGGCCACACTCGTCAGGTCACGCAGGTTCTCGGCCGCCGCGTCCACCAACCGCTGTCCTTCCGGCAACGGTCCCGTGTTGTCGGGGTTGCCCGAGCAAGCCGTCAGCGAAGCGGACGTGGCAAGCGCGGCGAGAAGGACTTGTGCGAGCCGGCGGAGTTGCATGCGGTTTACGGTATCCGGGCGTTTCTCGCCGTGGTGAGAAGGTCGGGTGTCACCCCTACAGGGGGCGGAAGCGGTCTTGAAACATGGCTTTAACACTGCGCGCATAGGGTCGCGACATGGATCGCCGGCAGGAATTCGTGCTGCGCACGCTGGAGGAGCGGGACATCCGGTTCGTGCGACTGTGGTTCACCGACGTCCTCGGTTTTCTGAAGTCGGTCGCTGTGGCTCCCGCCGAACTCGAGGGCGCGTTCTCCGAGGGCATCGGGTTCGACGGTTCGGCGATCGAGGGCTTCGCCCGGGTGTACGAGTCCGACATGATCGCCAAACCGGATCCCTCCACGTTCCAGGTGTTGCCGTGGGAAACCGAGGACGGCGAGCGTTATTCGGCGCGGATGTTCTGTGACATCGCGATGCCGGACGGGTCGCCGTCGTGGGCGGATCCGCGGCATGTGTTGCGGCGCCAGCTCGCCAAGGCGAGCGAGGCGGGTTTCACGTGCTATGTGCATCCGGAGATCGAGTTCTTCCTCCTGGCGAACCTGCCTATGGACGGGCGGGAGCCCGAGCCCGCCGACAACGGTGGGTACTTCGATCAGGCCAGTCACGCCACGGCCACTCATTTCCGCCGCCATGCCATCGAGGCTTTGGAGGAGATGGGGATCTCCGTCGAGTTCTCCCACCACGAGGGCGCGCCAGGTCAGCAGGAGATCGATCTGCGTTATGCGGACGCGCTGACGATGGCCGACAACGTGATGACGTTCCGCTACGTCATCAAGGAGGTCGCGCTCATGCAGGGCGTGCGCGCCACTTTCATGCCCAAGCCGTTCAGTAATCAGCCCGGGTCGGGCATGCACACGCACGTGTCGCTGTTCGAGGGGGATCGAAACGCGTTCCACAGCCCGGAGGATCCGTACGAGCTGTCCGCCACCGGTAAGGCGTTCGTCGCGGGCCTGCTGCACCATGCGCGGGAGATCTCCGCGGTCACGAACCAGTGGGTGAATTCGTACAAGCGACTCATCCAGGGCGGGGAGGCTCCCACAACGGTGTCGTGGGGTAGGGCGAACCGTTCGGCGTTGGTGCGGGTTCCCATGTACTCCCCGGGCAAGGCGTCGTCGTGTCGCGTGGAGATCCGCACTCCGGATTCGGCGTGTAACCCGTACTTGGCGTACTCGGTGATCCTCGCGGCCGGGCTGAAAGGCATCGAGCAGGGTTACGAGCTGCCCCCGCCCGCCGAGGACAACATCTGGAGCCTGTCCGACGCCGAGCGCAAGGCCGCCGGGTACCCGGAGCTGCCGCAGAACCTGGGTGAGGCCTTGGGGGAGATGGAGCGCTCCGAGTTGCTGCCCGAGGCGCTCGGTGAGCACGTCTACGACTTCTTCCTCCGCAACAAGCGGGTCGAGTGGGACAACTACCGCAGCGAGGTGACTCCGTACGAGCTTCGGACTCTGCTCCCGGTGCTCTGAGGGGCGCATCAGCGAGGCTCGGCGGGATAAAGCGCTTTGAGCTGGGGTTTTGTGGTTTGGGGACCCCCCTGTTTGGGTGGGTTTTGGGGGTGTGTAATCTTGTGTTCGCCGCCGGGGAGACCGGGTCGGACCTCCGGAGAGGGGGTGGCTCGGGTTACTCGGTGGGGGACACGAACCAAGCTCCCACGATCGTGGTAGAGTGGGTGTTCCCCGGTTGGGTGTGCTGACTCCTTCTTGCAGGTGTTGTGAGTTAGGGTTGGTGGCGCCCTGGTGGGGCGGAAACATACTTTGTGTGTTGTTTGAGAACTCAACAGTGTGCTAGTGATTGTCAGCTAGTAGTGATTTTTTGTGCCCTTTTGTGGGTTTCTTTGAGATGACTGTTTGAGTCGTCGGATCAAGTTCATTGTT
>JAJYTH010000114.1 GCA_021793175.1 Actinomycetes bacterium
TGTTTAGCCTTCCAAGTTGCCCTCTCTGCCCTTATTTCGGCTATCTCGGCGCGTCGACGCTCGTCCTTCGCGTCACCGTCACGGGAGTAGACCGCGACACCCTTGCCTGTCGGGCTTTCCCCCCCCCACGCCTTGAGCGTTTTGCTGACCTCCAACAGTGCCCTCGCGACGTTGTGGATGGTGTACCGCTTCACGAAGGCAGTCGACTGAATGGCAGCGATGTCGAGTCCATACGTGTAGCTGTGCGAGAGAACCTTCCGCTCGCTGGGGCGAAAGAGTCTCCGCTCGCCGTAGCTCTTGTAGCGCACTGTCACGTCGTAGTGGTTAGGCAGCTCAGTCTCAACGCGCTCGCTCGAGAAGTCGAGCAACGTCCGCCATTCCTGACCGGGCACGAGGGTCCTGATGCTCTCCGGAAGCTTGACTTTCGCAATACCAGCACCAGGGTCTGTCCGTTCGAGCGGTGGCACTGCTTCGAGCTGGATGTCGTAGGCGGCCGTGCTGCCGTAGTTCTTCACGACCACATCGACAGAGCCTGTGACAACGTCGTACTCGAGGGAAGCTGCGACGTAAGGTTCTGCCTGCTCTTGACGAAGGCGTTTCGACTCGCGCACCTGACGGGCCGCGAAAAGGGCAGCTGCGGCGGCCACACCAGCAGTGGCTAGAGCGGCGACAGCCGACCATGACGCGGCCACGTGCTCCGCCCACGGGAAGGCGATTACATACTGGGTCACGCCATGCCGTCGTCGCAGTAAGCACGCTCGTTACCGCTAGGGATGGCGCACTATGGGCCTGCCGGAGACACGGACCCCCCCACGACAGAACGTCATGCACTACCGTCAGAAAACGACCGTTTCCCGACACCCAAACTCAGTCCGGCGCTGGGGTGATAGCTACGCACGCAGGGGCAAACCTACTCATCAGTTACTTTGCGGCTCAGGACAGCTTCGGGAGTTCCGGGCCATAGAGGTTCGCAGACCTTTCCACTCACATGACCCCGTTGAACACGGACAGCCCACACCACACCCCTGCGCCGAGTCACCTCCCGCCACGCCGACAGGTGACCGCGACCCGCTGTGCCCCGCAGATGACCTGCCGTACCCGGGCCCGATATGTGAGACCGGATAATGTCCTCGCCACCAGCCGAACAAGGAAAGACTTCCGAGGTTTTCAGTGCCCGAAGGACACTCGGTCATCGCTGTTCCGATACCTGAACTCGAAGACTACATACGGGGCCGGACCGTCTACTACGACACTTCGTTCCTCTCCACCGACCCCGCTTTCGTGCACGCCCACATCACGCTGTTGGGACCGTGGCTGGCGAATCCGTCGCAAACCGACCTCGACACGGTCGCGAGAATCATGGCGACCGCAGAACCGTTCGAGGTCACTCTCGCAACGATCGAGACCTTTCCCGACGGGCTGATTTACTTGCGTCCGGAGCCGGACGAGCCGTTCCGGGAACTGACGGCTGCCCTGGTGGACGCGTTCCCACACTGCCCGCCGTACGCGGGGGAATTCCCGAACCCGGTACCGCACCTGACTTTGGACCGGCGGGCCGAGGGGATCACACCGGAGAGTGTCGCAGCCGACCTGCACCACCTGCTGCCTACACGATCCCACATCAACCGGGTCGACCTCCAATGGTGGGCCAACCACGATTGTCACGTGCGGAAATCCTGGAAACTCGGGGAATGCCGCTGACACGTCGATAACCGGCTCGACCGGGTGGGCTGCAGCAGGCAGCAAAGGCACAACTTTTGTAGTGCTTATTCCCGCGAGACCGTCGGGGGACTCGGAAATCTGCCGAGTGCCCGGTAAAGGGCGCTGAAGATCGTTGGACATCCGTACGGCGCGCGACTCGCCCGGCTCGCCATGTGTCACAGCGCCTACAGAAACTCGGACGTGACTCAGGTTGTTGAGGAACACCTCGCACAGCCCAGATCGCGCAAGGGGGAAGCCGGTCGTAGCGCTCCTGCGTGCTCCACTCGGAGACGGTTGCGCAGACACCGACGAGGAAACAGGTACTCAGTCCCTGATCTTCCCGCTACCTCTCCTGCCACGCCGCCTCCGCCTTTTGGTGCCACCGCACGCGGCGAGGACGGGCATGGCGAGGAAGCCGGCAAGGAGGGCTCGACGGTTGATGCGCTTGGTCATCGAAAACCTATCTCCCGCAAGGAAATGTGGACGATGCCGCATGGAGATTAGCCCACGACAATTCGCTGCCTGCCTTGCACCCGGCTACCGGTGTTGACCCATCGAGCTGATTCCCTGCCCCGCCAACCGGCCCCTGCTGACACAGCCAGGGGCTTGGGGAACATCGGAACTGTGGAAACTGGCGCTAAAGCCTCTGATGCCCTGATCTGCTGGTTGACGGCCTTGATCGTTTTGCTGAAGCTTCGCTGCGGTTCCGCCGCAGTGGGTGGATGTAGATCTGAAAGGCCAGTGAGTTGCCAGTTGAGTTTCTGTCCGATGAGCAGGCTGCGGCCTACGGTCGGTTGCCCGAGGTGTTGTCGCGGGCGGAGCTGGAGCGGTTCTTTTTCCTCGACGACGTCGACCGGGGCCTGGTGGAGGCCCAGCGCCGGGACCACAACAAGCTCGGCTTCAGCTTGCAGCTGGTGACCGTGCGCAACGTCGGCGCGTTCCTCGACGACCCGCTGGACGTGCCGGTCGAGGTGGTGGACTATCTCGCCGAGCAGCTCGGAATCGCCGACCCCGTCGTGTGTGAAGTCCTACGGCGAGCGGGAGAAGACCCGCTTCGAGCACGTCTGGGAGCTGTGCCAGGTCGGCGGCTGGTACGAGTTCTCGACGGTGGAGGACGAGCTGGGTGAGTGGATCGAGGCCCGCGCCTGGACCACTGGGGACGGGCCGAAAGCGCTGTTCAATGCGGCCGTGGCGTGGTTGCGGGAACGCCGGGTGTTGCTGTCGGGCGTGTCGACGCTGGCGCGGCTTGTGGCGGCGCGGTGTGAGGCGGCGAATCAGCGGTTGTGGGCGACGCTGCATCAGCTGCTCGACGACGAGCAGCGCGCCGCCCTGGACGGGCTGCTGGAAGTCCCTGATGCGCACCGGAATTCGGATCTGGATCGGATGCGGCGGCCGCCGGTGCGGGTGTCGGGTCCGGCGATGGTCGACGCGTTGCAGCGGGCTGCGGAGATCCTCGGGTTGGGCTTCGCCGAGGTCGACACTGAGGTGGTGCCGCCGCGTCGGCTGGCGGAGTTGTCGCGGTACGGGGTGCAGGGCAAGGCCAGCCTGCTGCGCCGCCACGACGATTCCCGGCGGGCGGCGACGCTGTTGGCCACGGTGACCTATCTGCAGACCCGGGCGGTGGATGACTCCCTGCACGTCCTGGACGTGCTGTATGACCGCGACGGCGGACAGAAACCACAGATGATCGCCACCGACACCGCCTCCTACTCCGACATCGTCTTCGGGCTGCTCACCCTCGCCGGATACACCTACGCCCCAGCTCGCGGACCTGCCTGATCAGAAGCTGTGGCGTATCGACACCAAAGCCGACTACGGGCCGTTCGCCACCGCCGCCCGCAGCCGGATCGACCTGGACAAAGTGCGGCGGAATTGGGAGGACATCCTGCGGGTCACCGCCTCGATCCACACCGGCGCCGTCCGCGCGCACGATGTGATCCGGATGCTCTCCCGCGACGACCACCCCACCCCGCTCGGCGAAGCCATCACCCATTACGGGCGGATCTACAAGACCCTGCACGTGCTGCGCCTGGTCAACGACACCGGCTACCGCCGCGACATCAAAGCCCAGCCCAACCTGCAGGAAAGCCGCCACGCGCTGGCACGCCGGATCTTCCACGGCCAACGCGGCGAACTACGCCAGCGCTACTACGAAGGCATGGAAGACCAACTCGGGGCGCTGGGCCTCATCCTCAACGCGATCGTGCTGTTCACACCCGCTACCTCGACGCCGCCATCACCGAACTCCGTGCCAGCGTCAACAGCTGTGCTGTGCCATGTGCCGGTACTCCGTCGGATGATGGTGGCTACGGTAATCAACCGGTTGCGAGCGTCACGACGCCGAGACTGATCAGCACGACACCGCTTGCGCGCTCGAGGGTCGTGCCTACCTTCGGACCGCGCAGCCAGCGCATCATCCTGGACGCGCCGAACGAGACGAGAGCCAACCAGGTAAACGCCACAACCGCGTCGACGCACCCAAGCAGGAACGTCATCTCGACGACGTTCGCATCGCGTGGCACGAACTGTGGTACGACTGCCAGGAAGAACAGTCCGATCTTCGGATTGAGAACTGCGGACAGCAGTCCTATCCCACCGGCTCGCCACCAGCGCACGCGCTCGGGCGCACCCGTCGTGCTCGCCTCGGTCGCGTCACGGGCGTGGAGCGCCTGAACTCCCAGGTAGATCAGATAGAGCGCGCCGAGTACGCGCACGACCGTGTACCCAACACTCCAGTTCGCCAGAAGCGCCGCAAGGCCGACACCTGCCGCAACAGCCCAGAACAGCGAACCAACGGCAGCGCCTCCGGCCGCGCAAAGACCGGCGCCCGCACCGGATCGAACAGCGAGGCGGAGCGCGATGAAGGTGTCCGGGCCGGGCGTGACCGCGAGCACCACGCACAACCCAGCGAACGCGAGCAGCGAGGTCAGCATGGACGTCACGTGTTGTGACCGTACCCGGTCTCGGCGCCAGGCTGGAATGGGCACTTCCAGTCATTCTCAACGGCGCGACCGGAGTACTGGCGAGCTTCGCTACTTTGGCCGTGATCATCGAGCACGGGATTCTCGGATCCTTGTAATCGACGATCACGTTTTCGGATCGCTGATTTCATTCCCTCCATCCGTCTCTCACGGCGTAATGTGACGAACTGGTCGTGTGGGTTGAAAACCAGAGTTGGCCAGCTAAAACGTCGAGACCACCGAGATGCTGCCGGATGGAGTCCGACTACAAAGAGACCTCGCCCGCCGACACTGAAGGAGAAGCTCGGGTCATGTGGATCTCTACTTACTTCGTGATCCCAGCCCGACTCAATGACGTCGAGATCGTGCAACTCTTGCAGTTGACGCCACAGCAGGTTTTCGAACTGTTCTTCGGACGATGTCGCAGGTCCGTCAAAGACGGCCACAAATGTGGCAAGCGACTCCCCGCCGCGGGGAAACTCCGAGATGAAAGACCAGAGATCTGCGAGCAAGCCAAGGGTGGCTCTCGCGTATGTCATCTCTGGATACACGCCAAATCGTAGTGTCCCCCGACGCAGGGCAGAACGTGCTCCAAGGCACGGAAAATAGTCGTTCTTGACTAGAGACGCGAAGGAATCGTAGATGAACGAAGCTTTAGCAGTTGACTGTTGTGCAACACCGTGTTGATTGACATTTTGCGGATTGTTCCGCTGGCGGGAATGTGGTAAGCCGTCAACGAAGCGTGCGCTTCGGGCGTTATTATCGGCGGACCAATCCGCTCTGACATCGGCCCCCATGCAGGTCGATAATTGAACGTGAAAGTGTGCCAGGAGTTCTGCGCTTCTAGTGACCCAGGATCACTGGACATACTGGGGTTAATCGATATGTAACACCACCGATGCAAGCAGAGATCACCCAATTGCCGCACAGTGATGTCAATTGCAGGCCTGCGACCCATCCGGTAACTGAGCGTGCATCACCTCGTGCTCAGTCCAAGTCCGCACATCGGACTCGCTGACGTGTTTGGACATCACGAGCTTGCCCACCGTGTCGTCGCCAGTTCCAAGAACGATCGAGGTCCGAGGTAGAACTCGGCTACCGGCGGCTGTCACCGGGGGCTAGCAGGCTGGTGACCTCGGCCAGCGCCCGGTCAGAGGGTTTGAAGTAGCGGCGGACATTCTCCGGCTTCTTGTGCCGCGACTTCGCCATCAACAGCAACAGCGACGCGCTCTGCTCACCGAGGTGAGTCAGCGCCAAATGGCGCAATTCGTGCAAATCCTACCCACTGCCCGACCCCTGGAGCGCAGTGTGGGCGTCAAGCAGGGCGCGGGCCTGGCCGTAAGACAGCCGGGCCCGCCCGGTGTCCGGGCAGGTATCGCGGGAGCCGAGGACCTTGCCAGGCCCGGGGCGGCGGTGGGCGAGGAACACCGGGCCGCAGGTTCGGTCCTTGAGCAGCCGGGGCAGTAGGCGGGCGGTTCCAGCGTCCCAGTAGACAATCTCCAGCACCACGTCCTCGCACGCCTGCCCGCGACGGCGAACCTTTGCCCGCGCGCCCTTGGCCTTCACCGCGGCGCGGCGGGCGTTCCAGGTGTTGACCGCCGCCGTGCCCCACAGCAGTTCCAATGCCTCGCCGATCTCATCGTCGGCCACTGCTTCCAGCGGCCGCTGCTCACCGAGCCGGGCGGCGGTCTTGCCGACCGCAGTGGCGTAGCCGCGGATCGTGTTCGGGTTTCCCAGCGAGTCGAGGAACAACTCGGCCGACCGACGGTCAGCGCGGATGGGTTCGTCGGCAGCGCGACGACGGTGGACACCGCGTTCTTCCTTGCCTTGCCGCAGATAACAGGGTCGCTTCGCGCGCCATCGCGGGTGCGTTCCCGCAGAAGGCGATCAACGGTGCCGCAGATAATAGAGCGTTATCTGTGGGAAGACTTCAAGCGCCACCGACGACCGGAACCTCGTCAGCCGCCCACCAGCGCCGACGAACGCTTAGCGCACGATCCGACACGGATGTTCCTCAAGCCCCGGGTAGTTCGGGAGTCGTAACCAGGGCGGTGCGCAGGACAGCGAGGTCAAACCCCGGCAGGAAGAAGCCGGTGAACTCGAGGTCCGGCAACGCGACCTCGCCAGACCTCGTGAGCAGGAGATTCGACGAGATCGGGTCGCCGTGGTTCGGCAGGCACGGGGCCCCGCGGCGCGACACCTGGGCGAACAGGTCGAGCAACGCGACCCGGTCACCGTCGTCAAGGAAACCGAGTGCGTGGTAGCGCGCGATCCGGTTCGGATAGTCGAACACCGCACCCAACACCCCAGGCGGCGGCGCCCAGCGCGCGAACGCCGACACCGCGTCGAGCACCGCCCGCACCACCCGCGGGGCGAGCGGACGGTCGGCGTAGCGGGCGGTGCTCACCGGCTACGCCTACCTGTACAGCCGACCCGACCCCACGCTGCTTCCCGCCGTCGTCGACGCGCTCCTGCGCGAGGAGACCGCGTTCAACCAGTACTGGGCGTTGCGCGCCGTGTCGGCGATCGTGCCGCTCGGGCAACCCGTCCTCGGTGCCCGCCACCATCACCGAGACGCTCCGAGGCGTGCTGGAGCGGCTTCCTCCCCACTCCGCACGCCACGCCCACCTCAGCGCTCTGCTCTGAGGAACACCGCGACGCGCTGCTCAACCCACCACCCGGTCCCGTCCCGTGACGCCCGCGTTCACCCACGCGGCGCATACATGATCACGGCGACACCGACCAGACACACGAGCGCGCCGACGACGTCGAACCGGTCGGGTCGATATCCGTCCATGACCATTCCCCAGGCGAGCGAGCCGGCGACGAAGACACCACCGTAGGCGGCGAGGATGCGCCCGAAGTGCGCGTCGGGTTGCAACGTCGCGACGAACCCGTACGCACCGAGCGCGAGAACCCCGGCGCCGATCCACGCCCACCCGCGGTGCTCCCGCACGCCCTGCCACACCAGCCAGGCACCGCCGATCTCGGCGAGGGCGGCCAGCACGAACAGCAGGATCGAACGCACAACGGTCATGGGTCACTCCGAGAACGACTCGCCGGGGATCTCCCGCCAGTTCACCACCAGCCGGAAAGACCCGCCGCCCGGGGGCCGTCAGCGTCGGCCGCTCATCGATCGGGTTCGGTCGGCGCCGTCAGCGTTGACGCAAGCGACGTAGAAGCCGTCACACGGGCCGCGCGGGGCGCCCATCGAGCGGTTGGCAAACAGGCTGCGATCTTCAGCCTGGTCTGCAGCACTGACGCACAGGTGCAACTGCGACACCTGATGTTCAGGGTCCAGACCCCACGCGAAGTTGAACGGTTTGGTGGTGCCGTCCGCACCAGCCCAGTGCTTCATGTCATCCACGCAGTACCCCGAAGGCACCTCCACGGTGGCGGCCAGGTCGCGATACCCCCGCAGCACGGCGTCACGTTGCTCAGGGTTGGACGACTCCGGCCCGAACATGGTGGGTCCGAAATACTGCAGCAACGCTGGCGCGTCCTGGATGACGTTGCTCACCCATACCGAGAAGTCTCCGCCCCGGTCCCGGCAGGACTCCGCCGTCATCCACGCGGATCGCTGCCATTGCGGGCTGGCCGGCACGTACTTGCGTAGCTCTCCGGGCAGGTCAGCCATGTCGGCGTCGGGTTGAGCGTGAGCGGTGGAGATGGTGACGGAGGCGGCCAGGGCCGCCAACACCGTCAGGATGCGCACGAGAGCACTGCACCACGGTGACTGCGTCAGTTTCCTCATCATCGGTTCTCCTCGCGGTGCGCGATCACTGCAGCAGGAAGCCGACGACGGAGGCCGAGCCGAGGATCACCGCGAGGCCAGCGACCACCCACGGGATGCTGACCGCGCCTTCGATGGCCATGTTGTTCCGGTTGCGTCGCCCGACGGCCATCATGATTCCCGCGGCGATCAGCGCCCCCACCGCGCCGACCAGCCCGCCCCATTTCATCCAGCCCAAGATGATGTTCGTCGCCTCTGTCAGCTTCCCTGGTGGCGCAGCGGGAGGAGGGTCAGGAACCAACTGCTGAGACACCCAGGACTGCGCTTTCCCCCACAGCGTGTACAACATTTCCTATTCCCCGAATTTCCTATTCCCCGAGAAGTAGTTGGTCTGACGAACGTCACCGCAGCTGGCGTGGAACAGCGCTTGGTGGCCCAGCGGGCACAGGCGGCCGCGACGATATGGCGGGCGCGGCCCTACCCGGTATCGATTGCTGAACAGCGCCAGCGCGCGGCATTCCGGTCGAGGCCGCAGCCCGCGTAGCTGCCTGAGCAGGGCCGGTGTACATCTGCTGGAGCGCAGCAGGCAACTGCCGCAATGCCTCGGCGATGTCCTTGGCTTTGGTGGGTACACGCGTTCCTGGCGGGTTGGCCATCTCCAACCACGCCCGCTGGTGGCTGATGTCGAAGCGTGCCGTGATGTGCGGCTGCACCTTACGCAGATGCGAGCGCGACTCCGCGATGGTCCCTGGAACGGTGTGCATGACCACCAGCACCGGCGACCGGAGACACACAGCCAATGCCGGCCCGAGTCTGGCGGTAGACGCCGCAGTGTTGGAGCTGACCAGCACATCGATCACGCCCCCTCGGTAGACGCCGCCGTCCTGGACCGGCAGGCCCGTGGCCAGGTACAGCACCCGCGCCCACGTGGAGGTCCCCACACCTCCAGCCACGCCCGCCACCAAAAGGGGCCGCATTTGCCCACCCGTCACCGTGTCTCCCCCATGTCCAGAACGGCCGGTTCCACAGAACGGTCCTCTGTGCCGACCGCCCCTTGCTGCTCACAACACAGCTACCGCCTCGTTGTAAGCAAAGATCCACCTATGACCTCCTCCGCGCCCGCGAATACGGCATCACTGGCGAAAGAATCACCGCACAGAATACGCACTGGAAACGCGGCGGAACTTTTTCCTTTTTAGGAATCGAGGCAGCTAGATATGCTTATATCGCAACAAAAACCCCCATCATCGGAGCGCCCCTTCTCGCTCCGAATGCTTTCTAAGAGCATGTCTCATTTCGCGAGTTTCTTGAAGCAGGTGAGGGCTGCGGCGAGAGTGAGGAAGGCGCAGAAGTGGTTGGCGTAGCGCTCGTAGCGTATGGTCAATCGTCGGTATCCGAACAGCCAC
>JAJYTH010000017.1 GCA_021793175.1 Actinomycetes bacterium
CTGTACTTGAGCTCCCGGGCCACTTTTGTCTGCTTGGCCTTAGCTCGGCCGCGCCCCATGGCTCGACCCCCTTGCACAGGGGCGGGGCGGCCGGGGGAATCGGCGGCCCCGCGTCGTCTCGACTACTTTTCCTAGAACACACCGTACCGTGCCGAAGGGTGCTTATGCGACGTGGCACGGTGTGCCACCGCTGACAGTATCCCCCTTTCAGCCCCTGTCGGACCAGCCGGTGCCCGCCGAACGGGCAAGACGTGTCACGATTCACGGGTGCTTCGACCGTTCGCGGCCTATCTCAGGGTGTACGAACCGCTGTCATCCTTCGGCGATCCGCCGGACGACGCACTGCTCGCGGCGGTGGAGAGATCCGAGCTCACGCCAGGTGAGGCGATCGCTCGCGAACAGTGGTTATGGCTGAAATCACAGGTCTCCGACGTCCACACCCTGCCCGCCGAACTGCCCGACGGGCGTCCGGGGCCGAGTCTTCGGACCGACGTGCTGGTGCTCGACCCGGGGGAGGTGCCGGTCAGCGACGACGCCATCGACCTCGGCAGCGAACCGCTCGTGTGCCCTCTGGAGATCCGGGTGAGGTCGGCCGCGGCGCTGTCCAGCTTCCTCGACGACGCCCCTCCGGCTCTCCAGACCGCCGTTCTCGACGCGAACGGCCTCACGGTCGAAGCGGTGAAGAACAGGTCCCACAGCGCATTGCAGGACCTGTACGGGTCCACCATGCACGTGCTGTCCACCAACTGGATCGTGCCGCTGCCGTGGTTCACGGTCGTCGACCCGGACCAGCGGAGGCTCGTGCTCGGCTCGGGGCCGTCCGACCCGATCCGCGAGGTGTCGTGGAGGGTTGCGATGATCGACGCCCGCACCCGCATCGCGGAAGCCGAGGAGTTGATCAGGGACGCGCTCGGTGACGAGGCGGGGCCGACCCGGGTCCTCACCGAGACCCACCGCTGGCTGAACAGCTTCCACCCGGACTCGGCGGTCGAGCTCGACTACGGGGGACTGGTTCAGCTCATCGAGGACCCGGTGTTGGCCACCGACACCACGGCCGACGACGTGCACGCCCTCCTCGAAGGGCTGCGCAGAGGCTCCCTGGAGGAAGTCACCGAGGCATTCGAGACCCTGCGTGACTACTGGGGTGACCTCGCGTCGCGAGAGCGGTTCAACTAGGCCGCGAGCAGCCGGGTGAGCTCCTTCTCCACCTCGGCCGCGACCCGCAGTCCTCCGACCTCACGACCGCCGCCCAGCACCAGGCCGGAGCCGCGGCGCAGGCCGTCGACCACGGCCTGCGCCGCGGGATTGGTCGGCCACGCGTCCAGGGCCCGCAACACGGCGGCCAGCAGCGGGCCACGGGCGCGAGCTGCGCCGTCATCGAATTTGCAGGTCACCGTGGTGCCGTCGGACAGCGTCATGGCGTGGACACCCTCTGCGCCGCCCTTTGAGAGCAGGCCCGGCACCGACAGCATCAGCAGCGTGTCCTCCTTGCCGCTGCCCGCCACCAGCCACGGGTTCGCACGCATCACTTCACCCACCCGGGTGCCGGAAGCCTTCGAGAACGCCCTCGCCAGGGCCGTCAACGAGAACGCGAACAGGGGAGCGCCACAGCCGTCCACCCCCACCGCCGCGATCTTCTCGCCGGTCAGTTCCTCCACCGTCTCGGTGATGACCCGCTGCAACGGGTGATCCGGGTCGGTGTAGTCGTCTGTGGACCAGCCCCGCTGCACGCACGTGGTGAGCATGCCGGCATGCTTGCCCGAACAGTTCATGGCCGCGGGCCGCGGCTCGGGCGGGCAGAGCAGGTCGTCCTCACCGAGCCCCGCCGCGGCCAGGATCGACAGCGCACGCTCGATGTGTCCGGGTTCACCCGCGTGCGACGCGCACACGAGCGCGAGGTCGGTGTCGTCGATCTCCAGGCCGGCCTTGAGCATGCCCAACGCCTGGAACGGTTTGTTCGTCGACCGGGGGAACACCGGTGTGTCGACATCCCCGATCGCGGCGCGGACCGAGCCGTCGGGAGCGGTCACGACGACGGCACCTCTGTGCACGCTCTCCACGAATCCCGACCGCACGACCTCGACCAGCACCGGGTTGCTCGTCGCGAAGCTCATGTCGTTCCGTTCTCGCCACCGGGCTCACCCTGGCGGCGCTCGCTGTTCAACAGTTCGTCGACCGACGCCGTGCCTTGGGCGTAGCGCCGGGCGATCTCGGCGTTGAACGAATCTACGACAGCCTGGACCTCACGTCGCCGTTTGGAGACGGACCTCTCCTGCTCCCGATAGCTTTCCAGCGCCTCGGCGAGTTTCTCGTCGGACAGGGACGTGACGTCGGAGAGATCGGCGTTGCCCACGAGCGCCTCAGCCCTGCGCCGGTACTCGCCGGCCCGGGACGGTTCCAGCTTCTGGTAGCGGCCCGAACCGGTGGCCGGACCCAGCGCGTTGTCCGCGAGGATCGTGGTGAGCTGCTCCACCACTCTGCCCCGGGTGCCCGAGGCTCGGCTCTGCTGTTCAGCCTTGACGATGTCGATCCGGGCATGGAGCAGTCTTCGCAGGTAGGACAGGTCGGTCTCCTCCTGCGCCGCTTCGTTCCGCCGTTCGCGCAACGTGGCCATCGTCATTCGGTCGAGGTCGCGCGTGTAATCGGCGGCCAGCACTCGGTCGATCCGACGGCGTCCGCCGGGCCGGACTTCGATCACGGGGTCATCCTGCTCTACGACGATGAAATCCACCAGTGGAACTTTCAGATCATGTCATCCCCGCAAGCGCCGCGCGGCCTCCCGCCCAGGAGCCGTGTGTTCCCGGGGCATCGAATCGGGGTCGATCGCGGCCTGCACGGCCCTGTCCTCGGCGCCCGCCACCAGCTCGGCGTCCACCGGGGTGGAACGCTTGAGCAACGCGAGAGCGATGGGACCGAGTTCGTGGTGCTGGGCCACGCTGCCGACCCTGCCCACGGTGCGCTCGCCGCGGACCACCGGGTCACCCGTTTTCGGATAGATCTCCTGGGAGCCGTCGAGGTGCAGCAACACCATGTTGCGCGGCGGTTTGCCCACGTTGTGCACCTTGGCGACGGTTTCCTGACCGCGGTAGCAGCCCTTGGCCACGTGAGCTGCGGAGCCGATCCAATTCACCTCGTGCGGGATCGTGCGTTCGTCGGTGTCGACGCCCAGCTTCGGCCTCCGCGACTCGACCCGCAGCGCGTCGAAGGTCCACGTACCCGCGGGGCGGGCTCCGGCGTCGGTGAGCCTGGTCCACCAGTCGTCCAGCTCGGACCTCGGCACCAACAGGTCGACACTCGACGGACCCGGCCACGGCATCCGCCGCGCTATCCCGCCGGAGAACCGCGTGACGGCGTACGGGTGGGTGCCGAGGTCGATGTCGAACCGCGACAGCATGGCGGGCACCTCGGGACCGAGCAGGGTCAGCACCGCCCATTCGTCGGTGACGTCGCGGATCTCGACCTTCGACCAGAACTTCATGGCTTCGAAGTACTCCACCAACGTCTGCTTCTCGCCGCCCTTGGGCAGCGCCGAGGTGACCTGAGCCCCGGGGTCGGTGTCGAGGTAGACGGTGCCGTCGACGTATGCCAGCACCATGTGCGCGTCGATCCGGCCATGGCTGTCCAGCACCAACGCTTCGGTGCCCTCGCCCTCCGGCAGCTCGGTGACATGCTGTGAGATGACCAGGTGCAGCCACGACAGGCGCTCCTCGCCCGTCACCGTGATGATCTCCCGGTGAGACCTGTCGATGACCGCGACACCACGGCTCGCCGTGCGCTGCTCGGCGAACGGGTCACCCCAATGCCACGGCACGCCTGCCTCGGGATGATCTTCGGGGGGTGCGACGACGCCGGGACGCCTCAGCAGCGGAGACTCATACGCCATGACCCGATCGTAGGCTGATCTCATCCGCGACGGATGAGTACGGTGTATGCATGCGCGTACTGGTCTTCCTCGACGGCACCCTCGGCGATCCCTCACAGCCTCACGTCCGTGTCGACAACACAGGCGTCCTCCGGGGCGACGGCATCTTCGAAACGGTTCTCGTCGTGGACGGCAAACCGCGCGAACTCGGCCCGCATCTCGACCGCCTGGCGCGTTCGGCGGCCCTGCTCGACCTTCCCGAGCCCGACCTGGACGCCTGGGAGCGGGCGACCCAGACCGTGATCGACAACTGGCGGGGTTCGTCCGAGATCGCGGTGAAGCTCGTCTACACCCGGGGCTCGGAAGGCGACCCCGACGCCGAACCGTTGTGCTACGCGCTGGGCATGGAGATCGACGAGAAGGTCAAGCGCGCCCGGGTCGAGGGCGTCGCCGCCGTCACGCTCGACCGCGGCTTCGGCCCGGACATCGCCGAGCGGGCCCCCTGGCTGCTGCTCGGAGCCAAGACGCTGTCGTACGCGGTGAACCTCGCCGCCTTGCGCGAGGCCGAACGTCGAGGCGCGCAGGACGTCATCTTCACCGCCACGGACGGTTCGGTCCTGGAAGGCCCGACCTCCACCGTGCTCGTGGCGAAGGGACGCACGCTCTACACGCCTCCGCCCAACGTCGGCATCCTTCCCGGCACCACCCAGCGCGGTGTCTTCCGGGCCGCGGAGAAGGCGGGCTGGACGGTGAAATCGGAGCCCATCCCGGCCGGTGAGCTCGCTTCGGCCGACGGTGTCTTCCTGGCGTCGTCGGTGCGGAAGGTGACCAGGGTGCACACCCTGAACGGCACGCCACTGGCCGACTCCCGCGACATCCACGCCGAACTGTGTGACGCCTACGAGGCGCAATACGCCTGAGCGGTCCTCGGGCGGGACGAAGGCAAAGAAGGGTCAGCCGCCTCGGCCGACTCAGCCGACGACGCGCTGCAACAACGCCGAGCAGTGCGGCGCCATGGGCTGGCCCTCCATCGCACGCTCCTCGACGTAACCGAGGTCACCGTTGTTGACGATGCCGTACAACCGCTTGGCGGCGGTGACCTCCTTGGCACTGGCCGACCGCGCCACCGCGTCGGTGCCCAGTTCCCAAGCGGCCTGGCTCTTCGGCTTGCCGTAATACAGCTCCACGATGCCCGTGGAATGAGCGAGCAACAGCTCGATGGTGTCGTCGGGCTGTGGGCGCCACCAACCCGTCTCACGGGCGGCCAGGCGTAGCACCTCACCGTTGTCGTCGAGCAGCCACGCCCGTGCCTCGTGGTAGAGGAACGGCCTGCCGTCGTGGGAGATCGTGATCTGTTGCGCGAAGCGATACGAACGATCGAGCGTGGGGTAGCTGACCTCGCCCTCACCACGCCACACGCCCACCAACGGAAGGAGTGCGAGGCAGGCGTCGTCCAGGCTGGGCCCTTCCCGCAGGTTCGCCGTGTCACCGGGGATGGGCAGGTCGTCGAGCTGCGGGAGGTTACGGTGGGCGGTCTTCTCGGCCCGCTCCGCGGCAGCTCGGATCGCGTCGTCGCCGCTTGTCATGACGTGTCGTGACTCAATCAGTGGTCGGTGTACAGGCGGTAGATCACGTACGCGCCGAACCAGATGGACGCGATGACCACCAAGACCATCAGTGCTGTAAAGAAGATCTCCACGACCAGAAGGATAACCCGCTCGTCCGTTCGCCGGAGGACCCGGCACCTGAGAGCCCAACCACACCCGGGTGCCGACAAAAGCGAAGGTCACCCTCCCGAGACCGGGAAGGTGACCTTCGTAGTGAAGCCGTTCAGGCGACCGACTCAGGCGACCGTGATGGCCACCCGGTGCACTCCAGGGCCACCGGCCTGCACGGAGGCCTCGCCGCTGCCCGTCCGGTGCAGCGCGCGCACCGTCCAGGTGCCCGGCGCGGCGTAGAACCGGAAGTCACCCTCCGGCGACGCCTGCACCTCTCCGGTGAACTCCCCGCCACCGTCGAGCAGACGTACGAACGCGCCGCCCAGCGGCCCGTCCGCGCCCGTGACCTTGCCTGCCACCACGACCTGGCCGCGCGTGTCCTCGTCGATGGCCGTCGCCGTCTGCGCCGGTGCTCCGCACCCGTCCGTCATGACCGCTCTCCCTACTCTCCCGTCTCCACCGGCACGCCGATCAGCGAGCCGTACTCGGACCACGAACCGTCGTAGTTCTTCACGTCCTTCAGCCCCAGCAACTCGTGCAGGGCGAACCAGGTGTGGCTGGAACGCTCACCGATCCGGCAGTAGGCGATGGTCGGCTTGGACGGATCCAGCCCCGCCTCCTTATACAGCTGTTCCAGTTCCTCGTTGGACTTGAAGGTGCCGTCCTCGTTGGCCGCCTTGGACCACGGCACGTTGATCGCGCTCGGGACGTGGCCGGCCCGCAGCGCACCCTCCTGCGGCAGGTGAGCCGGCGCCAGCAGCTTGCCGGAGAACTCGTCGGGCGACCGGACGTCCACGAGGTTCTTGACGTCGATGGCCTCGACGACCTCGTCGCGGAACGCACGCAGCGAACGGTCCTGTTCCTTCGCGGTGTAGTTCGTGCGCTCGCGCTTGACCTCCTCGGTCGTCAGAGGACGGCCGTCGAGCTCCCACTTCTTGCGGCCACCGTCGAGCAGCTTCACCTTGTCGTGGCCGTAGAGCTTGAAGTACCAGTAGGCGTAGGCGGCGAACCAGTTGTTGTTGCCCCCGTAGAGGACCACCAGGTCGTCGTTGGCGATGCCCTTGGCGGACAACAATTCCTCGAAGCCTTGCCGGTCGACGACATCCCGCCGCTTCGGGTCCTGCAGCTCGTTCTTCCAGTCGAACTTCACAGCTCCCGGGATGTGCCCGCTGTCGTAGGCGGTCGTGTCCTCGTCGACCTCGGCGAACACCACACCCGGGGTGTCGAGGTTCTCCTCGGCCCAGTCGACGGTGACAAGCACGTCTTCACGGCTCATGGGGGTACTCACTTTCTTGCGTCGAAAAAGGAAAGATCGTGTCGATCAGGCGTTCACGCGCGCTTGGTGCGCGGTGTGACCCGCTGGAGCAGCAGGTACACCTCGCAGCCCAGACAGAAGTCGAAGGCGGCGTTGAGGAACGCCGCGAACAGGGCGAACGCTGTCGCGATCAGGCCCACCACGGGCAGGCCGAACGCGTAGCCGACGGTTCCGACGAGCGCGAAGACGAACCCGACGGCCTGCGCGAAACGCAGCGGAGCGGCGTTCTCTCGCTCACTCGTCGGCCGCAGCCTGGGCGCGATCAGTACGCGGTACAGAACCGAGTACGGGGCGAGGTGGAGGCCGACGAAAGCGCCGAGAGCGAAGACCACGGTCTGGGCCGCGAGCAGCGGCCACCATTCGGTGACCAACACGATCGCGAGGACCACCGTGGTGACCACGGCCGCGAACCGAGGGCCGCGGGGGTCCACCGACGCTGTCGCGGACATCTCACCTCCAATGGGTCGAACGCCAGGTCTGCTGCAGGCGATGCGACGAACACAGACTGCTCCGCACACGGCACAGGTCGATCACGCGCCGCTGTGTCAGGAGGTGAGTAGGCAGTCTGTCCACGGGCCCCACAGTACTCAGTCACACCGGAAGGGGGAACGAAGTTCATTCTGTGGGATGCATGTAGGGGGCCAGCGCTGTGCGCAGCGCTGCGAGCTTCGGCACACCGCCGACACGCCACAGCTCTCTGCCCGCCGCGTCGAACGCGATGGTCGTCGGGGTGCGTAACACCCGTAATTCCTCCGCGAGCTCCGGCCGGTCGGTGACGTCAAGCTCCACGTGTGCGACACCGTCGGTGCCTTTCGCCACTCTCTCCAGCACGGCGCGGGCGTGGCGACACGGCGCGCAGAAGGTGGTGGACAGCTGCACCAGGGTGACGGCGTCCGGCACGAGCACCTCGGCCACGGGCGCGGGTGGAGAAGGCGGAGAAGGGGGATCGACGGCCGGTCCGGCGCCGCGACGAACTCTCCCATCCCGCGACCGCAGCAGAAGGCCGGTGAGCACACCCGCCACGAGCGTGCCCAGTAACAGCCACACCCCGGTCACCGGTCCGCTCCCTCGGTCAGCCGCCGAGCGTGTCGGAGACGCCGCCGAACGTGACGTTCTCCGCCTCACCGTGCAGGGTCAGCGAGCCGGGCGCGACGTGGATCGCGGTGGGGGTCACGGTGAACGGCATCGTCCCGGCGTTGATGTCGGCCTCGAAGTTCGGCAGCAGCGCCCGCTGGACTTCCTCGGGGACGACGGTGGTCTCCTTGTCGTTGCCGAACTGCAGGCGGTGCGGCGTGATCCGGATCGTGGTCCCGTCCAGCTCGATCATGGCGAAGGCGAAGATCTCGATGCGCTCGCCGGCGACATCGGCCTTGCCGGACAGGCGCACGCCCGCGGTGGAGTCGTCGCCGTCCTCGTCGATTTCCGCGGCCCGCTCCTCGTCGACGCCCTCGCCGTGGAGCACGTACGACTTCGACGACGGCTCGATACGCAGGTCGTCGATGTTGGTCAGCGGGGCGACGCGGGCGATGTCGCTGGCCTTCAAGGTGATCTCACCCACGAGCCTGCCGATCTCGATGTTGTCGGCGTTGCCCGAGGTGAGGTCGGACATCGGCGCGTTCACGTCGTGCAGGTTGGCCCGCACGGAGACGTCCTGCAGTTCCTGGACGCGCACCCCGTCGGCGGTGATGCTGATGTGATCGTATTCGCCGGAAGCCGCTTGCAAGGCGAATGGGAAGCCGTGAATTTCGACCGCGGGATCCTGATCCAACCCGAGTTGCTCACGTGCTTTCTGGGACACCGTGTGTTCGGCGAACGTGGCCGCCGCGAAATCGGCGCCCACCAGCAGGCCGACCAGCACGACCAGGACGATCACAATGCGTTTCACCCGGCGTCGGCTCCTTGTCCCGTTCGACTGTGCCGTCTCGGTTACAGCAGTGTTCACGATCACTTCCGTCCTGTTGAAAGCATGTCCCACCGAGCCCGAAATGGTGTGACGCCGGTTCCAGAACTGCTGCGGTCGCAGGCCCCGGGATTATTCTTAGCCCGACCGGAACGCGGAAGCGCGGGGTGGTGCCCATGAGTCTCGACCTGTTGGTGCTGACGAAGGAACACCGAGCCGCCTCCGTTCTTCCCGCGCTCGAGCTGCTGCCGCATACCGTACGGGGGCGCCGCCTGGAGCTCACCGCCCTCCTCGACACCGGACAGCCGGACATCATCCTGCTCGACGCCCGCAGTGACCTGGCCTCCGCCAAGAGCCTGTGCCGTCTGCTCAAGGACCCGGCCGAGACCGAGGCTTCCACCCCGGTGATCGCGGTGGTCGGTGAAGGCGGCCTCGTGGCCGTCAGCTCCGAATGGCGCACCGATGACATTGTGCTCCCGACAGCGGGACCCGCCGAGGTGGACGCCCGGTTGAGGCTCGTCACCACCCGTGCGAGTGCTGACGCCACGAGCGGTACCGAACTGCGCGTCGGTGACCTGGTGATCGACGAGGCGACCTACACGGCACGGCTGCGCAAGCGCACGCTGGAACTCACCTACAAGGAGTTCGAGCTGCTGAAATACCTCGCCCAACATGCGGGGCGGGTGTTCACCCGCGAGCAGTTGCTCCGAGCGGTGTGGGGCTACGACTTCTTCGGCGGCACGCGCACCGTCGACGTGCACGTGCGGCGGTTGCGCGCCAAGCTCGGCCCGGAACACGAGCAGTTGATCGGCACCGTCCGCAACGTGGGCTACAAGTTCGAACGGCCGGGGAAGATGCGGGGGAGAATAGCGCCGGCAGCCGGACGGTTCGCCTCCTCCCCGGACTCCGTGGGAACCACGCTTCCGGAACTCTCGGCGAACTGACCGCGGAGGCCGTGCGGCCGCTCTCCACTAGGGTTGGGCCATGCACAACTTCGTGTGGGCCGAGGAACTGGGCACCGAACACCTCGACGACATTCGCGCGTTGTTGCTGGCCGCGCGCACGGCCGACGGGCGTCCCGACATCGAACCGGACGGGCCGTTCCCCGGTGAGTTCTCCGGTCCACGCCACCTGCTGTGCTTCGACGGCGACGGCCCCGCGTCCGAGCTGGTCGCCTACGCACACCTCGACGTCCGGGGCGACGCGTTCGGGCGACAGGTCGCCGAGTTGATCGTGCATCCCGCGTACCGGCGGCGCGGGCACGGCACGGCCACGCTCGGCGAAGTGCTGCGGCACGCGGACCGGCTCCGGATCTGGGCGCACGGTGACCATCCGGGGGCCGCCCGGCTGGCCGAGCGGTTCGGGCTGACGCGCGCCAGGGAACTACTGGTGATGAGCGCGTTCTCGGCCGAACATGAATGGTCCGAACCACGCCTTCCGGAAGGCATCGGGTTGCGCACGTTCGTCCCCGGCCAGGACGAGCAGGCCGTGATCGACGTCAACGCGCGCGCCTTCGACTGGCACCCCGAGCAGAGCGCGTTCGACATGAAGGCGTTGCGCGACGCGCAGCGTGAGAGCTGGTTCGACGCCGACGGGTTCTTCCTCGCCGAGAACTCCGAGGGCCGAGTCGTGGGCTTCCACTGGACGAAGGTGCACCCCGCCAACCCGAGCCGGTTCGGTGGGCGCCCCGTCGGGGAGGTCTACGTCGTGGGTGTGGACCCCGACGCGCAAGGCGGCGGCCTCGGCCGGGCATTGACCCTCGCCGGGCTGCGCTACCTACGGCAACGCGGGCTCGACCAGCTCATCCTCTATGTCGAAGGGGACAACACGCCCGCCGTCGCCGTTTACCGCAAGCTCGGTTTCGAGACGGTGGAGACCGACGTCCAATACGCGAAAGGGTCGTGAGCGGCGGCTCGCGCCTTTGCCCACGACCCCGCGAAAGGTTCTTCCTTCAGCCGAAGCGGCCGGAGATGTAGTCCTCGGTGGCCTTGCTCTGCGGCATCGAGAAGATCTGGGTGGTCTCGCCGATCTCCACCAGCTCGCCCGGCTGACCGACGCCCTTGAGGTTGAAGAACCCGGTCGTGTCACTGACCCGGGCGGCCTGCTGCATGTTGTGGGTGACGATCACGATCGTGTACTCGCTCTTGAGCTCCAACATCAGGTCCTCGATGGCCTGAGTGGAGATCGGGTCGAGCGCGGAACACGGTTCGTCCATCAACAGGACGTCCGGCTGCACCGCGATGGCGCGCGCGATGCACAGCCGCTGCTGCTGGCCACCGGACAGACCGGAACCGGGCTTGCCCAGCCGGTCCTTGACCTCGTTCCACAGGTTCGCCGAACGCAGTGAACGCTCGACGACGTCGTCCATCTCCGAGCGCTTCATCTTCCGGTTGTTCAGCTTAAGGCCCGCGGCCACGTTGTCGTAGATGGACATCGTGGGGAACGGGTTCGGCCGTTGGAACACCATGCCGATCTGGGTGCGCACCCGCACGGGGTCCACGTTCGGCGCGTACAGGTCCTGGCCGTCCATCAGGACCTGGCCTTCCACCCGCGCGTTGGGCACGAGTTCGTGCATCCGGTTCAGCGTGCGCAGGAACGTGGACTTACCGCAGCCGGAAGGACCGATCAGCGCGGTGACCGACCGTGGCTGGATGGTCATCGACACGCCCTGTACGGCGAGAACCTTGTCGTAGTAGATGTCGAGATCCTTGACCTCGATTTGCTTTGCCACAGTGCTTCCAATCCAGGTGTAGCTCTAGCCGCGGGTCTTCGGTGCGAACAGTCGGGAGATGAGCCGAGCGATCAGGTTGAGCACCATCACGATGATGATGAGCAGCAGCGCGGCCGCCCAAGCCCGATCGAGCGACGGTTCGGGTGGCGTCCCGGGGGCGACGTACTGGTAGTACGCGAAAACCGGCAGGGTGGCCATGCGGTCGTCGAACGGGTCGAAGTTGTCGCCTGTGGTGATACCCACCGTCACCAGCAGAGGCGCAGTCTCGCCGATGACCCTGGCGATGGCCAGGGTGACACCCGTGGCGATACCGGCCAACGCGGTCGGCAGTACCACTTTCAGGATAGTGCGCCATTTGGGCACTCCGAGCGCGTACGACGCCTCCCGCAACTCGTTGGGCACGAGTTTCAGCATCTCCTCCGTCGACCGCACCACCACGGGAGTCATCAGCACGCTCAGCGCGATGGCGCCCATCATCCCCATGCGGATACCGGTGTTGTCGAACAACAATGCGAAGAGGGAGTAGGCGAACAGACCGGCCACGATCGACGGGATACCGGTCATGACGTCGACGAAGAAGGTGATGGCCTTGGCGAGCTTCCCTTTGCCGTACTCCACCAGGTAGATGGCGGTCAGCATGCCCACCGGCACCGAGATCACCGTCGCGAGCCCGGTGATGATGAGCGTGCCCATGATGGCGTGGTACACACCACCGCCCTCGCCGAGCACGCCCCGCATCGAGTGCGTGAAGAACTCGGAGTCGAACCGGGCCAGCCCCTTCGACACCACCGTGACGATGACCGAGATCAACGGCAGCAGGGCGAGCAGGAACGCGCCCGTGACCAAAGCCGTGACCAGTCGGTCCTTGGCTTTCCTCGGGCCCTCGACGGTCCGGGACCAGGCGTAGATCACGACCGCGTAAGCGGCGGCGGCAACGATGGCCGCGCCCGCGATGTTCCAGTCGGCGAGCCACCACAGGCCGAGACCGAACAGCGCCGCGACGGCCAGTACGGCCCACGAGGCGTATTTCGGCAACTGTCCCTGTGTGAGCGGAACACCGGACAGCGGTGTGTGAAGGTCGGTGTCTCCCGTGTCGGGAGTACTCGTCGGACTGGGCATCAGTTGGCTCCCGAGAATTCCTTGCGCCGCTCGACCACCGCGCGGGCCGTCATGTTCACGACCAGGGTGAGCGCGAACAGCACCAGACCGGACGCGATCAGCGTGTTGACGGCGATGCCGGTGGACTCGGGGAACTGCAACGCGATGTTGGCAGCGATGGTCCCCGGGTTACCGGTGCTGATGAGGTTGAACGTGACGCCGCCCGAGACCGACAGCACGATGGCCACCGCCATGGTCTCGCCGAGCGCGCGGCCGAGTCCCAGCATCGAGGCTCCGATGATGCTCGACCTACCGAACGGCAGCACCGCCATCTTGATCATTTCCCAGCGGGTGGCGCCCAGTGCCAGCGACGCCTCCTCGTGCAGCTTCGGTGTCTGGACGAACGCCTCACGCACGACGGCCGTGATGATCGGCAGGATCATCACAGCGAGGACCAGGATGGCCACCAGCATGGTGCGGCCCGTGGCCGACGCCGGTCCCGCGAAGAACGGGATGAACCCCAGGTTCTCGGCCAGCCAGCCCGTCGGTTCGACCGTCAAAGGTGCGAGCTGGTTGAAGCCCCACAGGCCGTAGACGATGCTCGGCACGGCCGCGAGCAGGTCGATCAGATAACCCAGGGCCTGCGCTATCCGTCGGGGCGCGTAGTAGGTCACGAACAGGGCGATGGCCACCGCGAGCGGCGCGGCGATCAACAGCGCGAAGACCGCCGACAGCAAGGTGCCGAACAACAGTGGCCAGATGTAGACGAGGAGCCCTTCGCCACCGGGGATCTCGTCGGCGGGGGCGGTGATCGCCGGCCACGCCTCCGCGACGAGGAATGCCGCGACACCGGCGAGTACGACGAGGATCAGGATGCCCGCGCCTGTGGACGCGCCGGCGAAAATGCGGTCCCCCGGCCGCTGTGGCGCTCTCCGCGTGCGCGGCTTATCCGCTGTGCTGGGCAATTGCCATCCCTTCTGATGCTGGTCGTGGTGCCCACGCGGAGCAGACACCGCGACAGCCTGAACACGGCATCCGGGTGGTCACCACCTCGGGTGACCACCCGGACAGGACGCGGTGCGTCGGTGTCAGCTATCGGAGCCGATCGCGTCGACCGCGGGCTGGATCTCCTCACGCAGCGCGTCGGAGAGGGGGGCGGATCCGGCGTGCTGCGCCGAAGCCTGCTGGCCCTCGGAGCTGATCATGTGGTTGAAGTACGCCTTCACGAGTTCAGCCTTGTTCGCGTCACCGTAATCGGTGCAGGCCAGAGCGTACGAAACGAGGACAATGGGGTAAGTACCCTCCTCCGTCGTGTCGCGCGCGAGCTCGTAGGCGAAGCTGTAGTCGCCGCGGCCCTCGATGCGCTCGGAGACCTCCAGCACCTTGGCGGCGGCCTGCGGGGAGTAGGCGACGAAGTCGTCACCCACGCCGACCTTCACCGTGCCCAGATCGCCGGCCTGGCTGGCGTCCGCGTAACCGATGGTGCCGTTGCCGTTGCCGACGGCCTGGACCACGCCCGAGGTGCCCTGGGCGGCCTCGCCGCCGTTCACCGGCCAGCTGTCGCTGACCTCGTGCGGCCATTCCTCCGGCGCGGCGGCCTTGAGGTATTCGGCGAAGTTCTCAGTGGTGCCCGACTCGTCCGAGCGGTTGACCGGGGTGATGTCGATGTCGGGGAGCTCGGCGTCCGGGTTGTCGGCGGCGATCTCCGGGTCGTTCCACTTCGTGATCTCCTGGTTGAAGATCTTCGCGATGGTGGCGGGCTTGAGGTTCAGCTCGTTGACGCCCTCCAGGTTGAAGATCACAGCGACGGGGGAGACATACGTCGGGATCTCCACGACCTGGCCGCAGCGTTCTTGGGCCGCCGCCAGTTCTTCGTCGTCCAGGAAGGCGTCGGTGCCGCCGAAGTCCGACCCTCCGTTGACGAACTGCTCACGGCCACCGCCGGAGCCGATCGGGTCGTAGTTCACCGTGACGTCGGGGTTGCTGTCGATGAAACCGGCCTGCCACGCCTTCTGTGCGGCTTCCTGCGAGCTAGCGCCGGCACCCGAGATCGTTCCCGAGAGATCCGATCCGTTGCCGCCTTGGCCGTTGCCCTGTTCGTTGGCTGAACCGCACGCTGCGATGCCGAGGGTGAGCGCGGCGGCCGCGGGGAGAGCGATCGCGCGGCTCAAGGGGAAACGCTTCACGGTAGACCTCTTCCGAAAGGTGGCGGTCGGTTGCGGCCGACTTCTGCGGATGCTCACGATGGTGGACGTTATGGGCGGTACGTGACACCGCAGGACAGTGTTGGTGAACGGAAGTTGAACGGAATCCGACATCCGGCGGACGTCACGGAAACAGCTCAGGTATGTGACTCTGTGTTATTGAAAATGGCGACGAATCAGGCAAATAGGGCGCAGGGCGTGAGATTTCGGCGCACAAAAGCACACTTTCGGGTGTTTTAAATCTCGTCGCTCGAGTAGCCTGGCATACGGCCTGTAACCACGAACACCATTCGACGCGCCACGGACACGGCGTGGTCAGCGTAGCGCTCGTAGAACCGGCCCAGCAACGTGACGTCCACGGCGGTGGCCACACCATGCTCCCAGTCCTTGGCCATGATGACGGTGAACAGGTGACGGTGGATGTCGTCGACCTGGTCGTCGTCGGTCTCCAGGCTGCGGGCGGCTTCGATGTCGCGAGTCTTGATGATCTTCTCGACCCGGCGAGCCAACCGGACCACGATCTTGCCCATGTCGGCGAAGTACGGCTGCACGTTCGCCGGCAGGACCGGCTCGGGGTGACGACGACGGGCCGCCTTGGCGACGTGCAGGGCGAGGTCACCCATTCGTTCGAGGCTTTCGGCCGCGTGGATGGCGGCGAGCACGATCCGCAGGTCGGTGGCCACAGGTGCCTGCAGAGCGAGCAGTGCGTACGCCTGTTCCTCGCAGTCGGCGCGTGCGTCGTCGACCAGAGCGTCGTCGCTGATGACCTGCTCCGCCAGCTCCAGGTCCGACTCCAGCATGGCCTTCGTCGCCCGCTCCATGGCTTCCGCCACCTGAACGGACATATCGGCCAACTTCGTGGCCAGGTTATCGAGTTCGACGTTGTAAGCCTCACGCATGAGATTCACTCTACGTGCGGGTTAACACCTGTGCCGTACCGTGAAGTGAAGCTCCGGTGAACCGCGGCTGTACACCTGTTATGTGTCATGCCGGCGCGGCTGCCTGCTGCGGCGTCTCCGTTCCCGCCCCGGCCTCCGCCGGTGTTCCCGTGCCGGTCCCTTCCTCCGATGTGGAGTCGTCCTGCGACTCTTCCTCCTCACCCGGCAGTGGCGTGTTGTCGATGAGTGCTTGGAACAGCTCTTCGGCGTCGGCCTCCAACAGCACTTCGTTACCGCGTTCGTTGGCCTCGCCCACCGTCGGGATCGTGAGGAACGTGACCTTGCCCGCGTCCAGCCCCCTCATCGACTGGGCCAGAGTGAGCATCTGGTCGACCCCGATGTTCTCGCCGAACGTGGACCTGGCGAACTCCTGCGCGAAATCGGTCAGTTTGCCCATGTCGAACAGCACATCGCCGGACAGGACCTTGCGCAGCAGTGACGACAGGAACTCCTGTTGGCGCTGCATCCTGCCGTAGTCGGAGAACGTCGGGTCGCCGTACACCTTGCGTGCCCGCACGTAACTCAACGCCTGTTCGCCCTTGAGCAGCACGTCGCCGGTCTCCGCCACGATCATTCCGAGCTCGGCGTCCCGCATCGGTTCCTCGAAGTGCAGCGTCACCCCGCCGACCGCGTCGACCATGCCTTTGAATCCCTGGAAATCGATGCCGACGAAGTGGTTGATCCTCAGACCGGAGAGTTGCTGGATCACCTTCGTCAGGCACTGGGGGCCGCCGATGGTGAACGCGGTGTTGAGTTTCACGGCCTCGGCCATGTCGACGGTCTCGCCGTAGTCACCCGTGGCGGGGTCCCAGCGCCGACATTCGGGCCTGGTGATCTCCAGGTCGCGGGGGAAGGAGATCACCACGGCACGTTCCCGGTCCTCCGGGATGTGGGCGAGCATCACCGTGTCCGAGCGTGCGCCTTCGACCAGGTCCGCCGAGCCGACGTTGTCCCCGGCCTGCGCGCCCTGCCTGGTGTCGGACCCGACGATGAGGAAGTTCGCGTCGCCGAGCTGGGCGGAGGCGTTGCGGATGTCGGCCGAGTTCTCGTCCAGGGCGAGGATCTCGTTGACCTGACCCTCGAACCATGTCTTGGCGCCCCAGCCCACACCGGTGCCGAGGAACACGAGGACAGCGGCGACGAGGGCGGCGGCCTTCGACGCGAGGACACCGCGCTCGTCGCGTCCGAGCTTCCTGCTCTCCGATTCGGTGCTCGCTTCGGCGCCTGTTTCGGCGACCGCTTCGGGACTGTCCGATTCGGTGTCCGGTTCACCGTCCCGCGGTTCGGCGGAGCCTGTAGGACCGTCCGATTCGTCTTCACCGGACTCGTCTACCGACTTGTCGCCCGAAGCTCTGTCCGATTTGTCGTCCGGTTCGTCGTCCGATACGCCGTCCGGCTCGTTCGTCGCTCCGTCGTCCGGTTCGGCGTGAGGTTCGGCGTGAGGTTCGGCGCTGTCGGGCGCGGTGTCGGCCCATCCGACGCCGAAGATCTCGATGTCGTCGGACTCGCCTCGTTCGGACTCACCGTCATCGTCGGGGTCGGTGTGATTGCGGCGGGCGTTGTTGCGCCTGTGCGACTTCTGCCCCACCGGGACCACCCGCTGGAACGCGGTCATGGTCTGTTCGAGGAGACGCTGCCGTTTCTGGCGCTTCTTGCGTTCCTCCGCCTCCAGCTCGTCGTGCGCGGCCGAGAACCGGGCCAACGACTCGTCGATCTTGCGGCGGTACTTCGTGGCGTCGTCGACCGGCTCCATCTGGTCGGTCATCGTCAGCCGGTCTTCGAGCGAACGTTCGTCCTGCTCCGTCCTGGGACGACGGCGAGGCCGCCGGGGGACGGGCGAGGCCTCCGGCGGTGCGGCAGCGGCGGGCTGTTGTTCGGCAGGCTCGATCGGCCCGGCGTGCGCGGGCGGCTCCGCGGGGGCGGGCCGTCCGGTCGGCGCCGGGCGTGCGGGTGCGAACGGTGCGTCCTGCCGGGACTCCGCCGCCCGAGGTCGGGGACGCGGACGGCCGTTGCCGTTGGGTGGGGCGGGCGGCCTGCGACCCGGCGTCTCCGGGACCCGTGACGGTGGTGGCGGAGTATCGCCGGTCCGTTCCGGTGCGGCGTCGAGGGCAGCACCGATCTCGGCCGCGGGCGTCGGTGGGCGAACGGGCTGCGGTGGCCGCTGCGCGCGTGGGGGAGGTTGGAAACGGGCCGGTGGGCGGGGCCGCTCGGGCACGGCCTGTTCCCGAGGAGGCGCGGGAGGCGCGGGAGGCGGGGGCGGTGGTGAGGACAGGAGTTTCGCCGGGGGCGGTGGAGGCTCGGCGTTACGGGTGGGGACGTGCCTCGGTGGTTCCCCGTGCGGCGGTTCGATCGCGAGGAAGTGACCTGAGCTTGCCGATTCGGGCCTGCGGGGCTGAGGGCCTTGAGGACGGGGACGGCCGGTGTCGGGGTGGCCGACATCTGACGGCAGCGGCCGGCTTCGGGGTGGTTCGGGCCGCGCGTGATCGGGCCTGGCGAGACCCCGAGGTCCGGGGTCCGCCGGTGGTGGAGCGGAGGGCGGGGTCGTGCCGCGAGGTCGTTCCGGCAACGGGGAACGCTGGGGAAGCGGCTGTGGTGGTGGAGGTGGCTCGGGTGCCTCCACGGGCGGGTCCGGCCGCTGGTGGCGCCCGGTGGGCGGAGGCGTGGACGAAGGCGTGGGCGGGGCGTGGTCGTCGTCGGCCGCGTGCCGGGACCTACGGGGAGATGCCGAAGGCGTGTCGAGGGCCTGCTCGGCCGCCCTCCTGCGCTGCCTCGACGGACGCGCCGTCCCATTCTCCTCGGACGATCGGCGGTCGGCGGCGTGTCGGGCGAGCATCTCGGCGACGCTGATACCGCCCTGGGTGTCCAGCGCTCGACGCCGTCTCCGCTCGGCTTCCTCACGGTTACGCCGGGCGCGTTCTCGCCATTCCGCCGCCTGAGAACTGAGCCCGGGAGTGTCGCGGTCGTCCGACACGCACGCTCCCTTCGCTCAAAAATCCCTTGGGGATTCCGACACCTGCTTGTTGATCGTCGCGAGGACGGCGTTCGTTATCGTACGGATATCAGCCGTTTGTGACGACATCGCAGCAGGAACTTTTACACCGCGTTGCGGCACCAGTTGATCACGTTCGGTATAGCACGTTCGTTCGTGGTCACTGTCACGTGTTCGGCCTATCGATGTTCACGCTTGGTTGCCGTTCGAAGCGCTGTTTCCGGCTCTCGCCCGGTGGGATCGACGCGGAGAAATCGCCGCGGAACACGGGGCCTGAAAAGACCCACTTCAGCCGTGTTCTTCGAGGTAGTGGGCCTATTTCTCGGCGACCGCGGACATCGGGTGAGGCCTCCGCGGACGGTGGTGCGCCCGGCCCCGAGCCGGTTCCCAGCACGGCGTCGGGACGGGGGCTTTTCGCCCTTCGGGCACACCGAGGTCTTCCGCCCACGACTCGGGGCCGTAGCGGCACGGCGAGCCCGTGGCGCCACCCGCGACGCCACCGCCCCGAGTGGTGAAGACCACCGCCGTGTCGGGGAGAAGCCTGGGCGTTTTTCGAACTTTATCCGCCCGAATGCATCATGTCGGCCCCTTCGGGCACGCACGGATCGTCGGGATCGTCCAGCCAGCCGTGCGGCAGTGTGACCTTGCCCGGCGAACCCTGACGGCCTCGGGGCCCGAGAGCGTCGACCGGGAACGGGGCGTCGTGGTCGAGCTGCGTGATCAGCTCGTCCAACTCGTCCAACGACGACACCATCGCGAACCTGCGGCGCAGTTCGGAACCGACGGGAAAGCCCATGAAGTACCAGGCCATGTGCTTCCGAAGGTCCCGCATGGCCTTGTTCGGGCCGTCGTGCTCCACGAGCAGTTCGGCGTGGCGGCGCAACACGCGCGCGACCTCCCCCAGGTTCGGCCCCTCGGGGATCGGCTTGCCTGCGAACGCCGCCTCCAACTCTCCGAACAGCCAGGGCCTGCCGAGGCAGCCACGGCCGACCACGACACCGTCGCAACCGGTCTCGGACACCATGCGCAGCGCGTCGTGGGCGGTGAAGATGTCGCCGTTGCCGAGCACCGGAATGCTGGTCACCGCTTCCTTCAGCCGCGAGATCTGTGACCAGTCGGCCTTGCCGGAATAGCGCTGCGCCGCGGTGCGCGCGTGCAGCGCGACGGCGGCGGCACCCTCGGCCTCGGCGATGCGGCCCGCTTCCAGGAACGTGTGGTGCTCGTCGTCGATACCGACGCGGAACTTCACGGTGAACGGGATGCCCGCGGGTTCGGCCGCCTCCACCGAGGCCCGGACGATGTTGCCGAACAATTTCCGCTTGAACGGCAACGCGGCACCGCCGCCCTTGCGGGTCACCTTGGCGACGGGGCAGCCGAAGTTGGCGTCGATGTGATCGGCCAGTCCTTCGCCGACGATGATCTTGACGGCTTCCTTCATCGTTGCGGGGTCGACGCCGTAGAGCTGCATCGAACGCGGATACTCACCCGCGTCGAACGTCATCATGTGCATCGTGCCGGGATGGCGCTCCACCACGGCACGGGCAGTGATCATCTCGCAGACGTAGAGGCCCGCGCCGTACTCCCGACACAGCTTGCGGAACGCGACGTTGGTGATGCCGGCCATGGGCGCGAGCACCACGGGCGGGTCGATCCGGTACGGGCCGATCCGCAGGGCGGTCTTGGACAGAGTCGCGGTCACACTCCCATTGTCGCTGGTGCCGTGCGGTGCAAGCGACGGGGCCGGTCTCGGGGGACGGCTGGGCCGGTCCGTGCCGCGAAGCGGCCTACAACATGGCCACGTTTCTTCGTGGACGTGTCGTAGGCCGCCGGAAAGCCCGCGGACCAGGTGGTTCAGAACGACACGATGATGCACCCGAGGCGCGCACCCGCTGCACCGGCTTCGCCCTCACCGGTCGAGGTGTGGCGTTCGTGGATCACCACGGAGCCCGGCTTGCGGTCGCCGTAGGCCCAGTCGACCTCCGAACGCGCGGACGCCGCTCCCTTGTCGTCGGTGGTGAAGTCGAGCCAGACCTCGTTGTCAGGGTTGGCGTAGGCGGGGTCGGTGGACGGCTGCTCGGGATCCTGCTCGTGCTGGTAGTGCGGCCCGGCGTCGTCACCACTCGGCCCGCAGGGGTCGACGTGCACGTGTGCGCCGTACTCCCGGTCGGGCACAAGACCCCGAACCTCCAGCTCGGTGATCGTGCCCGTCGACTCGGAGAACACCGATGCCACGACGGCCAGTGAACCTGGCGGCACGAGCTCCGTGTCGTAGGTGACGGCCCTACCACTGCTGTGGTCGGTGTCGAACACGTCGATCGTCGCGGACATCCTGAGACCGTCCTGCGCGGCGGTCACGGCGGGCGCCGAGAGCATCGAGACGGTGGCGGCCGTGACGAGTGTGGTGAGAACGGTGAAGGTTTTCCGGGTTCGCATATCTTGTGCTAACCAAAAGGCGCGGCCAACCGCAATGCGCTGTCCCCGTTCGATACATCCACTCCGTGGTCTGGGGCATCGCGGGATCATCGGGGCTCGTAGCCTGGTCCCGTGACGAAAACGGCTGAGACGGGGCGCACCGACCGGACATGGCTCGTAGCGATCGCGGCAGCGTTGTGGGGTACCGACGGACTGCTCAGGTTGCCCTTGGCGAGTGACCTGCCTGCCGCGTCCGTGGTGTTCTGGGAACACGTGATCGTGGCGACGTTGCTGCTTCCGTTCCTTCCCTCGGCCGTGCGCGCGTTGTCGCGGTGTGGGCCGCGGGAGTGGATCGCCGTGCTCCTCATCGGCGGTGGTGCCTCGGCACTGGCCACCTCATTGTTCACGCTGTCGTTCCAGGCCGGTGACCCGGTGACGCCGCTGGTGCTGCAGAAACTCCAGCCACTGTTCGCCATGGTGGCCGCGTTCTTCATCCTCGGAGAACGGCTCCGTGCGGGCTACGCGGTGTTCGCCGTACCCGCGTTGCTGGGTACTTGGTTCCTCGCGTTCGCTGACCCGTTCGACGTTCAGGTGACCGCACTGCGTACGGCGCTGTTCGCGGTCGGGGCCGCGGCGCTGTGGGCGAGTGGGACCGTGCTCGGTCGCCTCGTGTCGACGAAACTCCGACCGCGGGATGTGACCGTGCTGCGGTTCACCGTCGGACTTCCGGTGGCGGCGGCCATCGCGGGCGCGCAAGGCAGCCCGTTCGCCGTGGGGTGGGAGAACGCCACCGGGCTCGTTCTGCTGGCCATCGTGCCGGGGCTGTTGGCGTTGAGCCTCTACTACGTGGGCATGCAGGCCACCCCGGCCGCGCGGGCCACACTGGCCGAGCTGGCGTTCCCCGCCACAACGGCGATCATCAGCGTGACCGTGCTGGACGCGCACCTGTCGGTGACGCAGTGGATCGGGCTCGCCGTGGTGGTGTGTTCGATCACCGCGCTGGGGTGGCACGAGCGGACTCGCTCGGAGACAGTGGTTGTCAACCCTGAATCCGTGAAGGCGAGTACATGAGCGAGACGAGTAGGTGAGAGAGACAGAGGAGCCGCGTCATCAGCAGCTCGCGCGCAATGTCAGTGAGTTGCTCGGTGAATTGCGGGTCGCCCAGGCCGGGGTTCAGATTCTTTTCGGCTTTCAGCTCGCCGTGGCCTTCACCGGGGAGTTCCGTGACGCGAACGGCTTCGAAAAGGGTCTCTACCTGGTGACGGTGCTGTTCACCACGGCGGCCACGGCGTTGCTCATGGCGCCCGCCGCGTGGCATCGGATGCTGTTCCGGAAGGGAAAACGGCTCGCGATCCTGAACGTCGGCAACCGGCTGGTCGTGGCGGGATTGGCGTGTCTCGCCGCGGCGATCACACTGACCGTCTCGTTGATCGGCAAAGTGATTTTCGGCATCGCCGTGATGGTGGTGCTGGCGGTGATCGTCGGGGGAACGTTCTCGTGCGTGTGGTTCGTGACGCCGAAGCTGATGTACCGGGATCGTCGAGAATCCCATGGCAGCTCGTCCGACCGTGACTGAGGGCTTTTCGGCGGGCGGCCGCCCTCGCGCCGCCCGCCGTCGCCACCGTGTCGCCTCACCTCAGGGATCTCGAAATTCGTGTCAGCGCACCCCGGCGGAGCCCGCTGCATAGTCGATCTCTCCCGATAGTGTGAATGTCACCGAGCAGGGTTGACGGTGATAGCGAGGGACGCTATTAGGGAAAGACCTTCCTGGGTAGTCTTGAATTCGAAAGACTTTTCAGTTATTGCCGGTCGGTTCCACGCGCGCGAATCACCCGGGAAGTCCAAGACGAAGGGCGGCGACGCTCGAAAATAAAATGGCATTCCCGCATGACCGGAAAAGGTTTTCGTTTTCATTCCTCGTCGAGGAGATAGGGATGCCATGCGGGAGTTCGGCTGGTCTCCGTGCGCGGCCGGAACCAGTTGGCGAAGGCCAGCTCTGCGTCCACCTCCGACTCGGGAATCTCGTACAGCAGGTCGCTGTCGAGACCGCCCAACGCATGACTGTTGAAAACGGAGAAGATTCCGCTGACACGGTCGGCTTCCAACACCTCGGTGAGGTCGAGTTCGACTTCCGCGCGCGATTCGGCGATGCGCAACGCGAGCGCCTCCGCCACACACAACGGGCCGTTCCAGTCCTCCTGGGTGAGGCGGTGACCGAGCACCGACGCGACGACCAGGAACCGTTTGGCGAACAGAGCGCTGTAACGGTCGGCGTACTGCGGCGGTAGTTCGTCCAGCGCCCAGAGCGCCTCGACCTCGTCGACGGTGGCTTCCTCGTCGTCCAGCAGCTGGACGTCGCTGACCAACTCATCGGTGAGCATTCGAACGCCGTGTAGCAGCGCACCCGCGAGGTACCGGGCCTTCACCTCGTCGGACTCGCCGAAGACGGAGAGGTCGAAGGCCCGCAGACACTCACCCTTGTGCAGCAGTCTTGAGCGTCGATCGGCCAGTTCGGCCTTCTGCACGGCGGCTTGGATCTCGTCGGTGTCCTCGGCGCCGATCAGGAAAGTCCGCATGTCGCCGGCGGCTCCCAGTCCGGCCAGAAGGTTGTCGCTGAGCTCGTCGGGGTCCATCGACGCCGCCAACGCGCTTTCCAACTGGTCGTCGGTCGCGGTGACGGCACAGTGCTTGACCTCCCAGTCCTCCAACAGGTCGATCTCGTCGACGAGTTGTTCCAGGACGGCTCTGGCGGCCTCCTCGGCCAGTACCAGCGCGGGTGCGTCGAGTAGCCAGTTCACCACGGCGCCACTGAGGTGGGCTTCGAGGGAGTGCTCGACCGGGATGATCTCCACGCCGTCCGGTCCTTCGATGCTGACGAGGTGGTTCAACCGGTCGTCGAGCAGCGACATGACACCGACCTGTTGTAGCGGGTCGAGGTCCGGTGTTCCGGGCGGAGAGGCGAGTTCGGCCGTGAGTTGGTACTCCACGGTTCGCAGTGTGGCATGGGTGACCACGGCTCAGGCCTCCAGGCCGAGGTGAATCGGTTCCTCCCCATAACGGGCAAAGATCCGTTGGCGATACACAGAGCAACTGCTCGGTTCACTCTAGTAGTGGTGTCGCAGGGGCTCTTTCACTCCATAGCGTGTGGAAATGGCACGGACACGTCCCGAAAGGGTGGTGATTGCCATGAGTGGGTGTGGTTGCTGCGGTTCCTGCAGTGGGCCGAACTGCGGTTGCTGCGGGAAGTGCTGACCCTTTAAAGGGTCCCGCGTGCCCCGCACTGCACAACGATGTGCGGCGGGGCACGTACCAGTCGGCGCAGCCATCGTGTCCGCAGATTGCGTAGTCGTGTCCGCAGTCTGCGTCGCCGTGTCCGCAGTTCGTGAAGGCAGGGGAGTAGCCGAAGTCACTACGGATGCCTCCCGTGCTGCCCGCGCCGGACCACCGTTACACTTTCTAAAGCGGGGCCGTTAGCTCAATCGGCAGAGCTGTGGACTTTTAATCCATAGGTTCCGGGTTCGAGCCCCGGGCGGCCCACCAAAAGCCCAGGTCAGCTGGCCACCAGTTGGTTCGCAGTGACGGCGGCTCACGCTTTACTTACAGGAAACTACTCGGACTCATTACCGAGGACGTCCTCAAGCGCCGCAGCCGTCGCACAACCGGTGCCGGCCGACATAGTCGAGGGGGCCCGGCAGCCTTCCCTGAGACGCCGAGTTCCCTGTGCTTTCGGCGTGACTCATTCAAGTGTCGCCGCCGGCCCGGGAGTGTGCTCGGACCGTTGTCAGGGGCTCCACCCGAGGAATAGAAACGCGGTCGGAGGGTTTGTCACTGGGTGCATACATCTGATTTTTCGTGGACGTGAGGGAACTTCGACATTGTCTGTGCCCTTGAGCATTCTCGACCTGGTCCCCATCTCGGAGGGGTCCGCCGCCCGAGCCGCCATCGCCGCTTCGATGAGTTCGGCTCGCCTCGCTGACCGGTTGGGCTTTCACCGGCTCTGGTTCGCCGAGCACCACAACACTCCGAACCTCGCCGCCAGCGCTACTTCGCTGCTCATCTCCCAGGCCGCTTCGGTCACGGAGCGCATTCGGGTGGGTTCCGGTGGGGTGATGCTGCCCAACCACGCTCCGCTCATGGTGGCCGAGCAGTACGGGACCTTGGTCAACATGCACGGGGATCGGATCGACTTGGGGCTGGGTCGGGCTCCGGGAACGGACATGATGACCGCCCAGGCGTTGGGTCGTTCCTCGGCCGAACCGCAGGCTTTCGCCCAGAGTATCTACGACTTGCAGGGCTGGTTCGGCGAAACCGGGACCGCCCACAGCATGCCGATCATGTCCGCCGTGTCCGCCGGGACTGCGGTGCCGATCTGGGTGCTCGGATCGACCGTCAACGGTGCCTCCATCGCCGGCCAGTTGGGGCTGCCGTTCTCGGTCGCCTCGCACTTCGCCCCGGACCAGCTCGATCAGGCCATCCAGGTGTACAAGGAGGCGTTCTCCACCGAAGCGCCCACCGCGCAGATCGAAAAGCCCTACGTGATGGCCGGCATCAACGTCATGGTCGCCGACACCGACGAGGAAGCGGAGCGAGAATTCACGGTGATCGAGCAGATGTTCCTCGACATCGTGCGCGGCAAGCGTCGCAAGATCCAGCCTCCGGTGGACCCGGAGACACTCGCCGCGCAGGGTGGCGGAAACAACCCCATGTTGCGGATCAAAGCCGTGGGCGCCCCTCGGACGGTGAAGGCGCAACTGGAGGAGTTCGTGGAGCGCACCGGCGCCGACGAGCTCATCACCGTCACCTACGCCTACGATCCAGCGGTCCGGGACCGTTCGCTGCAGCTGCTTGCCAAGAGCTGGTTCTGAATTCGAGGGATTCCCGGTCGGCGACGGCTCGGTGTTCAAGGCCCGGCGTCGGGAGTGCTTCGAGCCCGGTGCTCTTAGAAGAACCCGGACCGGTGAGCCGTCCCTACCGACCCGCGCGTGCTTCGCCTCGGGGAGCCGGCCGAAGGGTCGGGCCGGATATTGACGGCTGAGCCCGTGAGCGGGCTGTGGCCAATGTGTTCTCGGGTAATGCGAGTCGGGCGGGTCCGGTCGCGAATCAGTTATGCCTTCGGTTTCGGGTGAACTCGATGAGCTCGCGGCTTGGAACTCCTCCTCGACGGCGGCGGTGCCGAGTTTTTCCATTGGCTGCAAAGTGTGATCAACTCGGTGTTCAAGATCACTCCGGTAGAGGTATCTCGCGCTTCGAAACGCCCGTATCTTGATCATGCTTTTGGCAGAGACGCCACGAGAACCACTTGGGAGTGAACCACTTGTCCGCATGCCCGTCGGAGCAAGCGTGAACGATCCGACTCTTTTCGAACACACCAGTAGGCAGCTGCGAAACCTGTGTGCCGAGGCCGGCTTCCCGGCATCCGACGACACCCCGGTCGAAATGCTCGGAGAACTGCTGGGCACGGCTGGAAACCGCCGTCTTTCCGAAGGTCCATTGTGGCCTTCGGATGTCGCGGACGATGCCACGCCCGTCGAATTCTCCGTCGCATTGGACGACACCGGTGACCGTGCTGTGCGGGTGCTCGGTGAAGTGGTCGCCGAGAAACCGAGTATGTCGGCCAACGTCGTCGCCGCGCGGCGGTTCCTCGAATCGATGTCCGAACGCCTCGGGATTCCGACCGAGCGGTTCGAGGCGGTGGAGGACCTCTTCCTCCCCGACGATCCGCAGGGCAAGTTCGCGTTCTGGTATTCGATGATCTTCCGGCCGGACGCCGCGCCCAAGCTCAAGGTCTACTTCAACCCCGGTGTGCGGGGTGAGGGCCGCGCGGCCGAACTGGTCGCCGAAGGCTTCCGGCGGCTGGGGATGGAGGACGCCTACGACGCGGCGACCGAGTATTCCGTATCGCGGGGAGAGCTCGACAAGTTCACGTTCTTCGCCGTGGACTTGGACGACAGTCCGTTGTCGAGGGTCAAGTTGTACATCTCGCACTTCTCGGCCACCGCCGACGTGGCGGTGCAGGCGTCGCAGGCGGTCGACGGTCTCGACCGCGACGGCATCAGCGAGTTCTGTGGACTTCTCGGCGGCAGCACCGAGTCGTTCGACGGACGTCCGCTGGTGTCCAGCTATTCGTTCGTGGAGGCCGATCCGAAGCGGCCCGGCAACTACAGCCTCTATCTGCCCATCCGCGACTACGTGGCCGACGATGTGGAGGCACGGTCACGGGTCGTGTCGTTCTTGGAGAACAGGGGCAGTGACGCGGCAGGACTCGACCGGTCCATTCGGGCACTCACCGATCGCCCGTTGAGCGACGGCCGTGGGCTGCTGGCCCACGTCTCGCTGCGACTGGGACAGTTCGGTACCGGCACTACGATCTACCTGTCGTCGGAGGGCTACGAGGTCCTGTCCGCGCGTTCCGATGCGCGTACGGCGGCCACTTCGACGCACTCCTGAAACCGCCCAAGCCACGAACCCAAGTTCTCAAGGTGTGAAAGAAGGAACCGTGAAGCCGTTCCCCCCGTACCGGATCCAGGTCGTCAAGGAAATACCGATCACGACACGCCAGCAGCGTGAGGAAGCGCTCGCCCGCGCGTCGTACAACGCATTCGACCTGCCCTCCAACATGGTCACGATCGACCTGTTGACCGACTCGGGTACGGGGGCGGTGTCGGCGGCTCAGGAGGCCGCCGCGGCGCAGGCCGACCGCTCGTACGCGGGATCGGACTCGTACTACCGATTCCGGCAGGCCCTGGACGACATCACGTCGTATCCGCACATCTTCCCGGTGCACCAGGGCCGTGCGGCCGAGCGGGTGTTGTTCTCGTCGGTGTTGAAGCCGGGGCAGATTTCGCTGAGCAACACCCACTTCGACACGACGAGGGCCAACGTCGAACTGGTCGGCGCGGAGGCCCGTGACCTGCCGTGCGCCGAGTTCGGGGACCTGGACAGCCAAGCTCCGTTCAAGGGCAACATCGACCTCGAAGCCCTGGAAGCGACGCTGAAGGGACCCGAGGGCGGCCGCGTCGGCCAGGTGCTGATCACCATCACCAACAACGGTGGTGGTGGCCAGCCGGTGTCGATGGCGAACCTGCGCGCGGTGCGGTCGTTGTGCGACCGCTACGGTGTGCCGTTCTTCCTGGACGCGGCCCGGTTCGCTGAGAACTCGTGGCTGGTGATCCAGCGTGAACAGGGCTACGGCCACCTCACGCCGCGCGAGGTGGCGAGGCAGACGTTCGCGCTCGCCGACGGTTGCGTGGCCAGCCTCAAGAAGGACGCCATCGCGCCGATGGGCGCGGTCATCGGTGTGCGTGACTCGGAACTCGCCAAGCAGTGCGAGGCCAACATCATCGCCACCGAGGGTTTCCGCACCTACGGCGGGTTGGCCGCGCACGACCTGGAACGTGTGGCCCAGGGGCTCGACGAGGTGCTCGACCCGAACTACCTGCGCTCGCGGGAAGCCGATGCGGCTCATTTCGCCGAGTTGGTCACCAACGCCGGTGTGGACATCGTCCAGCCCGCGGGCATCCACGCGCTGTACCTCAACGCGGGTAGGTTGTTGCCGCACATCCCGCCGCACGGCTTCCCCGGGCACGCGCTCGCGTGCGAGATGTACCTCGCCGGTGGCGTGCGGTGTGTGGAACTCGGATCGCTGTACCTGGGCACGTTCGACGAGAACCACAACCTCGTCGAACCCGCCCCGTTCGAGCTGGTGAGGATGGCGATTCCGCGCCGTACCTACACGCAGGCCCACCTGGAGTACGTCGCCGACGTGCTGGCCGACATCGTGAAGAATCCCACGCGGGTGGCGTCGTACCGAGTCGTCGACGCACCGGAGTTGTTGCGGCACTTCAACCTCAAGCTGGAACGCATCCCGGCCGGGTCGTAACCGCTCCACGGACGAAAAGGGGCCTCCGCCTTGCGGCGGAGGCCCCTTTTGCCTCACGTGCTCGAGGAGGCCATCTCCGGTTCCGGGAGCCTGCTCATCGCGTACCTCACCAGTCGGATGAGGGCGAGCTTGCTCGACTCGCGTTGCCGCGCGTCGCAGAACATGATCGGAATACCCGGCGAGATAGCCAGCGCCTGGCGGATCTCGTCCTCGGTGTATTCGTCGGAGCCGTCGAAGCAGTTCACCGCCACGATGAACGGGATGCCCCGGCGTTCGAAGAAGTCGATCGCGGCGAAGCTGCTGTCGAGGCGGCGGGTGTCGACCAGCACCACTGTGCCGATGGCGCCGCGCGCGAGCTCGTCCCACATGTACCAGAAGCGGTCCTGCCCCGGTGTGCCGAACAGGTACAGCACCGTGTGCGGCGAGATGGTGATGCGGCCGAAGTCGAGCGCGACCGTGGTGGTCTTCTTCTGTTCGACGCCGGTGGTGTCGTCGATACCGTCGCTGGCCGTCGTCATCAACTCTTCGGTGGACAACGGCGGGATCTCGCTGACGGAGCCCACCATGGTCGTCTTACCGGCACCGAAACCGCCGGCCACGATGATCTTGACTGGCGTGGGTACCACGGCCGTCGCCGTGGTGTCGTCAGAGCTGGGAGAGGCCATCGAGCACCGCCTGAAGTAGTTGACGATCCGGAGCTTTCATCGGTTGGGTGGGGGAACGCACGATCACGTCGCCGCGTTCGATGAGGTCACTACACAGGACCTTGGCCACGGCGATCGGTACCTTGAGGTGAGCCGCGATCTCGGCGACCGACAACGGCCGCTCGGCCAGGTCGAGAATGGTGTGGTGTTCCGGGGTGAGACCCACCGGGTCCCTTTTGACCCCGGACAGCGCCATCACCTGGGTGGCGATGTCGAGTTTGATGTCCGAGGCCGGGATGCGGCCCTTGGTGATGGCATACGGGCGGATGAGAGGCCCCGCTGCCTCGTCATACCACTGATCATCCATGGTCACGTTTCTGAGGCCACCTCGTTCCTCGGTGCGGCGGACATGAAGTCACCGACGCGCTTCACGAGCCGGTTCATCTCGTACGCGATCATCTCGACGTCCACCGACTCCTCGGCGAGTACGGCGAGGCACGCTCCGGTTCCCGCGGCGGACACGAACAAGTAGCCCTCGGTCATTTCGATGAGGGTCTGTAGCACCGGGCCTCGTTGGAAGTGGCGACTGACCCCTTTGGCGAGGCTCTGCAGACTGGAGGCCATCGCGGAGAGCTGGTCGGAGTCGTCCTTGGACAGCGTGCCGGACTTGCCCATCAGCAGGCCGTCGGCGGATAGCACCACGGCGTGCTGGGCACCCACCACGCGGTCCACCATGTCGTCCAGCAACCAGTTGAGGTCCGACGTGGAGTTGCTGTTGTCGTTCATCGCTTGAGATCCACTTCCCTATCGATCATTCGTCGGTCGGTTGTGCGGAACCGTCCGCGTCGCGTCCTCTACGAGTGCCCTTGCGGAACGCCGACAGTGTGTTGCGTGTCCTGCCTGCGAACCGGTCGATGTCGCTCTGCTCCGCGTCCGGGTCGTCGCGCAGTTGCGGAGCGAGGTTTTCCTGGGGACGTCGCTGTGGCAGCGGTGCCCGACGCCGCTTGCGTTGGGGCAGGCCATTGCCTGTCTCAGACGACTCGGCGCCGGTGGACTCACCACCGGGGCGAAGAGCGCCGTTCGTCCCCGTAGTCGTCGTATCGGTCGTCGGCACCTGGCCCGAGCCGTTCGACTCCGTCGTTTTGTCAGGAGCCGTGGGCGAGGGCTGTGTCGACATCGTCGACATCGTCGACACCGTGGGTGCCACGGGCGTTGTGGACGCCGTGGGAGCCGGAGCGGTCCTCGACGGCGTGTTCTGCGGTGCTGTTGCGGTCGGGCCCGTGCCGACGGGGACTGTCTGCCCGGTCATCGGCTTACCCGGCTTGTGGGTTTCGATCTCCGGCTCCTTCGGCAGGCTCGCGTGGAAGCCCGAGTCCACGTCGGTGGCCTGCTCGTCGGAGGCCAGGATGGACGTCGGCAACAGCACGGTAGCGCGGGTGCCGCCGTAGCGGGAGGAGTCGAACGTGACGTGTGCACCGAGCCGTGTCGACAGTCGCGAGACCACGAACAGACCGAGACTCGCGTCGGCCTTCATGGCCATGGCGTCGAACTCGGGTGGTTCGGACATCATGTTGTTGGCCCACTCGCGTACCTCGTCCTTCATGCCGAGGCCCTGGTCGGCGATGTCCACCACGACACCACGCGCGACCTTGGTCCCGGTCATGTAGACGGGTGATCCCGGGGGCGAGAACGTGGTGGCGTTGTCCACCAGTTCGGCGACGAGGTGAATGGTGTCGGCCACGGCTGAACCGAGCAGCGCCACGTTCGGGATGGGTTCGACCTCCACCCGCGAGAAGTGCTCGGTCTCCGAGATCGCGGCCCGCAGCACGTCGATCAGCATGACCGGCTTACGCCAGCGGCGGCCTGGCTGTTTGCCACCGAGAATGATGAGGTTCTCGGTCGTGCGGCGGGCACGGGTGGCGAGGTTGTCGAGCTGGAACAGGCTCTTCAGCTGCTCCGGGTTCTCCTCCCGGCTCTCCATCCGGTCGAGGATCTGCAGCTGGCGGTGCACCAGGCCCTGGTTGCGGTGGGCGATGCCGAGGAAGACGTTGTTCACACCGCTGCGGGCCTTGGCCTCACTGACCGCCGCGTTGACCGCCGTGAGCTGGGCGATGTTGAACGCCTCGGCCACCTGACCGATCTCGTCTCGACCGTGGTCTAGCCTCGGCAGCTCGGCCTGCACGTCCACCGGCTCGCCGTCCTTCAGCCGTTCCACGATGTTCGGCAGACGAGTGCTGGCCAGTTCGAGCGAGTCGTTGCGCAGCCGTTCGAGGCGCGTCATCAGGGTGCGGTCCACCAGGGTGCGCGACACCCGCACGGCGACGAGGATCGACGCGATGGCCGCGACGAGCGTGAGAGCGCTACCCCAAAGGACGTTGGTCAGGTTCTGGCCGCTGTCGTCCAGCGCCTTCACCGAGGTCTGGTCGGCCTGGGCCGTGGTCAGCGCCGACAGTTCCGTGGAGATCCGGCTGGCCAGGTCGCGCAGCTCGGTGTCGCCGAAGGAGAGGGAGGCGGTGTCGATCGGGCCCGGGCCGTGGGCGATGAGTTGGTTCTCGACGTCGCTCAGACGCTGCCAGTCTCCGCCCGAGACCAGCGCGTCGTACTGGACGCGCACGTCGGGGAGCATGTTCGGCGCCAAGTCCTCCAGAGCCGACCGGTAGGAGCCGACGAGCTGGGAGAACGCGCGGTGGTCGTTCGCCGAGAAGCTCTCGTTGGTGAAGGCACTGGACGCCAGTGAGGCGGCACGCGACATCTGGTCGGCCGCGCGGAACAGGCCGGTGGCCGTGATGCCGTTCTGGCTGGCGTCGACGTCGGGCACGGTGCGGGCCTGCGCGTCGAACAGGCCGGCGGCCGTGTCGATGAGCTCGTTGTAGTACTCGTTGACCTCTGTGGCGGAGATTTCCCTGACGTTGATCTGCGTGCGCATCTCCGGCAGCTGGTCGAGCTGGGACTCCAGGTTGCTCATGCGGCTGGCGATCTCGGCGGGCACATCACCCTTGATCGTTTCCATCGCCTCGCGGAGCGCACCGAGGGATGTGTCGATCTCCTGCTGCTGTTGTTGCAGCTCCGCCAGCCCCGTTGACGGTTTGTCCAGATACATAAGGGACAGTTGGCGTTCCTGTTGCACCGCACCCAGTGAGGTGACGGCGGGAATCGACACCTGCTGCACACTGGAGGCCACCGCGCGCACGTAGAACGCATCGACGACGAAGTACGCCGACATGATGATCCACAACAGCAGAAGCGCGATACTGGGGACCAGCACCGTGCCTGTCAGCCGCTTGCGGATCGACTTGTGGTGTCCCTGTTGTGACGTGTCTTGAGTTGACTTGTCTTCGTTCTTCACGACGCTCCACGACGACCTGTTGAACCGCTGCCAGGCACCCGCGCACGCGGCAGGCCACCAGGCCGTGGCCCGCAACGGTCGGTCCGTCCGGGCCACGGTCGCCGGTCACCGGCTAGTGCCTTGTCGAAGGTGATCTTGGCGTATCGGGGTCGTGGCTGTTCGTCTGCCCCCGTCTTCCGAAGCGACTTACCAGGTCAGCGCTTTTCCAGCGGCTCCCGGGCGACTTCGGGCAACCGCTGGTTCTCGGCCACCGGCCACGCGAGCGGGTCGGGTCCGAGGGCGCGGAGCTGTTCGACCTGGAGAGCGCACCACGGGGACACGCTCGTGCGGTCGGCGTCCACTTCGGCCAGGAACCTGTCCCACGGAACCCATTCGGTGTCGTGGACCTCGTCCGGGTTCGGTTTCGGCTCGGGGCGGGTGTCGACCGTGGCGCGGTAGACGGGGCACACCTCGTTCTCCCGCGTTCCGTCGGGCATGGTGGCCTCGTAGGCGAACTCGGGCAGCACCAGTTCGATCTCGATGCGGTCGGCCGCGATGCCGAGTTCGTCGGTCAGTCGCCGGGTGATCGCTTCCGGGATGGTCTCGCCGGGTCCGGGGTGGCCACAGCAGGAGTTGGTGCGCACGCCCGGGAAAGTGGGCTTGTGCTTGGCCCGCCAGGTCACCAGGAAGTTGCCGTCCGCGTCGAACAGATAGCAGGAGAAAGCCAGGTGGAGCGGGGTGGATTCGTGGTGGACCTCGGCTTTCGGCGCGTATCCGATGCGTTCGTGTCGCGTGCCGCACAGCACGACGTATTCGACCTCGGGGTCGAGCTCCACCTCGGAGCCGAGTACCTGGGTCATGATGGTCCTACCACCCTTCGTTGTCGCCGGTCGGGCGGTCGTTTCTCGCCCCGTACGCCGGTCACGAGTTGATCATGATTGATGGCAGGCGGGCAAGCAACCGGAGGCCGGCCTTTCGCGTGTTCCTCATGACACGGACAGTGCTCATGGCCGGTCCCGGACAGCGTCGTCGGATGCCGCCGCCGAGACCGCGAGCGAATGAGCACGGTGACCACCGCGAACACGGCGCTCGGCCGTGCCGGTCATGGGGGTCGTACCGAGCGCACGATCGACCCACTTACCCAGCGGTAGCGCGAGTACCGCGGTCGCCAACGCCAGGTGCACGAGCAGGAACACCACGGCGGTCGCCACGCTCGGCGGCCCGCCCACGAACACCACGATATGCGAAGCCCAGGCCAGTTCGTCGGGTCTGCTGCCCGCCGCCCACACCTCGTTCAACGCCCAGAACGTCAAGTCGTTGAGCCCGGCGATGACGATGAGGATGCTCGCGACACCGGTCTTGAGCACCGTCGCCGTGCGCGCTCCGCCGAGCCGGTACGCCATCAGGGCGAACAACACGATGAACGTCGTGATGAACAGCTCCCACTGGTACACCGGCTCGAACGAGCCCTCGACGTCGGAGTTGCGGGCGAACTCCTGCACCCGCAGCACCAGCTCGGTGTCGATCCAACCCATGTAGGCGACCACGGCGAAGGCGATCAGCACGGGCGCCGCCCGTACCTTCGGGAACAGGGCCACCGCGGGCACGGCGAACAGGAAGGGACTGAGCTTGAACAGCCACTCGCCTAGGTCGTCCAGCGTCTGATCCGGTGGCAGGATCACCATGATGAGCAGGGCCAGCACAGCCGCGGGCACCGCGAACACCAGCCACAGCCAACGTCGATGCCGGTAGAGCGCGCGAATCGCGTTCGCCCCCGCACCGGAGCCACGCCCGGGTCGGGTGTCGGGTTTCGTGGTCGTCATGCCTGCTCGACCTCCAGGTGTGGCTTCTGCGTCCAAAACGGTCCCAGCGCCAACGCGTCGACATCGGTTTTGAGAAAGCACCTGATGGCGTCCTCGGGGGTGGCAACGATCGGTTCGTCGTTGTCGTTGAACGACGTGTTCACCAACATGGGCACGCCCGTGAGCTCGTCGAAATGCTTGATCAGCTTGTAGTAGAGCGGGTTGTCGTCCTCACTCACCGTCTGCACTCGTGCCGTGCCGTCCACATGGGTGATGGCCGGAACGACCTCGCGCTGGTGTTCGAGGACGTCGAAGACCAGCAGCATCACCGGCGAGGGGTAGTCGCTGGCGAAGAACTCTCCCGAGCGTTCGGCCAGACACGACGGAGCGAACGGCCGGAACGCCTCGCGGTGCTTGACCTTCTCGTTCATGCGGGTCTTGGACTCGGGGTCTCGCGGGTCCGCCAGCAGGGATCGGTTGCCCAGAGCTCTCGGCCCGCACTCCATGCGGCCCTGCACCCAGCCCACGATGAGGCCGTCAGCGATCTTGGCGGCCGTGTGTTTCGCGATGTCGTCGATCCGCTGATACTCCACGCCCGCGTCCTGCAACGCCTTTTCCATCTCGGCCTCGGTGAACTTAGGACCCGTGTAGGTGAAGCCGGTGCGAGGGCGGGGCAGGTTGTGTTTGCCGACGGTGACCTCCAACGCGGAGCCCAAGGCGCAACCGTCGTCCGCCGCGGCGGGCTGGGCGAAGAACTCCTCGAACGGCGTCTCCAGCAGGATGCGCCCGTTCATCACACTGTTGAGGGCCACGCCACCCGCCATGGCCAGCCGCTTGGACCCCGTCTGCCGCTGCAACCAACGCGCCAGGTGCAGGCCCGCCTCCTCCAACGTCACCTGCAGTGCGTAGGCGATGTCGCGGTAGTGCTGCGGCACGGGGTTCTCGGCTGTCACCCGCGTCCTGGGACGGGCGGGCCCGAACGTGTCGTAGAACTTCTTCGACAACAGGTGCTTGGCCGTGGTGTGGTGGCGGAACCAGCTGAGGTTGAGCTCGAACCCGCCGTCCGGGTCCAGGTGGATCAGGTCGCGGAACGCTTCCACATAGGTGTCGTTGCCGAACGGGGCGAGCCCCATGACCTTGCCCTCATCCCGGGTCGGGTAGAAGCCGAGATAACCGGTCACCGCCGCGTACATCGCGCCGAGCGAGTGGGGGAACTTGATGCGCCGCAGGTCGTGGATGCGGTTACCCCGGCCGTGTGCGAGCAGGGTGCTGGTGCCGTCGCTGCCGATACCGTCGAGCGTGAGGACGGCCGCCTCCTCCCACGGGCAGATGTAGTAGGCGCTGCCCGCGTGGGCCCGGTGGTGATCGATGAGATGCACCTTGAACTTCGTCGGACCCGTGTACCCGACGGCTTCGGTGACGTCCCGTTCGAGCGTGAACGACCGCTTCATGTGCGCCAACACCGCGCCGCCCGCGTGGTAGTCGTCCACGCCCTTGCCGCCACCGGTGCGGAACGTGTCGAGCAGGCTCGCCGCCTTGCCGCCGTCGTCGTTCTCGTTGCGGAAGACCTCCAGGGTCTTGGGGAAGTAACGGGCGAACACCTTCGCCGCGTGTGCCGCTTCGGCCCAGCGGGTCCAGTAGTAGGCGACGTGGTCGACATCGCCGAGCGTGATGCCTCCCTGTTGCAGGCAGAACTCGATGGCTTTCGCGGGCAGACGCCCGTCGTGCTTGACGCGGGTGAACCGTTCCTCCTCGGCGAAGGCGATGATCTCGCCATCACGAACGAGGGCCGCGGCGGAATCGTGCACCCTGCTGATGCCGAGGACGTACATGGGCAGCTCCAACCTGTCTTCACTACTTACTTGTGGGTGTGGACCGAAAAACCGAAGCCTGCGTAGGTCCCGGAGTCGCCGTGGGAGTGGCGCATCAGGTGCCGCAACGCCACCGCTTCGGCGGTGAGGCCGAGGACGATGGCGCAGAAACCGCCGACGGCACCGAGTGGAGGCGCCAGGGCCAACGCGCACGCGACCGTGGCCGCGAGCCGGATCGCGGCGGCCGCGGCGGTGGACGACAGCACCCGGCTGTCGGTGTTCTCCACGAGGTAACCGGCGTAGATGAGCAGGATCGACATGGCGATCTCCACGACGGTGAGCACGGCGAGGACGACGTAGCCCGACACTGTCAGCGGCATGTCGGCCCCGGTCAGCAACACATGCCTGGTGGTCGGCACGAGCAGTGCCACGGCGAGGGCGACGGCGAAACCCGCGCCCGCGAACTCGGCGGTGCGCAACAGACGCCCGGCCCGTGCCCGTCCGGCGGCGCCTCCGGCGCCCCGAAAACTCACAGACGTCGCCGGTTGCCTGAGTTTGAGCTGGTAGAGCGCGAACGAACACAGCGCGCTCGCGGCGAGCAACGCGAGGTGGAACGGGCCGCTGTCCACTATTCGCCCGCTGAAGGCGAACACCAGGAAGAGCGCGGAGATGGTGATCGCGTCCAACAGTTCGGTGATGCCGAGCAGCACCGTGCTGCGGGTGAACGCCCGGGTCAACTGCCGCCGGGCGGGCCGGGGAGCGCGCAACCACTCGCCCGGCAGCGCCGAGAGCGAACACCCGATGAGCACGGCGATCGCACCCACCAGGGCGAGCAGGTGGGTGTGCGGAGACCAGCCGGAAAGCCACGTCGTGGTCGTCACCGCCGCGACGACCGCGGCGAGGATCGTGAACGCCGTCGCGTCGAGCGCCGGCCTGCCTCGGAGCCGGTGCAGGCCGGAAAGCGTCATCAACAGGCCCGTGCACGCCGACCAGGTCGCCGCGGCCAGGTAGAGCGTGAGGACCGACGACGGTGCGATCACCAGGGCGAGCACCAAAGCGACGGCGAGGAGCGCCACGGGCGCCGCGGCGATGCGCAGTGCCAGACCCGCCAGCGACGTCGTCGTGAGCCGGGTCCTCGGCAAGATCTTCAGCGCGGCCTTCTCCGCCGCCGTGGGCAGGAACACCAGCCAGGTACACGCGCCCCACGCGTTGGCGTATTCGCCGTAAGTCGCCGAACCCCAGATCGCGAGTAGCGCCACGGCCATGAGCTGCGCACCGAGCCGGTAAACACCGCGTCCCGCGAGCAGACGAAGGGTCATCAGCGGGCGCAGCGGTGTCGCCATGGACGTGGACGTGCTCAAGGGAAAGGCACCGCCAGGTCCTGTTCATCGTCATTGCGGTTGGCCAGGCGGAACTTCAGCGTTCCGCGCACCGCGTTCTCGGCCGACCACAGTCGGCTCACCGAATCGGCGGTCACGACGACGTAGCCGAGCTTGTAGCCGGCCTGCTCGTAGGGGCGGACGAGGGATCCTTCGTGGACGAACAGTTGCAGGTCGACGACCTCCGGCAGGGCGCGCACCTCGTCGACGCCGTCGACACCGATGAGCCGTCCTGCGCGGTCGGAGGCGAGGATGTGCACCAGCGTCGGTCGCGGGTCCTTGCCGCTGATCGTCGGTTCCTCGCCTACGGCGAGCGACATAGTGGCCGACATGAGGTCCACGCCGTGGCAGTTCTCCACCACTTCGGCGATGCCGTTGCCGCCCATGCGGGCGCCCATCTCGATCAGGTACAGCTTGCCGTCGCGGCCGAGGACGGCGTCGAACGTCAGCGGCCCGGTGCGGTAGCCGAGTTCCGCGCACACGGCGGCCAGCATGTCGGGCAGTGCCTCGGCGACCTTGCCGGGCAGCTCGGCGGGCATGAGGTGAGCCGTGGTGACAAACAGTGGCGGCGGTGTGATGGTGCGTTCGGTGACGGCGTGGAACACGATCTCGCCGTCCACGATCAGCGCCTCGATCGTCAGGTGCCGGCCGTCCAGGTGTTCCTCGACGACCACGCGTCCCTGCTGGGAGAACGTCAACGACTCGGACACGGCAGAGCGGAGTCTGCCGGGGTCGACGCACGAGACGACCCCGCGGCTACCGGACGAGTCGACGGGTTTCACCAGGGCCGGGAACCGGATGTGCTGGGCCGCCTGCACCAGCTCCGCCCCCGAGGAACCCGACACGCTGCGATAGGTGGGCACGCCCGCCCGTTCGCACGCCGAGCGGAACACCGGTTTGTCCACGGACGCCTCGACGGCGGCGGGAGGCAGAGGCGACGGCAGTTTCCACTTCTCGGACAGCCAGGCTTGCGTCGGCAGTCCCACGTCGCTGGCAGGGCAGATCACCCCGGCGATATCGGTGCGGGAGCCCAGGGCCGAGTCGATCAGTTCCGGTGCCCGCACGCTGAGCTGCAGGTACTCGTCGGCCACGGCCACGCCCGGGGCGTTGGGTCTGATGTCGACGCAGATGGTGTGATAGCCCAATTCGCGCGCACGGCGGTAGACGTTGACAGAGCCGTCGGCGCCGCCGAGTACGACGAGTGTTCGTTTCATACGGTTTCCAAGGGCGGTGACGTGCTGAGCAGCCTGTCGGTGTCGTTCACGGCGATGCTGGCCTCCCGGACGTAGAACAACCGGGGCCGCGGTTGTCCGGCGTTCACGACGACGAGCGAACGCACGGCCAGCGACAACGTCACCAGTGCCACGGCGAACAGGACGAGCAGCGCGACGGCGAGGGCGGTTTCGGTCACGAGACCCGTGGCGCTCGCGACGGCGAGCAGCAGGGCCATTCCACCCACCAGTAGACACGTGGCCGACGCCGCCGTGCTGAGCCGCCGACTGAACCCCACGAAAAGCTCGATGGCATGGGAGGAAAGAAAACTCATATCCACTTTGGACTCACCGCGTTCCCTCGCTCGGTGCGCCACGGGAACCGTGATGTATCGGTTGGTCAACCGGGGGACGGTGGCCAGGAAGTACGGGGTGCCGAGGTCCAGGTCGACGATGCGTCTGGCGAGCTCGGTGCGGACCAGGCGGAACGCCGTCGCTCCCTGGGGGAGCTCGATCCGGAGCAGTCGACGTCCGATGAAGTGGAAAGCCGCTGTGCCCCATCGTCGTAACAGCGGGTCCTGCCTGTTGGTGCGTACTCCGAACACCGCGTCGTACCCGGCTTTGGCCGCGGCGATCAGCTTGTGCGCCTCGGCGGCGGGAAACTGCTGGTCGGCGTCCACGTGCAGGACCCACGGCTTGCTCGCGTAGCGGTAGCCGGCCGAGAAGGCGGCCTCGAAGCCGAAGTTCCGCGTGAACGACAGGTACTGCACTCGCCTGTCGGCCGCGGCGAGTTCCCGGATGACGTCGAGGCTTCCGTCGGTGCTGCCGTCGTCGACGTAGAGCAGTTCGAGATCGAGTTCACCCAGTTCGGAGACGATCTCGTCGTAGGAGTGTTTGAGGTTGTCGACCTCGTTGTAGCAGGGGATGACGACGGTCAATCCGGTCTCGTCGGGATAGCTCGTGACCTCACTCATCGCGATGGTTCACGGTTCTGGGGTTTGTGGACGGAAGCACTCGTGCTGCAGGGCGAGACATGGCATTTCCTTGTTCTGATTCGGGGTACGCGTTACGTCGATTCCGGATGACGGGTTGGCTGTTTATAAGCCCGACCCCCGGTGTGGTGACTAGAGGTAACGATGAAAGTTGGGCTGTTCGGCTGAAAGGGTGTTACGGAAGCACTGAGCTATTTGGACGATTCCGACCGGTAAGTACTTTTTCACGGCCCCCGGGTGGCACACTGCGACGCCATGTTGTCTCGCAGTACTGCCGTGCTGTGGCGTTCGGCATACCGCCGTGCGGTGCTGTCGGCCTTCAACACCGTGCCTTTCTACCGAGAACGTTGGGCACTCGACGGGCGGACGGAACCGACGTTGGTTCCCGGCCGCAAGGGCAGGTACGACGGTGCGACCGACCCCGAGCTGCTCGCTCGCACCGTGGTCGACCTCGTGCCACTTTCGGGTGGTGAGGGGCGTGTCGATCCGGCGCGGGGACTGGGGCACGTGCTGCCCGACGCGCGGCGGGTCCGTTCCGGCACGCTCGTCGTGATCGTCGACCCGGCGATACCGCACCCACCCGCTGACCTGCCGCGTGGTCTGCGTGGCTGCACGGTGAACCCGAAGACGTTCGCCGACGATGTGTCTTCCGGGACGGTCGCGGAGCTGGTGGCAGCGGTGAGGCGAGGAGAACCGGTGCTCGCCGTGGGCGATGACGCGAACATCGCCCGCCTGTGCTCGGCGTTGCCGGAGGAGTCGACCCACCGCATCGACCGGTTGCCGCACCGCAGCTTGGCCGAACTCGACGGCGGGCCGTACGGCGTGCTGCACGACCCGCTGCTCGGCTACTACGGCGCTTTCCGGGAGTGCGGCCGGTGGCATCTGGATTGGCGCCGCGTCTACGCTCGGCGCACGAAGGGCGGTCTGGCGTTCACGCTGCTGACCCAGCGTTCGCCCAGGCTGGTGGATGTTCTCGTGGACGGCGGGGTGCGCGGTGAGATCCGGCCCTGTCCCCGCCACGGCACCCCGGTCGTGTCACCGTGACCGAATCGGTCGAGCTCGCCGATCCCCGCACCGAGCCGGAACCGTCCGGCTGGGCCGGGTTCTTCCGGGCCCAGGGGCTGCACGCGGTGTGGGACTACGAGCTGCTTCGGTTGGAGGCGTGGGCGGCCCGTAATCCGCCGTTGCTCCTGGTGGCACGCAGTGGTGGCGAGATCGTCGCGGCTGCGTGTGTGCTCGTGTGCAGGTTGTGGCCCCGGTCGGCTTACGCTCCCGGCCCGCGGCACCGGGGATTGTCGACCTCGCCGTTGTGGGCCGAGGTGAGCCAGCCGTGGTTGAGCGGGCTTCCTGGCGTCGTGTTCGCCGAGAACGTGGACGGTGACGCGCGGGCGAGGATACTTCGGCGTTTCGAACGGGCGCTGGCCCGCCGACTGGGTCTTCGGACGTTGGGAGCGCTCTACCGTTCCGTCGACGCCGACATCGCCACGGCATTGGACGGACGTGGACGAATGGTGCGGCAGGTCGACACCGTGTCGGTGCTGAGCAACACCTTCGCCGATCGCGACGACTGGGTGGGCATGTTGTCGAAGTCGAGGCGGTCGAGCCTGCGGCGCTCGTTGCGCGAGGTGCAGCGGCATGTCGACAGCGGCCGGGTGGTGATCCGGAGCGGTTCGGCGCGCGAGGACCTGTGCGGCGGCGCGATCGCCCACCTCATCAACCGGCACCGGACCGAACGCGGCACGCCGCTGTTGGAGACCCGCAGCCCGTTGTTGGGTTCGTACTTCGACGTCTTCGTCCGGCGGTCCGATGTGTACACCCTGACCTACCACGACAGCGAGGGAAGATTGCTGGCGGTCAACACATGGCTCGACCATCCACGGTGCCTTGTGAAACAGCACTGGGCGTCGCTGTCGGTCGCGGACGGTGGTCTGCGCGATCTGCTGTTCGACAGCTTCTCCCGGGCCGTGGAGTACATGATCTCGGTGGGCGCGAAGGAGCTGTCGGCCGGGCGTAGCCCCCACGAGCACAAACACGGGCTGGGTTTCGCTCCCAGACCGGTGTACGGCGTCGCCGTGCCGAGGCCGGTGATGGGCCGATGACGAAGTCGTCGCCGAAGGAACGGGTTCCCGCGTCGACACGGCAGGGATTCGAGGTGGAGATCGTCGATCCCCGATTCGACTCGGAACCGTCGGGGTGGGCGAAGTTCCGCAGAATCGTGCCCTGCGGGCCGATGTGGGACTACGAGTTGCTGCGGTTGGAGGCGTGGCTGTCGCGGAATCCCCCGGTGCTCGCCGTGTTGCGCGAGGGCGGCAGGGTGTTGGGGGCGTGCGTGGCGATGCTGTGCAGTCCACGCAGTCCACTGCGCAAGCAGGAGTTCGCGCCTCGGTCCACCGGCCGGTTGCGGCGGTACGTTCCGTGCTGGGCCGAGGTCTATCTGCCGTGGTTCTCGGGCCACTCCGCAATCGTGTTCCGCGACGGCATGAGCGCCGAGCAGCGACGGGAGTTGCTGCGGCTGTTCGAACGACGGCTCGCGGAGTACGTGGGCGTCGGGTTGCTCGGCGTGGTCTACCGGGCCCTGCCCGCCGAGATCGCGAAGAGGGTCACCGGGCCGGGACGGCCGAGCCGGGAGATCGACCCCACCACTGTGCTGGTCAACCGCTGGGAGTCGGTCGACGACTGGTCGGCGTCTCTGCGTCCACCCGTGCGCGCCGCTGTGCGCGAGGTGCTCGACGCCACCGCGGAGCTCGATGTCACCACGGGCGCGGGGCGCACCGATCTCGACGCGGCGGAGCTCGCCACCCTGCTCAACCGACATCGGGCCAGGCAGGACGAGCGCGCCTGGCGTTCGGGGCAGCGGGCCAGGGTCGCCGGGCTGCATCTGGACACCCGCAGTCCCGTGCCCACCGCCTACCTGGAGGCGTTCCTCCGCAGACCCGAGGTCGTCACCCGGGTGTACCGGGAGGGAAGCGGCAGGCTCCTCGCGTTCCACACCATGATCGATATCGAGGAGGGGATCGCGTTGCCCCACTGGGCCGCTTTGCCGGTGGAGCGAGGGGGAAGGCGCGGCCTGTACGCCGATGCATATGTCCACTGTGTACAAAAAATGATCGAGTCGGGTCGGCCGGAACTCACCGCGGGCCGCACTCTGTTGGACCTCAAGGCGGCGTTCGGGTTCGACACGCGCAGCCTGTTCTCGATCGCCGTGCCGAGGCCGGTGATGGCCGGATGAGTGTCTCTGTGACGGTGCTCGACCCCAGACGTGACCCCGAACCCCCGGAGTGGTCGGCGTTCGCCGAGGCCGCGCGACTGCACGCGCCGTGGGACTACGGCCTGTTGGGTCTGGAGTCGCGACATGCGCCGCACCCGACCGTGCTCGCGTTGGCGACCCTCGACGGACGCCTCGCCGGGGCGATGGCCGCCAGCGTGGTGCGCGGCCCGTTGGGCGTGCGGCTGGTGGAGGTGCACAACCCGTGGCTGTCCGGTTTCGTCGGTTGGACGTTCCTCGATGAGATCGGAGCGCGGGGAAGGAAGCTGCTGCTACGCAGGATGGAACGGGAACTGTGCCGGTTCGCCGGGCTGGCGTGCGCGGGCGTGTTCTACCGGTACCTGTCCGAGGAGGAAGTGCCGCTGGTGTCCGGTTTCGGACGGCTGGGGCGCGAGACGGTGGGCGCGGCCGTACTGGACAACCGGTTCACCACCGTGGACGAGTGGATCTCCTCGCTGGCCCGCAGCCGTAGACACAGTCTCCGCGGCCAGGTGCGCAAGGTCGAACGGGACCCGGACATCGTGGTGCGTTTCGCCGCCGCGCGTGACGACCTCGACGGTGCCGAACTGGCCGAGCTGGTGAACAGGCACAGGACCCGGTTCGGCAATCCGGGGTTCGACAACCGTGGTCCGGTGGTGGCGGAGTACCTGCACCGGCTCGTTCGCCGCGACGACGTGCTGTCGTTGACCTACCACGACGGCCAGGGGCGGTTGCTGGCCTTCGCCGATCTGCTCGACAACCCCGGGGTGCCGCTCTACCAGCACTGGGCCGCGTTGAGTAAGGACGAAGGTGGAAAACAGCACCTGTACTTCGACTCCTATGCCCGCATGATGGGGCACGTCGTGGGGAACGGCCGCGAGGGACTGTCCGCGGGAAGGGGCAAACTGGAGCTCAAGCAGTCGTTGGGGTTGCAGCCTCGGAGGCGATGGGCCGCCGCGGTACCGAGGCCGGTGGCCGGATGAGTGTCGAGGTGCTGGATCCGCGGTTCGACGCCGAGCCGCCGTACTGGCGTGAGCTTCGGGCCCGTGCCGGGCTGCGCGGCGACTGGGCGTGGGACGTGCTGCGGCGGCAGGCGTGGTGTGCGCGGACGCCGTGGTATCTCACCGTGTTGCTGGACGGCTCGCGGCCACGGGGCATGGTCGGTGCGGCGTGGGTGGGTTCCCGTACCCGGCGGCACCGGTTCGCCGTCTCCGGCTGTGGTGGGCGGATCGGCGGTCTCGATCTCCGCGCGCCTGGCAGTAGCGCGTTCCCCTCCTGGTGGTTCGCCGACGTGGGGGACGACGGCGGTTGTCGGCAACTGCTGTCCGAATACGTGCCGACCGTCCGAAGGCTGCTCGGCCCGGGGCTGAAGGGCACGCTGATCCGACAGGTTCCCGAGGCGGCTTTGCCGGTGGTGGACGGGCGTTGGCGGCTGGTGCGCGAGACCGAACCCGTCGCGAGGATGAGCACCGAGCCGTTCGGCGGTCGCGACGACTGGTTGGCGTCTCTGCCCAGGCGACGCAGGGCGCACCTGCGCGGAGTCTTCGCGCGGGTGGAGGACGACGACAGCCTCACCGTGGAGTTCCTGCCGGGTGATCGGGCCGATGCCGTCGAGGTGGCGGAGCTGCTGCGCGTCAACGAGGTCAAGCACCGGGACGTACCGATCGTGCCCCTGCCTCAGTTCGTGGGGTATCTGCGCTGCCTGCTAGAGCAGCCTGACGTGTTCGTTCTGTCCTATCGAGACACCGAAACACGGAGGCTCCTCGGCGCGACGACGGTTTACGACCATCCACAGTGGCCTTTGGCGCGGGCGTGGTCCTCGCTGAGGGTCGAGGACGGTGGCAGGCCGGATCTGTACTTCCACATGTACGGCGAACTGGTGCGGTGGGCGATCGCCCAAGGCAAGAACGGCGTGGTGCTCGGCAAGAAGATGAGTCAGGTCAAGGCCTCGCTGGGCGCGGAACTGGTGCCCCAGTACGCCGCAGCGATCCCCGTGCGTTGAGGGACTACAGCGCTTCGGCGACGCGGGCGATGTCGGCCGGGCGCACTCGACAACAGCCCCCGACGACTCGGGCCCCTTCGGCGACCCAGCGCCGGGCGAGCTCCGGTGAGTAACGCGACGGCCCCCACCAGGCGCGCCGCACGGTGTCCCAGTTCTCGCCGCTGTTCGGATAGACCACCAGCGGCTTGGTCGTCACCTCGCGCGCGTGGGCGAGTGCGGGCGAGATGTCGCCGGGCGTGCAGCAGTTGACGCCCACCGCCACGATGTCGGGTGAGGACTCGGCGACGGCGAAGGCTTCGGCCAGCGGTTGTCCGGCCCGGGTCCGATCACCTTCGACGGTGTAGGTGAGCCACGCGGGCACACCCAACCCGGACACGGCTTCCGCCAGGGCCTCGGCCTCGTCGACGTCCGGCACGGTCTCCAGGGCCAACACGTCGGGGGAGGTCTCGGCCAGGACCTCCAACCGGGGGCGGTGCCAGTCCCGCAACTGCGCCACGGTGAGCCCGTAGCGTCCGCGATACTCCGAGCCGTCCGCCAACGCGGCACCGTAAGGCCCCACCGACGCGGCCACGAGCCGGCGTCGCCCGTCGTCGGAAAGTTGGTCGCGGGCCCGGCGGGCGAGTTCGACGCTGCGGCGGAGCAGTGTGGTGGCCGTGTCCCGGTCGATGCCGCGTTCGGCGAATCCGGAGAA
>JAJYTH010000115.1 GCA_021793175.1 Actinomycetes bacterium
GATCTTGTGGTCGGTGTGTTCGGGTGGCTGCTGCTGAGACTCTAAGGACGTCGAGATCATCGAGCGTGACATTAGTCGTTCATCACGTACCCATGCCGGGGCCACGCCGGGCGGGCACACTGAGACTCATGGCAGCCGTGTACCCGTATCTTGTGGATTCGCCTCCGCGCGCGTTCGCCCACCGCGGGTGGCATGTGGGTGACCTGTCCGGCATGGAGAATTCGTTGTCCGCGTTTCGTCGCGCGGTGGTCGAGGGCTACCGCTATGTCGAGACCGACGTTCACGCGACGGCCGATGGCACGGTGGTCGTGAGCCACGATCCGACCTTGGACAGGACCACGGACGGCACCGGGCCGATCGCGGCGCAGCTGTGGAAAACCGTGCGGCGGGCGAAGATCGGTGGTCGGGAGCCCGTGTCCCGGTTGGAGGACGTTCTTGAGGAGTTGCCCGAGACGTTTTTCAACGTGGACATCAAGTCCGATGCGGCTGTGGAGCCGTTCGTGCGGACCATCCGCCGGTTGAACGCGTTCGACCGGGTGGCTGCGGCGGCGTTTTCGGAAGCGCGGTTGGTGCGGGTGCGTAAATTGGCCGGTCCACGGTTGCTCACGTCGTTGGGGCCGCGTTCGGCGTTGCTGTTGCGGGTCGACGGGTGGTTGCCGTTTCTGCGGTTGGGGTCGTTCAGTCGTGGTCTCATGGCGCAGGTGCCGTTACGGCATGGTCCGGTGACCGTGGTGGACAAGGCGTTCATCGCGGCGGCGCGTCGTCTCGGTATCGAGGTGCACACGTGGACGATTAACGACAAGGAGCGGATGCGGCAGCTGTTGGACTTAGGTGTGCACGGCATTGTCACTGATCGTCCGGATCTGCTGCGTGAGGTGTTGATCGAACGCGGTGGTTGGCCGTCGGCGTCGTGACGACCGTTCCCCTCCCCTGACGGTCACCTTGGTGGGTGGCTACTCGGGCCAGGCGGAGTTTTTGATGGTTTCGACGAAGTCGCCTCGGACGAAGCCGGGAATGTTGTGGGCGAGGACGTCGGCTTTGACGTTGCCGAAGGTTGTTTCGGGGCGGTCCTTGATGCCTTCGGTGAAGGCGTCCAGGATCCGGTTTTTGAAGTCCGATCGGGGGTGTGCGGCGAGTACGGCTTCGCGTTGTTCGTCGGAGACCGTGTGGTAGCCGATTCCCAGTACGTCCAGTTCCACTCCCCTGGTGACCAAAGCGATCTCCGGGGCCATGTGCAGGGGGATCTCCGGTGTGGTGTGGAGGGCGATCGCTGTCCAGACTCGGTCGGCTTCCTCGCCGGTGATGCCGTGGGTGTGGAGGAATCGTCGTGCTTCGTCGGCTCCGTCGATTTCGAAGCGTTGGTCGGTGCGGCGGTAGCGTTCGGTCAGTCCCAGGTCGTGGAACATCGCTCCCACGTACAGCAGTTCCGGGTCGAATCGGAATCCTTGTTCGTTTCCGCGTAGTGCTCCCCAGATGAATACGCGTCGGGAGTGGTCGAACAGCAGTGGTGTGGTCGCTTCGCGTACCAGTTCGGTTGCTTCGCGGGCCAGGGCACTGTCCGGGATCTGTACGCCTGCGATCGTCTCGCTCATGGCCTGCTTCCCCTTTCTGGTTTCGGGTTTCGGGCTTGGGTGTTATTCGCTGGCACGTTCTTCCGGCGGGGAAACCACGGAAACGAACAGCTTGTCAGACGCGGAGGGGCGGTACCACCGGTTGGTGTCGGTGTGAGGTCTTGTGTCTGTTCGGTGATTTGTCGGAAGGCGCGGTTTCAGCGTTCCCGGTCGTAGGTGGTGGCAATCCGGGAGCAAGGTCTGTGTGGGCCGTTGCTGCTCGCGAGTTTTTGTGGCTGGGGAGTTGCGTGGTGGGTGTGTAGCGCTGCCGGGCTGTGTGACTTGTCGTAGCGTCGAAAGTGCCGAGTGTGGTGTGGGCGCTTGTGTCGATCTTGGCGTCGGCGAGAGTGCGCCGGTTTCTCGTTTGCCGTGGGTTGTTCACCGCGCTATCCGGTCAGCGAGGAGGGGTTTGTGGGCAGGCTTTACCGGAGGTTGTTCGGCCGTTTCTGGAACCCTTATCTCGCCGTGCTGGGTGCGGGTGTGCTCAGTGCCTGTTATTTCGCGGTCACCGCCGCGCAGTGGGCGGTGACCGGGGAGTTCACTCGGTTCGGTGGTCACCTGTTGGGGGTTGCGGGTGTCGATGTCTCCGGGTGGGACTACTTCCAGCTGATCGGTTGGGAGGGCACGCCGCTGGATCGGACCGGTGGGTGGGTCGTTGTCGGGATGTTGGCCGGTGCGCTGGTGGCCGCGCTGCTCGGTAACGATTTCAAGTTCCGGGTGCCGCGGAAGCGGCGGTTGTTCCAAGGGTTGTTGGGTGGTGCGATCGCCGGTTTCGGGGCGCGGTTGGCGTTGGGGTGTAATCTCGCGGCCTTTTTCACCGGAATCCCCCAGTTCTCGTTTCATGCGTGGTTGTTCATGGTGGCTCTCGCGGTCGGCACGGTCGCGGGGGTCAAGGTGATTCGGCTGCGGTTCTGGCGTGGGCCGCCGAAGCTGTCTGCGGTGGAGCGGCTCGCTCCCCTGTCGGCTTCTGCGGCGAATGTTCCGTCTTCCGGCCTCGTGGCGTCCCGCTCTGCGCAGCCGTTCGTGGGGGTTGGTGTGGCGCTCGTTGTGGCCGGTGTCGCGGTGTTTCTCGCTTATGCGGGTGAGTGGCTGCTCTCTGCGGCCGCGCTGTTCGGGGTGGGGTTCGGTGTGCTCATTCAGCGTGGGCAGATCTGTTTCACTTCGGCTTTTCGGGATCTGTGGGTCAGTGGTCGGGCCACGATGAGCAAGGCTTTGGCCGTGGGGTTGCTGGTGGCCACGGTGTTGACGTTCGTCGTCATCCAGTCCGGTACACCCGCGATCATCGAACCCTCCTCCCCCGGCACCGTGGTCGGTGGGTTGTTGTTCGGTTTCGGCATCGTGCTCGCGGGTGGGTGCGAGACCGGAATGATGTACCGGGCGATGGAGGGCCAGGTGCATTTCGTGGCCGTCTTCGTCGGCAACGTCGTGGGTGCGACGGTGTTGGCTTACGGCTGGGATCACTGGGGTATCTATTCGGCCTTGACCGAGGGGTGGCCCGAGGTGGACCTGGTGGCGGCGTGGGGTGCGGGTGGTGCTCTGCTGGCCACCGTCACCCTGGTGGCGGGTTGGTTGGTGTTCTCGCGTTGGTGGGAACGGCGGTACCGCTATGGAACCGGTCTCGGGTCCGGAAGGCAGCGGCGTCCCGTTTCCGAATCGGTTTCCTAGGATCGGAAGAGCAGGCAACGTGTCGGACGAACAGACAGTTCGGAGCATCGAGGCCGATTATCGGTTGGACATTCGTGGTGAAGTCTGCCCCTACCCGGTGATCTATTCGCTGGAGGCGCTGGCCACGCTGGAGGCGGGTCAGGTGCTGGAGGTCGTGGCGGACTGTCCCCAGTCGTTCCGCAATGTTCCCGAAGAGGCGGTCAAACACGGCTACCAGCTGGTGCGGGAACCGCAGCGGTGTGGTGCCGACCTGCGTTTCCTGCTGCGGGTGCCGGAGTAGCCGACGAAGACGACGTCGCCAGGACATCCGGGCGGGCGCGTTCGTCGCTGGGGTTGTTCAGCGCGCCAGTTCCTCGCGGCGGTGAGCTTCGGCATCACGCATGCGCGCTTCCGCTTCCCGCAGCTCGGGGGTGAGACTGTCGCCGAAGTCCTCGTCGGTGAGTATGCGGCGGATCTCGATCTGTCCCCCGGGACCCAGCGGGGCGCGGCGGGCCCACTCCACGGCTTCCTCACGGGAGGAGACGTCGAGGACCCAGTAGCCGGCGACGAGGTCCTTGGGCTTGGTGAAAGGGCCGTCGACGACGATGGGTGTGTTGCTCTCGTCGAAGATGACGCGGGCACCGTCGGCACTGGGGGCCAGCCCGTTGCCGTCGAGCATCACACCCGCTTCGACGAGCCTTTCGTTGTAGGCGGTCATATCGGCCAGTTCCTGTTCGGTGGGCATCGCGCCCGCCTCGGAACGTTCGTCCGACTTGACGAACATCAGGTAACGCATGGTGTGTGTCGTCCTTTCCGGTGTGGGCGGGTCGTGTCCGCCCTCTCTATGAGTTCCCTCGAACGGATACCCACGTTTGCGGTACCCTCGACGTCTTTTTTGCCGTGTCCATAGCGTGTTCCGGTGCACAGCGGGGCCGCCGATAGAGTGCGGAACATGTTTTCCCGCTTCGTTGCTTTGGGTGATTCGTTCACCGAAGGGGTCGGTGATGACGACCCCGATGCCCCTAACGGGGTCCGCGGATGGGCCGACCGGGTCGCTGAGCAGCTTGCCCACGGTCACGACGGTTTCGCCTACGCGAATCTGGCTATCAGGGGACGGTTGTTGCAGCAGGTGCTGGACGAACAGCTCGCCCCGGCGCTGGAGATGAAGCCCGATCTGGTGACGATGTATGCGGGCGGGAACGATTTGATGCGGCCGAAAGCCGACATCGACGCGCTGTGCGACGACTACGAGGCCGCGGTGGAGCAGCTGGCGGCCACGGGAGCCACCGTGGTGCTGTTCACCGGTGTAGACGGGGTGGAAGACCCGATCTTCCGCAGAATGCGGGGACGCACCGCCGTGTACAACGAGCATGTGCGGTTGATCGCGGCTCGTCATGGCGCGCTGGTGGTGGACATGTGGGCGATGCGGGAGCTGCGGGATCGGCGGTTGTGGTCGGCTGACCGGATCCACCTCAACACCGCCGGGCACGTGATCATCGCCGCTACCGTGCTGGACACACTCGACGTCACCCACGACATCGCGCCCACACCGTTGGGTGAGGCTGTGGTGCGAAGCCGTAAGCAGCGACGGGCCGAGGACCTGCGGTGGGCGCGGGAACACGCGTTGCCCTGGGTGAGGCGGAGGCTGCGGGGCACGTCCTCCGGCGACGGGTTGACACCCAAGCGGCCGAGTCTGGCCCCGATCACACCACGGGGATGAGGTGTGTGGTGGTGCGCACTCGCATCGAGCCGCACCACCACGTGAACCACGTCGACTATGTCGACTACTGCCTCACTGCCGGCCGAAGGGCGGACCTTGCGGCGGCATCTGGCCGCCCTGCGGCGGCGGGTAGTTTCCAGGCTGCGGCCCACCGAACGGCGCTTGCCCACTCTGCGGCGGAGTCGGAGGCGACGGCGGTGAGGCGGGCGGCTGCTGCGCCGGAGGGATCGCCGGGGGCGCCGGAGTCTGCTGGGTGGTTTCCGGCGTGTCGTCCTGCGCCGTCGGTGGCTCGGCGGGACGCGAGCCCTTCAACCCGGACACCGCGGACGAGGCGGGGCCGCTGGGGGTGTCCAACGGGCTGGGCACCTCCTGGCGGGCGACGGCTTCGGCTTCGCGCACGGCCTCGGCGACTCTCGGGTCGGTGGTCGTGTCGAACCATGCCGCGACCTCGTCGTCCTCCATCTGGGGCGAGGGAGTCTCCTCGGCGGGCGGTTCGTAGCGGAAGACACCGTCTTCGCCCTTGGTGCCGAACTGGCGGGCGAACCCTTCGAGAGCCTTGCCGAAGTCGCTGGGCACCAGCCACACCTTGTTGGCGTCGCCCTGCGCCATCTGCGGCAACGTCTGCAGGTACTGGTAGGCCAACGCCTCCGGGGTGGGCTTGCTCGCCTTGATCGCGGCGAACACCTTCTCGATCGCCTTCGCCTGGCCTTGTGCCTGCAGGTAGCGGGCGGCGCGTTCACCTTGCGCGCGCAGGATGCGGGACTGGCGTTCCGCCTCCGCGGCCAGGATGGCCGCCTGCTTGGACCCTTCGGCAGCGAGGATCTGGCTCTGCTTCTGTCCTTCGGCGGTCTTGATGGCCGACTCGCGCTCACCCTCGGCAGTGAGGATCATGGCGCGCTTCTCCCGGTCGGCGCGCATCTGCTTCTCCATCGAGTCCTGGATAGAAGGCGGCGGATCGATCGCCTTCAACTCCACCCGGGCCACCCGGATGCCCCAGCGTCCGGTGGCTTCGTCGAGCACGCCCCGCAGCTGGTTGTTGATCTGGTCGCGAGAGGTGAGTGCGTCCTCCAGCGACATCCCACCGACCAGGTTGCGCAGCGTGGTGGTGGTGAGTTGTTCGACACCGACGATGTAGTTCGAGATCTCGTACACCGCGGCGCGCGAGTCGGTGACCTGGAAGTACACCACCGTGTCGATGGACACGGTCAGGTTGTCCTGGGTGATGACCGGTTGCGGGGGGAAGGACACCACCTGTTCACGCAGGTCGACCCGGGCTCGCACCTTGTCCAGGAACGGCACCAGGAAGTTCAGTCCCGGCCCGGCGACCGTGCGGAATCGGCCGAGCCGTTCGATGACCGCCGATTGCGCCTGTGGCACCACCATCAAAGCCTTCGAGACCGTGATGATCACGAAGAGCGCGATGACGGCGACGATGATCCATGCTGTCGCGTCTCCCAAGACCTACTCCTTACTGCCGTTCGGTTGTGGCCAACACGGTGTCACGGTGCCGCTGACACGATGGCAGTCGCACCGGAGATCTCCACGACGGTCACCGTCGTGTCCGGCTCGATCACCTCTCCCTCGGCGATGCTGCGCGCCGACCAGATCTCGCCCGAGAGTTTGACCTGGCCGCCGGTGCTGGTCACCGTGGAGATCGTCACCGCTTGGGTCCCCAGTAACGCCTCGGTGTTCATGCGTACGCCCGGGCCGGTGAGGAAGCGTCGCTTCAACGCGGGCCTGGCCAATACGATCAGCCCCACCGACGCGACGGCGAACACGATGACGTCGATGATCGGGTTGCCGCTCAGTGCCGCGGAGCCTGCTCCGGCGAGTGCTCCGATGCCGAGCATGGCGAGGACGAAATCGCCCGAGAGGACCTCGGCCGCGATGAGGGCGATTCCGACGATGAGCCAAATGATGGCCGGTGTCATGGGCTTATGCTCCCAAATCCCCGATCACCACACCGTGTAACCCGGGTGCCGTGATGTAGCCGTTACTTGTGTTCGTTGTGATCATTCCCCGGGTTCTGTAACGAAGTCGATCAGTTGTTCGACCGCCCCCAGTAAGGGGGTTTCCAGGTCGCGGAAACTGTTCACCGCCGACAGTACGCGCCTCCAGCCGTCTTCAGGCCCTTGCCAGCCCAATTCCGCACACACTCCCTGTTTCCAGTCCACGCCCCGGGGCACATGCGGCCACGCGTCGATACCGACGCTGGTGGGTTTCACCGCCTCCCAGATGTCGACGTAGGGGTGACCGGTGACCAGCACGTGCTCGTGGTGAAGGCTGTCGACCAGCCTCGACTCCTTGCTGCCCACCACCAGGTGGTCCACGAGCACTCCCAGCCGGCGTCCCGGGCCCGGTTCGAACGCGGCGATTCGGTCGGCCAGGGCGTCCACGCCGTCGATGGGCTCCACGACCACGCCCTCGACCCGAAGGTCGTGTCCCCACACGCGTTCCACGAGCTCGGCGTCCTGGATCCCCTCCACCCAGATGCGTGAGGCGCGCGCCGTGCGGGCGCGCAGCCCGTCCACCCGCACCGAACCGGACGCCGACCGCGACCGAGTGGGCGCCGTGTCCCGGCGGGGTGGGACGAGAGTGACCGGCGCGCCGTCCAACAAGAACGCGGCGGGATCCAGTGGGAACACCCGGTGCCGCCCGTGTCGGTCCTCCAACACCACACCGCCGTGCTCGTACCACACGACCGCGCCGCAGAATCCGCTCACCGGGTCCTCCACCACGAGTCCCGGTTCGGCCGGCACCTGCCGCACCGACCGTTTACGGCGTGGGGCCGTCAACACGTCGTCATACGAATGGGAGCGCACGAGGGTCGACCGTAGCGGCAGGGTTCGTGGCCTGCCGGGACGCCACGCCGGAGGCGCTTGAGCGGCTGGGAACGGGTGAGGACGCCGGGGTTGTCTCGGCGGTCAGAACAGCGGCCAAGGCAAGGCGCGCCAATCCTCGTCGGGGGCGGGGAACACCTCGGCGGCCAGCAGGGCGTCGATGCGCTCGCCCACAGCATGGATCTCGGGGGCGGTGAGATGCGGCGCGAGAGCTGCGGCGAGATCGTGGTCGAGGGCGGAGCGCAGCTTACGCAGCTTGTCGGCGATGTCGTCGGGCAAGAGTTCGCCGGCCCACCCCCACAGCACGGTGCGCAGCTTGGGAACGGCGTGCAGGCAGATGCCGTGGTCGACGCCGTAGACACGGCCGTCGGCGCCGGACAACACGTGGCCACCCTTGCGGTCGGTGTTGTTGACCACGACATCCAGCGCGGCCAGCTCCCGCACCCCCACATGGTCGGCGTGGGCGAGCACGACGGGGCCGCCGTCACGGCCGTGGGCGTGAAGCACCACACGCCACCCGTCCGGCACGTCCGCGGGCTCGCACACGTCCACCAACCCGTCGTCGGCGGTGTCGACCCACAGCTGCACCATGCCCTCGCCGAACGGCCCGTCCCGTAACACCGTCGGCGGCACATTCCCGAGCCCGGCCGCCTCAGCGATGAGGTAGGTGGCGACCTCGCGCCCGGCGAGGGTGCCGTCGGGGAAGTCCCACAACGGCCGCTCCCCCGCCACCGGCTTGTACACGGCGTCGGCGGTGACACCGTCGAGTTCGACGGTGCAGAACAAAGTCAGATTGGAGGCGTCCACGAGTCTGCCCCGCACGTCGAGCTCCCCGTGGGTGAGCACTTCGAACGCCGCGGGATCACTCGCTTCCACGTGATCGGCCAAGGCGTTTTTCAGTCCTCGTCGGCGAGCTCGGCGTCGCGCCGGTATCCGTTCTGGCGGGGACAGATATGGCCTGAGGGGTCGAGGGGTTCGCCGCACAGGGGGCAGGGTTTGCGCCCGGCGTTGACCACGCGGTCGGCGCGGGCGGCGAAAGCGCGAGCGGCGGCCGGGGTGAGGAACACCCGCACCGCGTCCGGGCCTTCCTCGGTGTCGTCGAGGACGACGGCCTCGTCAATCTCGGTGTCGGTGATCGCGAGCAGTTCGATGACCACCGTCTTGCTCTCGGCGTCCCACCCGAGCCCCATCGTGCCGACCCGGAATTCCTCCTCCAGGGGAACGTCCAGCGGATCGGTGTCGACGAGGTCGGCAGGTACTTCTTCAGGCACGTCGGCGCCGAACCGGCTGGCGATCTCCTCCAGCAGCGACGCCAACCGCTCAGCCAACACCGCGACCTGCTGTTTTTCGATCGTCACGCTGATGGTGCGGGTGTCCTCCCGCGCCTGCAGGTAGAACGTGCGGTCACCGGGTTGCCCGACGGTACCCGCGACGAAGCGGTCGGGTTGGCGAAAGACGTGAATGACACGAGCCATGGCACCTATGACCCTATGCCAACTCCTCCGGCCGAGCTCGTTCGGGGGC
>JAJYTH010000116.1 GCA_021793175.1 Actinomycetes bacterium
GCACTTCGTCGCGATCGACCTTGACGATGGTGCCTTCGACGATGTCACCATCGTTGAAGTATTTGATTGTCTTGTCGATAGCAGCGAGGAAGTCTTCCTCCGTCCCGATGTCGTTCACGGCGACCTGCTTCGCCTGCGAGGAATTCGGGGCGGTGGTGGTGTCGATGGTCATTAGGTGGGTTGCTCCGGTTAGCGGCTTGGTCTCGTGGATGTGCAATTTGCTAGCGCGAGGCGGGAACAGGCGATGACTGTGCAAACGTTCAGACTGAACGGCCGCGAGCATCACCAGATGGTGCGCGACCTCGACATCGCAGCATGTGCTCGACCGAGTCGAAGGCAGCGCGAACCCACTGCGCTAGATCTCATAGTACGCGTCTCGATCGAGTCCGCACAATCAGGGGGTCCGACTCCGGCTACCCGCCGTACCTCGCGGACAATGACGGCCGTGTCCGACGCGAACTCCCCCGACCGTCACGCCAGCGCCGAGGCCGTCCTCGGCACCACGGGCATCGCCCACCGTCCCGTGGCCTCCGACGAGGCCAGAGCGGCCAACCTCGCCTGGTGGGACGCCGACGCCGACGACTACCACGACACCCACGGTGATTTCCTCGGCGTCGCCGACTTCCTCTGGTGCCCCGAAGGGCTGCGGGAGGCCGACGTCGGACTGCTCGGCGAGGTCTCCGGTGCCGATGTGCTGGAAGTGGGCTGCGGCTCGGCACCCTGTGCCCGCTGGCTCACCGACCAGGGCGCGCGCGTGGTGGCGTTCGACCTGTCGGCGGGCATGCTGCGGCACGCCCTCGATGGCAACAGGCGTACCGGCCTGCACCCCGCGCTCGTCCAGGCCGATGCCGAGCACCTGCCGTTCGTCGACGGGGCGTTCGACATCGCCTGTTCCGCGTTCGGGGCGACCCCGTTCGTGGCATCCGTGACGACGTTGTTCAGCGAGGTCGCACGGGTACTGCGCCCACACGGTCGATGGGTGTTCTCGGTCACCCATCCCATGCGCTGGATATTCCCCGACGATCCCGGCCCCAACGGGCTCACCGTCACCCAGCCGTACTTCGACCGCACCCCCTACGTCGAGGTGGACGCGAACGGCGACGCCACCTACGTCGAATACCACCGCACCCTCGGCGACTACGTGCAGGCATTGAACGCGGCGGGCTTCCGGCTCGTCGATCTGATCGAGCCCGAATGGCCGCCCGGACACACCCGGGTATGGGGCCAGTGGAGTCCCCTGCGCGGCAAGTTGTTCCCCGGCTCCGCGATCTTCTGCTGCGTGCGGGACTCCTGACCTTCGCCCCCGCCGTCTCCCCACAGCACCGACCGCGGCGACGCCCTCACTTGACCGTCACTTGAGGGTCGGAGACGTCCAGCGCGGCAACCCGCCGACGAGGTCGTGCACCCGCGGACGCGGGATCCGAGGTTGGGACCGTCGGCGCCCGGCCTCGTGCCGGGACGAGGGCGCACCGCTTAAAGCCCGGTCCACCGCGGCGCCCACGCTGGCGACGATCTCGCCCTGTCCCAACGCCCTCTCCTCGTCGAACGCGGACACCTCGCCGAGAAGAATCCGCTGCACAGAGTGCCCCGCCAGCGGTTCGGACGTAGGCTGTTCCGGCACTGTGGTGGCGCTGGTCTGCGACCACACCTCCACCACCGGGGCGGCGGGAGCCAACAGCGGCTCGACTGCCTTCGACACCGGCTCCCGGTAGGAGTCGTGCAGCCACGTCACGAGCAGATCCACCGATTTACCGTCCAGTGTCTCCGCCACCTGTTGCGCCAACTCCTCCGGCCGGTCCCAGTGGGCCTCCAGCCACACAGCTCGGCCACTGGGCTCGTCACCGTCGAGCGGCACCGGCGAGTACCGCCGGCACGGCAGAATGACGTTCCAACCGTCGTAGACGAGAGTGCGTGTGACGCCGTTGAGCATTCCCGCTCCGGCGAGGATGAGTGCTGTCGGACCCTCCATATTCGGGGGATACCCGAACGGGTGGTTTCCCAATCCTCCCGAACGTCCGTGGACCGCCGCCGGGCGGTCCACGCCCGCCCGGCTACAACGCGATCAATGTGCGGCGTCGTTCCACGAACGGCCGTAACCCACCGACACCTCCAACGGCACCGACAGCCGGTACGCCGCTCCCATCTCCCGACGCACCAGTTCCTCCACCTCGCCATGCTCGCCGTCGGCGACTTCCAGCACCAACTCGTCGTGTACCTGCAGCAACATCCGGCTGCGCAGCCCGGCCTCGGACAGGGCCTGACACACGCCGAGCATCGCGACCTTGATGATGTCGGCGGCGCTGCCCTGGATCGGAGCGTTGAGGGCCATCCGTTCCGCCATCTCACGGCGTTGCCGGTTGTCGCTGGTGAGGTCGGGCAGATAACGACGCCGACCGAAGATCGTCTCGGTGTAGCCATTCTTGGCCGCGCGCTCCACCACGCTGTGCAGGTAGTCACGCACGCCACCGAAGCGAAGGAAGTACTCGTCCATCAGGCCCCGCGCCTCCTCGGTGGAGATGCGCAGCTGCTGCGACAGTCCGTAGGCGGACAGCCCGTAGGCGAGCCCGTAGTTCATCGCCTTGATCTTGGCGCGTTGTTCGCCGGTGACCTCGGTGGGATCGACGTCGAACACTCGGGCGGCCGTCGCGGCGTGGAAGTCGAACCCCGACTGGAACGCCTCGATGAGCGCCTCGTCGTTCGACAGGTGCGCCATGATGCGCATCTCGATCTGGCTGTAGTCGGCCGTCATGAGCTCGGCGTAGCCCTCGCCGACCACGAACGCCTCACGGATACGACGACCCTCGTCGGTACGGATCGGAATGTTCTGCAGGTTCGGGTCCACCGACGACAACCGGCCCGTCGCCGTAATGGTCTGGTGCAAAGTGGTGTGGATACGCCCGTCGTCGGCGACCGACTTGATCAGCCCCTCGACCGTGCTGCGCAGCTTCGTGGCATCACGGTGTTCGAGCAGGTATTGCAGGAACGGGTGCTCCGTCTTCTCGTACAGCGTCTGCAACGCGTCGGCGTCGGTGGTGTAGCCGGTCTTGGTGCGCTTGGTCTTCGGCATGCCCAGCTCGTCGAACAACACCACCTGGAGCTGCTTCGGCGAACCGAGGTTGATCTGCTTGCCGATCACCGAGTGCGCCTGCTCCGTCGCATGCTTCACCCGACTCGCGTAGTGGGCTTCGAGCTCGGTGAGCGCGTCGAGATCCACGGCGATACCCGCCGCCTCCAACTCGGTGATCACCGACAACAGCGGCAGCTCGATGTCGGCCAGCAACGTGGTGCCCCCGATGGCGGCGAGTTCGTCGGACAACGCGGACGACAACTCGGAGATCGCCCGCGCCCGCACCAACTCACCGCGCACGATCTCGTCGTCGGACTCGGTGTCGAGCAACGACAGCTGCCCGTCGCCACCGGTGTCTTCGGAGCGCAGTTCCTTGCCCAGATAGCGCAACACGAGGTCGTCCAACTTGAACGACCGCTGCCCCGGCCTGACGAGATACGCGGCGAGTTCGGTGTCCATCACCACGCCGGCCAGACGCCAACCCCGAGCACGCAGCCCGTGCAGCGCCTTCTTCAGCGAGTGCCCCACCTTGTGCACGTTCTCGTCGGCCAGCCACTCCGAGAGTGCGCGTTCATCGTCCGGGGTCAGTTCCGTGACATCGACGTAGGCACCCTCCCCGTCGGACGCGGCCAACGTCACGGACCGCACATCGGACGACACCGAAGCCCCCGTGGTGGCGAAGGCCAGTCCGACCGTCGTGCCGCTGCCCGCGTGGCGGGACAACCAGTCGCCCACCGTGCCCGGCTGCAACGCCGTGCCCACGGCCTCGAAACCGGAATCGGCTTCCGGCTCGGCGCTCGACAACGACGCGAACAGCCGGTCGCGCAGCACCCGGAACTCCAGCTCGTCAAACAGCCTGTGCACCGCCTCGCGGTCCCACGGCCGCAGGGCGAGGTCGTCCGGTGTGCTCTCCAACGGCACGTCCCGCACCAACTCCGTGAGTTGCCGGTTGAGCATCACCGAGTCCAAGTGCGAACGCAGCGCCTCCCCGACCTTGCCCTTCACCTCGTCGGCTCGGTCGATGAGCTCGCCGAGCGAACCGAACTGTTTGATCCACTTCGTCGCCGTCTTCTCGCCCACGCCGGGGATGCCCGGCAGGTTGTCGGAAGGGTCGCCCCGCAGCGCGGCGAAGTCCGGGTACTGCGCGGGCGACAGGCCGTACTTCTCCTGCACGCCCTCGGGGTCGAACCGCACCAGATCCGACACGCCCTTGCGCGGATAGAGGACGGTCACCGAGTCGTTGACCAGTTGCAGCGCGTCACGGTCGCCGGTACAGATCAGCACCTCGTAGGCGTCGCCCGCCTGCGTGGTGAGCGTGGCGATGACGTCGTCGGCCTCGTAACCCTCCACAGCCAGCACCGGGATCGACAGCGCGCCGAGGACGTCCTTGATGAGCTCCACCTGGCCCTTGAAGTCGTCGGGCGTGGCGAGACGGTTGGCCTTGTACTCGGCGAACCGCTCCGAGCGGAACGTCTTGCGGGACACGTCGAACGCCACCGCCACGTGCGTGGGAGCCTCGTCGCGGAGCAGGTTGATCAACATCGACGTGAACCCGAACACTGCGTTGGTGACCTGTCCGGTGGAGGTTCTGAACCGGTCGGCCGGCACCGCGAAGAAGGCCCGGTAAGCCATCGAATGCCCGTCGATGAGCAGCAACCGGGGTGTGTCGTTCGCTACGGAGGTGTTCTGCTTGGAGCTCACGCCCGTGAGTCTAGGGTGAGGGCCCGACAGTCTTGCCGTGCGCTCGCTCCGTCTCGAGCACTGGCCCGACACGACCTGGCAGAGCCGGGTGGAACCCCAGGAAGGGAGTCACACGGTGACCGAGAACTCGTCCGACAAGCTGGTACACGATCTTCTCACGGCGGTCACACCCGAGATCGCCGAACAGCAGCTCAACGACAAACTCGGAGTCACCTTCGTCGATCTGACGCCGGAGCGGGTCAGTGCCACGATGCCGGTGAAGGGCAATCTTCAGCCCTACGGGTTACTGCACGGTGGAGCGAACGCGGTGCTGGCCGAGTCCCTCGGCTCGTTTCTCGCGGCGTTGAACGCGGGCCCCGATCGCATGGCGGTGGGGCTGGAGCTGTCCTGCACGCATCATCGCGCCGCCATGTCGGGCACGGTGACGGGCGTGGCCACTCCCCTGCACGTCGGTCGGAGCACCATCACCTCGGAGATCGTCATCACCAACGAGACGGGCTGGCGGACATGCACGGCACGGCTCACGTGCGTGGTGCGTGACCGCGTCCCGGGTTCCTGACCGGTTTTCCCGGCGGCTCGCATCGCCGTCGGCAATGGATGGTTGCCGGTCGGTCCGGCCAAGCCGTCCGTCCCACGTCGTCGGCCCAGAGTGGACGTTCCACCGAATCGCCGCCCCGCCGCGAACGGTACCTTTGGCACCACCCTCGAACAGGTGAAGAAGTACTCGTCCTCGGCGCCCGCCCACGGATTCGTCTCCCTGTCCTGGCCGGGAAACACGCATGTCAGCACGGAGATCCGCCGATCTGGGCGACTTCGTGAACGAGGTTCTCCATTTCGTCTTTCCGTATCCGGCCCATGGGGTTCGTCGGCATGCACCGTTAACCTGGCCGCCATGACGACCCAGGAGCAGGACTCCTCCGACCAGTCGGAGGACCTGACCGACCACGGTGACGAGTTCGTCGATGTCCACTACGAAGAACTGCTGGGGACCGACAGCTTGCCGCCCCTGCGGTTGCCCTCCGACGCGGAGCTCACAGAGGCCGCACGCGACAGTCCCCTGCTGACGGCCGTGCGCGCACTGGCTCGGTGGGTGGGCGAAAGCCGTCCTGTGAACGGTGACACCGGTCAACTGAGCGAAGCGGACGCGGCACTCGCAGCGCGGGAACTGATCGACAGCGGGATTCTTCCGCCGGTCGATGACGATGTGCGGATGCGCGAGCTGACGCAGCTGTGGGAGTTGGCCGACGCTCTCGGGTTCGTCGAAGTCGGCGACACCACCGCCACCGAGGGGTCCACAGTGGACGAGTGGCCGGGTGGTGAAGACGACACCGTGCAGGAGGTGTGGGCCCAGGCATTCGCGTTGGTGTGCGCGTGGAGTCTGGCCTTCGACGCCGCGCACCTCGGTGTGCCCGATCTGCGGCTGCACGGTGCCGGAGCCACGGTACTGCCGCTGTTCATGGCCCGGGAGAGGGGCGTTGCCCTCGCCGAGCTGGACGAAATGATCCATGAAGCGGCCGCGATGGACGAAACGGGCTCGGATACCGCGGTGTTCGACGCCAGGTGGCAGTACTGGGTGGACGCGTACGGTCGGCCCGCACACCTGCTCTATGAACGCCTCCGGTGGCTGGGCGCGGTGACGATCACCGACGACGTCGTGCGGCTGACTCCGCTGGCCCTGTTCGTGCTGTGGTCGGAGATCGGGGCCGAGGTGGACGTGCCACTGCTGCCATCGTTCGAGGAGATGACCGCCGCCGACGTGGTGGCGGTGACGCTGCTCGGCAGCGACGAGCAAGCGGCGGCCGAGTGGGACTCGTGGCGCTCTCAGCGCACGGCGACCCAGGTGGCCACGGAGCTGGCGGCGGTCGCGACGGTCGGCGGGCCGGACGAACGGACCGCGGCGACCGCACTGTTGCACCGGCTGGGAGCCGAGGTCGACGACGTGTGGCGGACGTTGTTGGACAACCCGGTTCTACGCCCGTATGCCAAGCAGGTGTTGGGCGAGCGGCATGGCCAGCGACCCGATCTGATCTTGACCGACCACGATGTGGCGTGGCTGATTGCGGACACGTATTACGACGTCGATGTCGACGATCCTCCTGACGACATCGGCGACCTGCTCGCCTCCACGATGGGGCGGGGCGACGAAGGTGTGTTCGACGTGTTGTGGCAGCTCGACCACCCGGGTGCGTGGGAGGTGCTGTCGGTCTTCGGCCGCCATCACCCAGACAAGGTGGTGGCGAAAGCGGCGAGGAAGGCCGCGTTCAAGGTCGACAGTCGCCACTGACACGCGAAGGCGGGGCAAGGCGTGTCACGCCCCGCCCCGCCGTAGCGGTCCGACGCCTACTTGCCGATGTTTTCGATGACGGCTTCGGCGACGGCCTTCATGGTGGTGCGCCGGTCCATGGCGGTGCGCTGGATCCAGCGGAAGGCGTCGGGCTCGGTGAGTCCCTGATGGGTCATGAGCAGGCCCTTGGCGCGGTCGATGAGTTTGCGCGTTTCGAGCCGCTCGTTGAGCCCTGCGACCTCGGCCTCCAGCGCCTGGAGCTCGGAGAACCGGCTCACGGCGAGTTCGATGGCGGGCACGAGATCGCGCTTGGCGAAAGGCTTGACGAGGTAGGCCATCGTGCCGGCGTCGCGGGCGCGCTCGACCAGCTCGCGCTGGCTGAAAGCGGTGAGGATCACCACGGGCGCGATCCGGTCGCCGGTGATTTTCGCCGCCGCTTCGATGCCGTCGAGTTTCGGCATCTTGACGTCAAGGATGACGAGGTCGGGTTTCAGCTCGGAGGCGAGTTTGACAGCCTCTTCCCCGTCGCCGGCCTCGCCGATCACCTCGTAGCCTTCTTCACGCAGCATCTCGACGAGGTCGAGGCGGATCAGCGCCTCGTCTTCGGCGACAAGGACACGACGCTGCGGAGCGGGAGCGGCATCGTTGACCTCGGTAGCCGCTTCGGTCACCGGGCTCCTCCTGAGAACGATCGACGGGTTCTGTACGTGCGGCGGTCCGCCCTTCCGAGATTACCGCCAAACGCACTCGTCGTCGGGATGGCGTTCACCACGTGCTGTGACCGCCGTGTGCGTCCCGTGATACACGCACTTCACACCGGAGTTGCGGGGAAGCCAACCCCCGCTACAGCCCTGAAAACGACGGGGAGTAGAGTACAGACTATGCCCCCGTAGCCCAATCGGCAGAGGCAGCGGACTCAAAATCCGTCCAGTGTGCGTTCGAGTCGCACCGGGGGCACTGACTCTGACCAGCCACGACAACTTGATACGAGATCAGCAGCGTTAGCTCTGTCCATGACAGTGTCCATGAGTACACTCTCGGTCATGGTCAGAGCTAACGCTGCGCGCTCGCGTGGCTCCATTCGGCAGCGCGGAGGATCGCTGCAGGTCCGCCTGTTCTCAGGCAGAGACCCGGTCACCGGCAAGGACATCTACCTCACCGCCTCGATCAAGGGCACCGACAAGGCCGCCCAGCGCAAGGCCAAGGACAAGCTCGCGGAGTTCCGCACACAGGTCATCAACCAGCGGTCGGCGGCTACGAGCGTCACACTCGGCTACGCCCTCCACGAGTGGTTACGCGTGACGGAGATCGAGGACAGCACGCGCAAGACCTACGTCGGCTACATCGAGCGCACCATCAAACCCGCCCTCGGCGACGTGCCGCTGAAGAAGGTCGATGCGCGAACGCTGGAGAGCTTCTACACCGAGCTACGCCGCTGCCGCACCCGCTGCGACAGCAGACCGCGCGTCGAACACCATGACTCCATAGCTCCGGATCACGACTGCCGCCAAGCCGGATGCAAGGCGCACAAGTGCCGTCCGATGGCCGCATCAACTGTGCGCCAAGTTCACGCCATCCTCAGCGGCGCTCTAGGAGCAGCAGAGCGGTGGGACTGGATCGCCACCAATCCCGCCCGCATCGCCCGCCGCCCGAAGCAGAAGCCACCGGAGCCGGACCCGCCGACCCCTGCCGAGGCTGCCCGGCTGGTCGAGGAAGCTTTCCGCATGGATGACTACTGGGGCACCCTCGTCTGGCTCGCCATGACCACCGGCATGCGGCGCGGCGAACTCGTCGGCCTGCGCTTCTCCCGCATCGACCTCGACGCCGAGGTGATCGACCTACGCCGCAGCTGGGTCGGAGGCAAGGAGAAGGACACCAAGACCCACCAAAACCGCCGCATCGCCCTCGACACCGAGACTGTAGGACTGCTGAAGGATCACAAACGACGGGTCCAGCAGCGTGTCCGCTCCCTGGGCGGCAAGTTCACGGACAACCTGTTCGTCTTCTCGGGTACCAAGATGCCAGACCACTCGGAGCCGTACTCCCCCAACGCCATCACCCAGCGATACAAGGACATGGCGACCCGCCTGGGCATCGACACCCACCTACACGCTCTCCGCCACTACAGCGCCACAGAGCTCCTCTCTGCAGGCATAGACC
>JAJYTH010000018.1 GCA_021793175.1 Actinomycetes bacterium
TCGCCGCGTTCATGGTGCGGATGTTGCGCAGATGCAGGGTGTCTGCGTCGATCCCCATCCGCGACACCAGCTCCCGCTGCTTCGGGTCGTTGAGGTAAGCCAAGCTCGTGTCGTCCAACTGCAGGTACGTGCAGCCCCGCTCCCCCATGGCCTCGATCTGGCGACCGTAGGCGGCGCTGAGGTCGGTGAAGAACTCCTCGAGGTCGGGGTAGACGGCCTCGTCCACCGCCGCCCTGCCGCCTCGGTAATACACCATGCTCGGCGACGGGATCGTCAGTTTCGGAGTCACCCCGTCGGCCACCACGGACTTCAGGAACTCGAAATGCTCGGCAAAGATCGGTTCGCCGAGCCCGACCTTGCCGTCCACCTGCAGTCCCGGCGGGCTGAACTCCAGATCGCCCGCGGCGTTGGAGAACTTGACGCGCAGTCGTTCGTCGCTTCGCGAGATCCCGTCGAGCTGGTAGATGAAGTCCATGTGCCACGAGGAACGCCGGAACTCGCCGTCGGTGGCGGAGGACAACCCCACCTCACGTTGCAGTTCGACGACCTCGCGGATGGCGTCGTCCTCGACCGCCTCCAACTCCTCAGCCGTGATCTCGCCGCGCGCGGCCCGCTCCCTGGCCGCGTGCAGTCCCGGTGGGCGCAGAAGACTTCCGACGTGATCGGCACGAAACGGCGGAATCGAACGCTGGCTCATTCCGCGATACTCACACGCCCGAGTGACGTAGATCAACACCGTCTCACATACTCGGACCCCGGTTCACGCCGCTGACCGCCATGCACGACACCCGGTCCGGCTGCGTGTGCCGCCCCGCATTCCCGCCACCACCGCTTCCACAAGACGTGTCACCACAGTGGTCCGGCGGCTGTCGGCAGGAGCCCGGCCAGCACGGGGATCTCGCCCCCCATGGGCAGCACGACGAGCAGTCCGAACAACGTCGCGATCACGAGCATGACGACCGTGCCCGAAACGGTGGTGTGAACGGTGTCGGCGATCTCCTGGCCGAGAGGGAACAACCAGCCCCGAACCGCGCCGACGGCGAACACCAACAACGCACCCACGACCAACACCGCGAACGCGAGTATCCCGACCACAGGGCGGCGGGCACCCCTGTCCCACGTGATCACCGATTCAGCCACGGCAGGCGGTTACCCATTGGCGTCACTCGCCTACCCGCGGGCGGCTTTTCCCGATTCACAACCGCCCGCGCGGGTAATCCCAGGCCATGTTGTCTTCAATCGTGCGCGGCGCCGCGGCGGGCGCCGCGGGAACCACCGCACTACACGCGGCCACGTACCTGGACATGACGTTGCGGGGACGCCCGTCCAGTAGCACCCCACAGCAGACGATCGACAAGCTGAGCGAAACCACGGACACGAGCATCCCCGGCGACAAGGACACGCAGGAGAACCGCAAGTCCGGTCTCGGCGCGCTGCTCGGCATGGTCACCGGAACGACCGTCGGGGTGGGTTACGGCGCTCTACACGGGTGCGGCTGGCGGCCCCCGATGCTCGTGGGCGCCACCGTGGCGACCGTGTCCGCGATGGTGGGATCGAGCGCGCCCATGACAGTGCTGGGCGTGACCGACCCGCGCTCGTGGAGCGCCTCGGATTGGCTCAGTGATGTCCTGCCGCACCTGGCCTACGGTCTCGTCACCGCCGCCACGTACGGGCTGATGGAGAACGGACGTTCCCGCAAGCCCCGACTGAACCGCAAACTGCGTGGCAAGAACAAGAACATGGCCCGAGCGCTTCCTCGCTGACCTCGCCGGGCTTGCGTCGGCGGGATGGGAGGTCGGCGTAAGCCCGGTGAGACCGGCGGGACCCGGAAGCTCGGAAAGACGCGAACCGGGGCAGGACTTCCCCACCCCGATCCGGTCTCACCGCCCCACGAGGTCCTGCGCCGCCTCCACCACGGAATCGGCGTCGATCCCGGCGTGCTGCAACTGCTCGGTGGGCGTGGCCGAACCCGGTAGGGCGAGCACACCGAGCTTGATCACCGCCGGCATCGCGGTGGTTCCGGTGAACGCGTCGAGCACCGCGTCGCCGAGCCCGCCCTGCGGCCAGTGGTCCTCCACGGTGACGATGCGCCCGGTGTCGGCCGCCGCCGCGCGCAGGGTGGCGACATCGACCGGTTTGATCGAGTACAGATCCACCACCCTGGCCCGGATGCCGGAATCGGCGAGCGCGTCGGCGGCCTCCAACGCCTCGTGCACGGTGATGCCCGCGGCCACGATCGTGACGTCGTCGGCGTCGGACTGCCGCAACACCTTGCTGCCGCCCACCGAGAAGGTCTCCTCCGGGCCGTACAGCACGGGCAGGTCCTCCCGCGTCGTACGGAGGTAACGGATACCGGAGTGCTCGGCCATCGCCGCGGTCAGATGCGCGGTCTGGTTGGCGTCGCAGGGGTAGAGCACCGTGCTCCGCCACAGGGCGCGGAACGCGGCCAGGTCCTCCAACCCCATCTGGGACGGGCCGTCCGCGCCGATCGACACCCCGGCGTGCGAACCGACGAGACACAGATCGGTGCCGCTGATGGAAGCCATGCGCACGAAATCGAACGCCCGACTCCAGAACGCCGCGAACGTGGCCGCGAACGGCAGCCAACCCTGCACCGACATGCCCACGGCCGTGGCCGTCATCTGCTGTTCGGCGATGTAGCACTCGAAGAACCGCTCGGGATGCTCTTCCGCGAAATAGGAGGTCCGCGTGGAATCGCTCACCTCGGCGTCGAGGACCACGAGATCGTGCCGGGCGTGCCCCATCGCGACCAGAGCCTGTCCGAACGCCGTCCGCGTGGCCACCTTCTTCCCACCGCGTTCGTACGTGGGAATGGACAGCGAGTGCAGCTTGGGATGGGCAGGGGCTTCGTACTCGGGGCTCGCCACCTGCACCCGGATGCTGCTGGGTCCACCGAGTTCGGCCACCGCCTCGTCCGCGTTGGGCACCGGCTTGCCGTGCGCGCCCTCGGCGTCCTCGACCTCACGCACTCCCTTGCCCTTGTGGGTGCGGGCGAGGATCGCGGTGGGGACGTCACTGTCCTCGGCCTCGGCGTAGGCGGCGTCGATCCGGTCGACGTCGTGGCCGTCGATCTCGATGGTGTGCCACCCGAACGCCCCGATCCGCCGCGCGTAGGCGGCGGTGTCCCAACCGTGGCGGGTGGGACCGCGCTGGCCGAGGCGGTTGACGTCGACGATAGCGGTGAGGTTGCGCAGCCGTTCGTGACCCGCGTGCTCGAACGCCTCCCACATCGACCCCTCGGCGAGTTCGCCGTCCCCGCAGAGCACCCAGACACGGAAGTCGCGGCGGTCGAGCCGCTGCCCTGCGAGCGCGATCCCGGCACCGACGCCCAGCCCTTGCCCGAGAGCCCCGGTGGCCACGTCGACCCACGGCAGCGCCGGGGTGGGATGTCCCTGTAGGCGGCTGCCCGACGAGCGGTACCAGCGCAGCTCCTCCGGCGACAGAACGCCCGCCGCCACATACATGGCGTACAACAGCGGAGAGGCGTGCCCCTTGGAGAAGATCACGTGGTCGTTGGACGGGTTCCGGGACGCCTCGAAGTCGTAGCGCAGGTGGCCTGCCAGTAGCACGGCCATGAGGTCGGCCGCCGACATCGACGACGTGGGATGGCCCGAACTGGCGAAATCCGCGGCACGGATCGCGTCCACCCGCAGCTGCCTGCCCAACTCCACGAACAGGTCGCGATCAACCGCAGCTACCGACATGACCCCACCTCTTCCGGTGCGTCGGGACTTCGTTCGGACATACCCGGGGGCCGGGCGGACTAATCGGCTTCGGACAAGGCCGAAAAGAGCGCTGTGAAGAGCTCGGCCGCGTCGAGCGGCAGCCGCCACGAAGGGTCACGGAGGGCCCTGCTACCCTCTTCCGCGGAGGATTGGCCGAGCGGCCTAAGGCGCACGATTGGAAATCGTGTTGGGTGTGAAAGCCCTCAGGGGTTCGAATCCCCTATCCTCCGCTCGTCGGATGACGCCGGGTGACCCACGGGTCACCCGGCGTCGTCGTTTCTTCAGGCTCCCGGCCGTGCGGATTGACTCGTCGAACGCCCGGCCGAACACACTGTGACCCGGTGCTCGAGACCGTGCCCACATCCGTCCGCCGCCGCTTCGTGTGAGGTTATGGTTAGCCGGCCCGGACGCGAGCCCCAGCGAAGCGGCTCCCTTCCGGCTACGTCTTGCGTACTCCCCGCTCCCCCACGAAAGAAATCGATGTCGCTTTCCGCTGCCTCACGCCCGAAGAAGCCGGCGTCCCGTGTTCCCTGGCTGGCCCCGCGCGTGCTGCGCACCGAGGCGCTGTCCGGCCTCGTCGTCGCTCTCGCGCTGATCCCCGAGACGATCTCGTTCTTGATCATCGCCGGGGGTGGACCCCCGCCTCGGCCTGTTCGCCTCGTTCACCATGGCGGTGACCATCGCGTTCACGGGCGGGCGCCCGGCCATGATCTCCGCGGCCACGGGCGCTGTCGCGCTGGTCGTCGCACCGCTCGTACGTGAACACGGGGTGGACTACCTGCTCGCCGCTGTCGTCCTGGGCGGCCTGTTCCAGGTTCTGCTCGCCGTCGCCGGGGTGGCCCGGCTGATGCGGTTCCTGCCTCGCAGCGTGATGGTGGGCTTCGTGAACGCGCTGGCCATCCTCATCTTCCTGGCCCAGTTGCCCTACCTCGTCGACGTCCCCTGGGCGGTGTATCCGCTGCTCGGCGCGGGTCTGCTCATCATGGTCGGGCTGCCCAAGCTGACCAAGGCCGTTCCGGCACCGCTGGTGGCGATCATCGTGCTCACGGTGTTCACGGTGGCGGCGGGAGTCGCCGTGCCCACCGTCGGCGACCAGGGTGAGTTGCCGAACAGCCTGCCCGTGCCGGTCATCCCGTCGGTTCCCTTCACGTGGGAGACGTTCACGATCATCGCGCCGTACGCCCTCGCCATGGCGCTAGTCGGGCTCATGGAGTCGTTGATGACGGCCAAGCTCGTCGACGACATCACCGACACCCACTCCGACAAGACCCGGGAGTCGTGGGGCCAGGGCGTCGCCAACATCGTGACCGGTTTCTTCGGTGGGATGGGCGGCTGCGCGATGATCGGGCAGACCATGATCAACGTGAAGTCGGGTGCCCGCACCCGCGCATCGACCTTCCTCGCAGGCGTGTTCCTGCTTATCCTGGTGGTCGCGACAGTGGCTGTCACCGTCGCCACCGACAACCTCGCCATCGGCGTGATCGTGGGTGTGCTGGTGGCGATGGTCCTCTTCGCCCGCCGCGTGGCGCACCTCGTCTCGGTCGACAGCGTTCTCGACCCCGAGGGTGGCACCAAGATCTACCGCGTCACGGGGCAGTTGTTCTTCGCCTCCAGCAACGATCTGGTGTTCCGGTTCGACTACGCGGACGACCCGCCGAACGTGATCATCGATCTCTCCGACGCCCACATCTGGGACGCCTCGACCCGCTTTCCGCCGAGCTGAGGCGCACACCCTGGAAGGTCAGCCCCTGGACAGAGGCCCCTAAACAGAGGCCCTCTCCTCGGCCCGAGCCGAACTCTCCGGCGCGGAGGGGATGTCGGTCCCTGTGCCCCGCAGGCTCCGGAAGCCCTTGAGCCGGAGACTGTTGCTCACCACGAACACCGAGCTGAACGCCATCGCCGCCCCGGCGAGCATCGGGTTGAGCAACCCCGCGGCCGCTAACGGAAGCGCCGCCACGTTGTAGGCGAAAGCCCAGAACAGGTTGCCCTTGATGGTGGCGAGTGTGCGGCGCGACAGCCGGATCGCGTCGGCCGCGACCCGGAGATCCCCCCGCACGAGCGTGAGGTCGCCGGCCTCGATGGCCACGTCGGTGCCCGTGCCCATGGCCAGGCCCAGGTCGGCCTGGGCCAGCGCGGCGGCGTCGTTGACACCGTCCCCCACCATCGCGACGACCTTGCCGTCGTCCTGGAGGCGTTTGACGACGTCCACCTTCTCCTGGGGCAGCACCTCGGCGATCACCTCGGTGATACCGACCTCGGCGGCGACGGACCTGGCGACGGCCTCGTTGTCACCGGTCAACAGCACCGGGGCGAGCCCGAGCTCACGCAACCGCGCGATCCCCTCGGCCGACGTCGGTTTCACCGTGTCGGCCACGACGAGAACCGCCCGGGCCCTGTCGTCCCAGCCGACGGCGACAGCGGTCCTGCCCGCCTGCTCGGCATCGGCCTTGGCTCGGGCGAGCTCGGAAGGCAGGCGCTGCCCCCACTCCTCCAGCAGCGTGGTGCGCCCGACCAGCACGACGTGCCCGTCCACGACACCACGCACGCCAAGCCCTTCGACGTTGGTGAAGTCCTCGACCGCCCCGAGCGCACCGACCCGCTCGGCCGCGCCCTTCGCGACCGCCTGCGCGATCGGATGTTCGGAGGCGTTCTCCACCGTCCCGGCCAGGCGCAGCACCTCGTCGACGTCCTCGCCCTCGGCCACATGGACATCGACCAGAGCCATCCTGCCGGTCGTGACCGTTCCGGTCTTGTCCAGTACGACCGTGTCCACCCGGCGGGTGGACTCCAGCACCTCGGGCCCCTTGATCAGAATGCCCAGCTGGGCTCCCCGGCCGGTCCCCACCAGCAGCGCCGTGGGTGTGGCCAACCCCAACGCGCACGGACAGGCGATGATCAGCACGGCGACGGCCGCGGTGAACGCCGCCGAGGGGGCAGCGCCGGAGAGCAACCAGAACCCGAGCGTTCCGAGCGCGAGGACGATGACGATCGGCACGAACACGCCCGAGATCCGGTCCGCCAGACGCTGCACGGCGGCCTTGCCCGTCTGGGCCTGCTCCACCAGCTTCGCCATCTGGGCGAGCTGGGTGTCCGAACCCACCCGGGTCGCGCGCACCAGAAGACGCCCGCCCGAGTTCACCGTGGCCCCGACGACCGAGTCCCCCGGGCCGACCTCGACCGGAACTGACTCGCCCGTGAGCATGCTGACGTCGACGGCCGAGTTGCCTTCCTCCACGACGCCGTCGGTGGCGATCTTGTCGCCGGGCCGGACGACGAACACGTCGCCCACCGCCAACTCCTCGACGGGAACACGGTGTTCCTTCCCGTCTCGGAGCACGGCGACGTCCTTCGCGCCCAACTCCAGCAACGCCCGCAGGGCGGCACCGGCGCGCCGTTTGGACCGGGCCTCGAAATAGCGGCCCGCCAGGATGAACGTCGTCACCCCCGCGGCGACTTCGAGGTAGATGTTGCCGTCCCCGCTGGTGCGTTCGATCGTCAGCTCGAACGCGTGCGTCATCCCCGGAGTCCCCGCGCTGCCGAACAACAGGGCGTACAGCGACCACGCGAAAGCCGCCACGACACCCATCGAGACCAGCGTGTCCATCGTGGCCGCCCGGTGCCGCAGGTTCGTCCACGCGGCCCGGTGGAACGGCCACGCCGCCCACGTCGCCACGGGCGTCGCCAGGACCAGGGAGACCCACTGCCAGTAGTCGAACTGCAATGCCGGGACCATGGCCAGCAGAATCACTGGCGCCGACAGCACGGCCGCGGTGATGAGACGCCGACGCAACGCCCTGGTCGACTCGTCGGCGTCATCCTCGGCCCGCTGTCTCGGCAGCTCGGCCGAGTAGCCCGCGGCCTCCACCGTGCTGACGAGCTCGTCCGGATCCAACTCGACGGGAAAGCTGACCTTCGCCTTCTCCGTGGCGTAGTTCACCGTGGCGCTGACGCCCGCGAGCTTGTTGAGCTTGCGTTCGACGCGGTTCGCGCAGGAAGCGCACGTCATCCCGCCGATCGCGAGCTCGATGTCGCGTTGCGCGGGCGAGGAGGCGACATTAGAACTCAATTCCTGCTCCTTCCGGATCGCGCTCAGGCGTTCAACGTGTAACCGGCCTCTTCCACTGCCTTACGAACGTCGTCGACGGAGATCTCAACGTCACTGGTGACGGTGACCTTCCCCGTGGGCACGTCCACGGCCACCTCGGAGACACCGGTGAGCTCACCGACCTCCTCGCGCACCGAACGAGCGCAGTGGTCACAGGTCATACCGGTCACGGTGTAGGTCTGCTGAACCATCTCAGGTGTCCTTTCGTGGTCTGCTCGACGCGGACGTCCGCGAACGTCCGAGGTCAGGAACGCACCAGGCGAGCGATGGCGGCACTGGCCTCGCGGACCTTCTCGTCGGCCTTCGCGCCGCCCTCGGTGATCGCTTCGGCGACGCAGTGCCGGAGGTGTTCCTCCATCAAGCCGAGTGACACGGCCTGCAATGCCTTGGTCGCCGCAGCGATCTGCGTGAGTACGTCAATGCAGTATTCGTCGTTTTCGACCATCCGCTGAAGCCCTCGGATCTGTCCCTCGATCCGGCGCAGCCGCTTGAGGTAGGCGTCCTTGTCGGAGGTGTATCCCGGCATCTTCGCTCCTCGTCCCGTTCCCACAGTCCAATATACCCCCCGCCCGTATATGAACTCCTCGTGGACCAACGGTGTTACCCCACCTACCTGCTGTCTGGGGTTGATCAATCACGCTAAGTTGGTACTGCGTGACAACCCCCTGACTTCCTCAAGGAGCTCGCCCATGCCCGGTGTGGAGGAGATCCGCGCGGGAATCGCCCTCGCGAACGAAAAGGCTTCCGCCAGCATCGCGGCCCTGCAACAGGCCGCCCAGTCACTTGAGGAAGCCCAACAATCCCTGGCCCAAGCCACCTCGGGAAGCACCCAGGAGGAGATCAACCAGGCACACGGCCTGCTCGCCGAGGCGCTCCAGGCAGTGACCGGAACGCAGAGCACCATCATGGCGTGCATCTCCTCCGCCGAGAACTACTCGGCCCGGCTGTAGCGGACGGGCGCGCGATCGAAGATGTCACTGGAGCAGTTACGGCACCTACTCGCCGGGGCGCTCGGCGCCGTATCCACCGCCAAGGCGCACGGCGTCGAGGCGCGCAAGTTACTCGAGGACTACCGCCGCGTGGTCACCGAGGTACAGGCACAGGCACAGCCGTGGCTGCCCCGCGAACTGGACAGCGCCGTGGAACAGATCGAGGCCAACGACGCGCGGCTCGCCGCCGTGCACGGCCTAATCACCAGCTACGAGTCGAGGTTGTGAAGCTTGGCGATGCGACGCAAGGTCGTCCAGCAGCGCGCGCGGGTGACGAACGCGCTGGAGGCACTACGCCACCAGATCGGACTGGCCCTCGGCGCCGCCCGTAACGCCCACCAGGACGCCGAGGACGAACTGGCCCGGTTACAACTGGAACAGCTCGTGGTGTCGGTGGGACTGGAACGCGCCGCCACCGACCCCAGAGTCGCAGAACACCGCAACGAGCCGGCTCTGGGTGCGGTGCTGTCGTGGCTGGACAGCGTGAAAAGTCGCTTCTACGCCGATTGGGCCGACGGTCCGGAACGACTGCGGCAACTCGTGGCCTCGGCCGCACCGGGGCCAGCCGGTCGGCCCGCCGGGGAATGGCTGGGCCGACTCGGCACGTTCGACGGCACGAAACCACCCGAGTTGTGGCGCATCGGGTCGGCCACCGTGGACAGCGCCAGTGTCGGCCGCCCTTCGGGCACTCCCCTGACCTTCGATGTCGCGATGCCGCTGCTGGACGAGTCCCACCTGTCGATCACCTCGGTGCCGAAGAGCCGAGCGACCGTGGACGCGCTCGTGGAGAGCCTGTTGATGCGGGTGCTCAGCACGTTCGCTCCCGGCGCGGTGAAGGTGCATCTGTGGGACATAGGGCAGCTCACGGCCGTGCTGCCGAACTTCTACGCGCTGAGCCGGACCAGCGCGGTCACCGTGCACGACCCCACCCGGCTGGTGGACCTGCTCGACGAGCTCGCGGGCCACATCCGCCGCATCCACTCCCACACGCTGCAGGCCGGATATCCGTCGCTGCCCGCCATGCGGAAGGCCACGGGCAAACGCGTGGAGCCGTGGCGGGTCGCGGTGCTGTACGGCAACGGCGAGGACCTCGCGCCCGAACACCTGCGGGACCTCAGGCGCGTGGCCAGCGGCGCGTTGGCGGCGGGGATCTCGCTGATCCTCGTGGACGTGCCCACGGTGTTGGGCGGTTCGGTGGAGACCATCAGTCTTCTCGACGACCGGCGCGCGATCACCTCGATGACCGGGTCGGACGTCGTCGTCGACCTTGACCCACCGCTGCCCGCGGGGCAGGTGGCGAGCGCCGCGGCCCGTATCGCCGAGGCCATCGTCACCAGGCAGGGAGGTCCACGGTCGTTCACCGACCTGCTGCCGACGGAGTTCGGGCAGGAGTGCTCGGCCCGCGAGTTACGTGCGCCCGTCGGCTTCCATGAGGGCGAACCCGTGGAAGTCGTGATCGGTGACACCACTCCGCACGCGCTGATCGGTGGGCCGAGCGGGTCGGGCAAGACGAACTTCCTCTACGCGCTGCTCGGCAGTCTCGCCGCCCGGTACTCCCCCGACGAGCTGGCGCTGTACCTGCTGGACTTCAAAGAGGGCGTGTCCTTCGCCGGACTGGCGCCCGGTAAGAAGGATGAGAGCTGGCTGCCACACGCCCGGCTCGTCGGCGTCAACGTCAACACCGACAGGGAGTTCGGGTTGGCGCTGCTGCGGTTTCTGTCCGACGAGATGCGCCGCCGGTCCGCGGCGGCCAAGGAGTTCGAGGTCACCAACATCGCGGAGCTGCGCGAGCAGGATCCGGACGGGCACTGGCCGCGGATCGTCGCCGTGATCGACGAGTTCCAGTACCTGTTCGCCGAGCGGGACTCGGTGACGTCGATGGCGACGGCACTGTTGGAGGACCTGGCCCGGCGAGGCCGGTCGCAGGGCATCCACCTCATCCTCGCCAGCCAGGACATCGCGGGGATCGAAGCTTTCTGGGGCAAACCCGCCGTGTTCGAGCAGTGCACGCTGCGGATCGCGATGCCCAAGGCGCGGAGGGTGTTGGCGGAGGCGAACCAGGCCGCCGTGGCGGCTCCGCGCTGGCACGCCGTCGTCAACCACGAGTCGGGCGTGGCCCACGGCAACCAGTTGGCCCACATTCCCGACGCCAGCGGCAAGGGAACGTTTCCCGCCCTGCAACGACAGTTGTGGCAACGGTATGCCTCGCACGGCCGTCCACGCCTGTTCGACGGTGCTGTCGCACCACGCCTCGACGACTCGACGGCCTTCACCACGCTCGCACCGAGAACCGATCGGCCTCGCGCTCTGGTGGGTCAGTCGATCGAGGTCGCCGACAACGCCCACAGCATCGAGTTGACGTCCGCGCCGGGACGCAACCTGGCGGTGCTGGGCAGCAGCCGGACCGAGGCCTTGTCCGTTCTCGACGCGGGAGCCCGGTCACTGGCCAAACAGTTCGAGACGGGCACGGTGGAGTTCGTTCTCGGTTGCGCCGTGGACACCTGTCTCGACGAGGTGAACACGCTGTCGGACCGGCTGGCCGAGCACGGACACAAGGCGACAGTGGTGAAGCCGGCGGAATTGCCTTCCCTGTTCGCCGATCTCGTCGAACGGATGTCCCGTTCGGACGGACGGATATTCGTGGTGTTGTACGGTGTGGACGCGGTGCTGCCCGCGCTCGAACAGAAGGAACCCGGAAAACCCAGCGGACTCGACCACCTGCGCGTGCTGCTCAAGCAAGGTCCGCCCAAGGGTGTGCACGTACTGGGTTGGTGGCGTGGGGTCGCCCGGCTCAAGGACACACTCGGTTTCGGCGGCACGGAGGACATCGGCGCCTGGGTGGCGCTGGATGTGCAGGGCAGCGAGCTCGCACCATTCTGCGCGGGCCAGGTGGTGCACTGGTCGCCGAGGCCGGGCCGGGCACTGTTCTTCGACCGCAGCACGCACGCGAGCCCGGAGGTCACCATCCCGTTCCACAGACCGGAGACCGACCATGTCTGACGAGCCCACGGCCGCCGTCCGCTACAAGGAGATCATGGGACTAGCCCGCAAGGCCGCCGACGACCTGCGGGACTGGGAACGCAAACGCATCGTCGAGTTGGAGTCGGAGATCGCCGAGGCCGACAGACGGCTCGACGCCGCGGCCGAACAGGAGACCGCCGTCCAGGAGCGAGCTCTTCGCTGGTGGCGCATGGCCTGCGACAACGTGGACCGGCTGCCGTGGCTGGAGCCGGGCGAACAGCCGTCCCCGATCAGCTCGGCCAGAGGCGACCGGGCGGTCCGCTACGTCGACGAACTCCGCGGTATCTACCGGGAACTGACCGAGGCCATCGCAAGCCTCGGCTGGCGAGCTCGCCGCTAGGACAGAACCGAGGAAGACCGCCCACCCGTCAAGAGCTGGCAAGACCGGGCCGCGTTTTCTAAAACCGCACAGGTGGCTATCGACACCGCCTCCATAGGCAAGCAGATCGCTTGGAACGTGGAGTTCGTCGGCAGCCATGACGACAGGTTCTCCCTTCCCTCCATCGACCCCGTCGACCGCCCGGGCAACTTCGCCGAAGTGGAACAGGTCGCGGCCGCAGCGCGGAGAATGATCGGCCTGAACACGACCGACCCCTTGTTCAACCTGTCGGAGACGTTCTCCCGATTCGGCCTCCTCTCCTTCTCTCTCGACATGGGGGCGAATTCGGCGGACGCGGCTTCCATTCTTTTGCCGTCCGGTGGTGTCGCCGTCGTCAACGGCGGTCTTCGGGTCGGCCGCCGACGACTCGCCCTCGCTCACGAATTCGGCCATTACCTGTTCGCCGACGAGTACACGGTCGATTGGCGGATCGACGACAAAGAAGACGGGTACGCCTGGGAATCGCGCATCGACCGCTTCGCTCGCGCACTGCTCCTCCCTGTGGAGGGCTTGGATAGCTTTTGGAAGAGTCTTCGACTGAGCGGGGACTCCTTGCGGACGACGGCGGTCAAGACGGCCAGCAGGTTTCGGGTCGACATGGCCACACTCGCGCGAAGGGTCCGGGAGTTGAAGTTGGCGGGGAAGCCGAGTCAGCCCAAATAAGGCAGTTCCGAACGAAACGCGCCGACATAGTGGAGCTCAACCTGGTAACGAGCGACGAGCTTGCTCCACCATCCCTTCCTCGCCCCTACGAAGAAGCCGTACTGCGCTTGTATCGGCAAGAATTCGTGTCTGCCGCACGCGCTACCGATCTTTTATTCGACACCTGGGACGAAAGCGACCTGCCAGAACTCGCAGAGCTCCCGGAAAGCGCTATCTGGCATTTCGTCTGATGTCCGGAGTCGAACTCTCTCCCAGACCGGCCACCGAAGTCGAGTTATTGGTTTTCGACACCAGCCCGTTGATCCACTTCGCTCGCCAGAACTGGTTCGGGGTATTAAAAGCGGTGGTTGGCGACCGTAAGGCACTGATCCCCGACGTTGTGGTCGATGAGTTGACCGAAAGTGCCGCACGAGACGACAGGGTCAAAGCAGCACTCGAGGCAACCTGGATCGAACGCAGGGAACTTCGTACACCGGAGGAGATAGCGACTTTCGCTCAATTCGCGGCGGTGCTGGTCCGCGGCGCTGGTGACGCAAGAAAACGGGCTGTGCTGACCGCCACGTTGTTCGCCGTCCGGTCAAGCCATCGGTTCGGTGACGAGTGCTTCGCAGGTTCGGGCCACCGTCGCGGCGGCGTGGCGTTCCGCCGAGTCCAGTACCGGATTCTCCGCGTACGATCGCCACAGCCGCAGGGCGTCCACGGCGGTTCGTCGTAAGCCCGGCTCGCCCATGCCCGCTCCGAGTCGCGCCTGTGGGGCGACGCCGTAGCCGCCGACGAGACGGATGGCCTCGTCGCCGAGTTCCCCGGGAAAGTTCACCCGGCCCGTGCGCAGAGCGGCGAACAGCCGCAACTCCGCGAACTCGTGCGCCCCGGTGAGAGTGCGTTCCAGTTCGGCGGCCAACGAAGCGGCGGACGGCCGGGGCTCTCTGCTCAACACCACTCCCAGGCCCAGTAACGCCGACCGTGCTTTCAACACGGAGGCACGGTCGGCGAAATACACCGCCACGGCCTCGCCCAGCACGTTCAAACCGCTGCGTCGGCACAGCTCCGCGACCAGCGCCTGCGGGGTGGTGATCCCGCCCCGGAGCAACGTGGTGGCGAGGCGGACGCCGTACAACCCGAACCGGTCCAGCAGCCTCGCCCGCTCCGGTTCCCCGCCGAACCGGGCCGCCGACAACAACAGTGGGTCGAGTTCCGACTTCGGGGCCGCCGCGAGCGCCGCCAACGACTCGAACTCGTCCCGCCGCAGCGTCCGCGCCGCGCACGCGGTCAGACCGGCGACCGCGACGACGTCCTGGCACAGCTCCGCGGCCGCCGGGTCCCTCGCCCACCGGCGGGCGACCCGGCGGGCCGAGATGAGAGCGTCCACCCGACCCCCGCCCAGCTCGTCCGCGCGCGCCAGCACCACGAGCGCGTTCACCGGGGCGACGTGGGACGCGGCACGGTTCTGCGCCGCACGCAACAACGTTAGGTCAGCCTCGTGCGGGTGCCCCGCGAGGTAGAGCACCGCGTCGGCCTCCATGCAGATCAGGTCGGCGACGCGTGCGGTGCCGTCCTGTTGGGCCTGCGAGGTGTCGAGGACGAGCAGCTCCGGCCACACGTTGTCGCCCGGTAGGTGGTGCCACGACATCGACGACGTCCGCCGCCCCCTGCCCGCCGCGCCCACGAGCGCCGAGACCAACGTCGTTTTCCCCGTCCCCGACGCGCCCGCCACCACCACGCGTAAAGGCTCGTTCATCCGGGCGAGGTGCCTTCCCAACCAGTTCGTGGCCCTGGGACTGTCCGCGTACACCCGCTGCGCGCGGGTCAGCAGTGACCAGGCTCGGTCGGCCAGGCTCATGCCGTCAGACCTCGCGGGACGGCCTGGGGAACCAGTGCGTCGGCCCGGCGCCGCAACAGCTCCAGTTCCTCGATGCGGTTCGCCACCTTCCGCACGGCCGTGTTCCTCTCGGCCGTCTCGGTGTCGATGGCCTGCTTCACCTGCCGGGCCGCGTCGCTGATCTCCGTGCGCAATTCGTGTGCCACCGCTGTGCACCGGTCGCGCAGCTCCCGGTGGATCAGGCGTACGGTGTCCTTGCTCTTCTTGCCGTAGGCGAGGAAGAAATCGTCGACGTAACGTTGGGCGGCCGCACGCGCCGCCGCCTGGCGCCGTTTGAGTCGGGTGCTGCGTTCGTCGAGGACGCTTTTGGCACCGAACGCCACCCCCGCACCGATCGAGATCGGGTTGATGAGACTCATCCCGGCCAGCGTCGTCGCGAGCCCGAACATCAGCAGCCCGCTGTACGACCCGCGCATGCCGACGAACAACTTCTGCCCGACCGTGAACCGCTCGACGTTCGGTGTGCCCAGCTCGTCGAGCTCGCCCGTGGGTGGTTCGAGCAGCACCGAATCCGGCGCGAACACGTCGGCGTTTCGAGGAGCGATGGCGCCGGCGAGCCTGCGCGTGATCCACTCGAATCGGTCGAGCAGCCAGCCGGAATTGGCTTCGGCCGCGGCCCGCAGGTTGTCCCGCAACCACTCCTCGAACTCCGGCCAGTCCTTGGCGGGGTCGGCGACCTCGAAGTACTCGTCCGCTTCGCGGATGATGCGACGGGTGCGATCCCGCAGGTCGTAGTCGAGGTCGGCGGTGAGATCGGCGACCTCGTCGGAGAGCACGGTCTGCCACCGTGCCGATTCGCGTTGCAACCGCTCCAAACTGGCGGTCAGGGACCGATATCGCAAGGTGAGTCCGCCGGTGCCGTCCTGCTTCAGGTCGGCCAGTCGCTCCCGCAGCGGCACCATCAGGGTGTCCACGGTCAGCCGGGTCAACGCACCCGCACACCGTCGACGCAGCACGTCGGCGTTACCCATCAGTTCGTGGTGCAAGTAGGAGATGAGGGCGGGAAAACCGGATTCGGCGTTCAACTCGGAGTCGTTCGCTCGCGCGGCCGCCAACCGTAGTGTCGACGACACCGGGAACACCGTCACGGGCAGACCTCGACGTTCGAGTCGGGCACGGTTGTGCGCGACGACGCGCTGCCACCCCGGGACCAGGTCGGTCTTGGTGAGAGCGACGGCCACCGTCGGACACACGGACAGCGCCCGCTCCATGATGTCCAGTTCCGCGGGAGAGAAGCTGCGGGTCACATCGCTGGCGAGCAACACCGCGTCCGCTTGGGACATGACCGACAGCGCGGCCCGGGCGTGGTCGCCGTAGCTGTCGCCGTCCGTGCCGCAGGGCGGCGTGTCGATCAGTGTCAGTCCACTTTCGAGGAGTTTCCGCGGGAGTCCTATCTCGACTCTAGCTACCCCGCTGCGGCGGTTGGCCTCCGCCGACGCCGATTCGACCGGAACGGGCTCGCGCTCAGCACCCGTCAACGCGGGGACATCGTGGACGGGCCCTTCCAGCATCAGATTGCCTTTCGGTGCCGACTCCAGAAGCGGAGCGGGATCACCGGGGACGAGTCGCGCCACAGGCGAGGACGCGTACTCCAACACGGTGGGCACGGTCGTGGTGACGTCGTCGCCCACCGCGCACACAGTGGACCCGAGCAGTCCGTTGAGCAGTTGGCTCTTGCCCTGCCCCGACGCACCGAGCACGACGACACGCACTTTGGGCCCCGCCAGTTCGGTGCGGCGGGCACGCAGGAGCCGTCCGAGGTCGGTGCGCTCCTGCACAGCGCAGGACCGGATGGCCTCGTCCAACACGTCGAGCCACGGCGTTGCCTTCATCGATCGGACAGTGTGCCTGGTTCCCTCCAGGCAGTACAGGCCGGGCTCGTAATATCACCGAGCCCGGCCTGTTACTCGATCGAGATTACTCGGAGTCAGTGCCCGAGGTCCAAATCGCCGAGGTTCGAGGTCCCGGAGAGCAGGTCCTCACCCGTCTCAGCGACATTGCCCAGCGGGCTGCCACTGACCGTGTCGGCCACCTGGTCGACACCCGTCTCCAGGTCGCGCTCGATCCCTTCGGTGGTGTGCGGCAGCGGGTTCGCCACCGGCAGCTCCGGCAGCTCTCCGGGCAGCTCTCCAGGCAACTCGCCGGGCAGGGTCGAGCCGAGCTGGTCGGACACCGAAGCCAGGTTGTCGCGCACCCCGGAGGTCAGGTCCTCCACCGTGCCGCCCACGTCCAACGCGCCGGTGTCGAGCTCGGTCATCCGCGCCGATTCGTCAGCCTCGGGCACGGAACCCGGCTCTTCGGACAACACCTGTTCGTCCACGGCCGGAGCACCGGCCGGGGCCGACGGCACCTGGTCTGGCATCCCGACGGAGACATCGACCGAGTCCCGGCCCAGCGTGTCGGTGGACAGCCGCTCGACGGCGGAGAGAGCGTCGTCGGGCAGAGCGGCGCCGCCGGAAGCCACGTAGGTGGCGACCGTACCGGCCGCGGTCTCAGCGCCGCGCGTGAGCGCTTCGGTGTCCAAGGTGTCGGTCTGGACGTCCACCGCGCCCATGTCGAGACCGTTGAGGATCGGGGCGCCCGAGAACTCGAAGCCGTAGGCGCCGAACTGCGTCTCCTGCGAGCCCCCCACGACCAGCTCGCCGTCGGACACGGCAGTGGTGGTCTCGGCGCTGAACGAGTCGGTGCGGAAGCCCACGCCGCCGCCGAACCCGTCCGAACCACCCGTGCCGAACAGTGCGACGTCCAGGTGCTCGGAGTCGACGAACCCCTGGCCCGACACGGCGTCCTGGCCGAGGCTGCCGCCGACGGTGAGCCCTGCGGCCTCCGAGGACAGGGTGGTCGTGCCCAGGTCCTCACCGCCGTCGGCCCTACCGGCGTCGATGCTGCCGAGGCCCACGGACTCGGTCACGCCCTTGAGCTGTTCGATGGCGCCGGCCAGGTCGTTGGACAGCCCCGCCAGGTCACCGGAGAGAGCCGACTCGGGGTTGGCGAGGTCGCCCCGGCCCAGCAGCTCACCGGAGTCCGCGACGAACAGGAGCACGTCCTGCACGTCCTCGGCCGTGATGTCACCCAGGCCCGCCGACTGCAGCCCCCCGGCCGGGTCCTGCGCGAAAGCCTCACGGGCGGACGCGTCGGTCAGCAGGTTCATCACGAAGTCGTACAGCGTCTGCTCCTGCGGAACGGCATCCGCGAGATCGGAAACGGTGGACTCAGGCTGAGGTCCCGTCTCCCCCTGTTCCTGCATCAAGGTTTTTTCTCCTCACTAAGGGCGTTCGTCCGGGCGTGCGCCCGTCTTCCGCCCGTCTGTCCGTTGTCGAAAGTTCATCGCCGCGCGACGGCGAGCCCGACGCTAGGGACGACACCGCCACGAGGGCATCGGGGAAGAGCCCGAGTTCTTCCCCTCGCGGAACGGAGCACGCGTTAGGGGTTTAGGGGATCGACCGAACAGCCGATTCGGGGATGTCATTCGGACGTATGACTTTGATACGAAAGGATGCACCCGTGTTCGGCCGGGGTGTTCCGCCGGCCGAGACCGCCGCGACCATCGTGAGGAAGCGTTACGTATGCGCTATGTCCTGGGGATACATCTCGGCGCGACCCGTGTGAGTGCAGCCGTGTGTCGATATCGCCGAGGCCGGTGGGAGCAGGCCGAGGTGGTCCCCATCGGGGCCACCGCCCCCTGGACCGAATCCGTACTGCACGTGTCCGCCCAGGGTGACCTTCTCGTGGGGGGAGCCGCTCTGCGACACGTCGCCACAGAACCCGAACGGGTGGCCAGGGCTCCGTTGCACCGCACCGGCGATCCGGTGCCGTTCGTGCTCGGGGACGCCACCTACCCCGCCGAGACCCTGGCGGCCGGAATGATCGGGTGGGTGGTCGACCGCGTCGCCGAAGCCGAGGCCGCCCACGCCGAACGCATCGTCGTGACACACCCGCCGGGCTGGTCGGCCTATCGCAGAGGACTGTTGCACCAGGCGCTCGACGCCGCCGAACTCCCCGGTGTGTTGGCCCTGCCCAGTCCGGTCGCGGCGGCCGAGGCCCACCTCGCGCGGGAGGGAACCGAGGACATCGAGCCGGGACGACTGCTGGCGGTGTGCCTCATCGGCGGCGTGCATGTCGAGACCGCACTGCTGCGCAGGTCGGCGACCGGGTTCGAGTTGCTGGCGCACGACGAGTCCGACGAGCACGAAGCGGGCTGCCGACTCGACGACCTGTTGGTGCAGCACGTCGTGGAACGCACCGAGGCCGACATCGGCGATCCGCTCACGATGAGTCGGCTGCGCGCGGCGTGTGTCGCCGCGAAGGAGCGGCTGTCGACGATGACGGAGGTGTTCGTCACCGACACCGTGTCGGTGACCCGCCAAGAACTCGAAGGGCTGGCCAGACCGGTACTGGGCACCGCAATCGAGAAGTTGCGACGCCTGGTCTCCAGAACCCCTTCCGAGCAATTGGTCGCCGCCCTGTTGGCCGGAGGGAGCGCGCGCATTCCGCTCGCCGCCACGTTGGCCCGCACCATGCTCCCGTGCCCCGTGGTGCTCGACGACGATCCCGGCACGGCTCTGTGCAAAGGCGCGGCACTGTCGGCACGTCCGAGGCCCCGCCCCACCCAGAACAACGGGAACCCGGTGCCCGAAATGGACTCAGTGGATGTATCGGACACAGTGGACGCGGTGATCCCGGCGGAAACCGTGGGCGCACTGGCCGGCGCTCGCGCGCTCGACACGCCCGCGGGCTACGGTCCGGATCTGCCCGCGGGCGAGGACGAGGAACCCCCACCACAACGACCTCCCGTGAGGATCACGCCGCTGAAGCCGCCTCGTCGCCGGTTCTCGTTGGCCCGCAGGAGCAACTCGACCACCGACCGAGACGAGGAGCGTTGATGCCGCGTACGGCCACCGACGTCGCCATACCACCCCGCGCTGTCCCGCGACTGCCGCATCACTCCTTCCCGACCTCGAAACCACTTCTCGACGAGCCAACGCGTGAGCTGTGCACGAACATCGCCCAAGGCGCGCTCGCACCCGCGCGACTGGCCGTCGTCGCGCCCGGCGGGCACGGCAAGACCGCCGTGCTACACCACCTCGCGCGCCGCTGTGAGCAGCACGGGACCGGCGTGGTGTGGTTCGGTCGGCACGACGGCGACACCACTGATCTCGTGTTGGTCGACGACGCCCACGACCTCACCGACGCCGACCTGGCCGAGCTGCGGAGGCTGGCCGACAACGAGGCCACGGGACTGGTGGTCGCCGCCCGGCCGTGGCCTCGCCCCGCGACGTTGAACACCGTGCTGTCCCGCCTCCGCGGACAAGTGGTGCTGCGGCCTCTCGACCACCGCAGGATCGCGGCTCTGCTGGGGCGTGAACGCGCCGCGCTGGCCGAGTTCGTGCACGCCCAGACACTGGGAATACCCGGATTCGCCGTGCGGCTCGCGGCCGCGCTCGGCAAGACCGGGGACAACACCCCGCCGAGCCGGGACTCGGCGAACCTACCCGAGTCCGTGCTCGCGGAGTTCCGCCCCGACCTCGACGGGCTCGCTCCGGAGACGCTGTCGCTGCTGCTCGCGGCCCTGTCGGGAGCCGGTCCCGACGTCGACCTGCTGGCCGGCCTGCTCGACACGGACCGCCACGGTGTCGCCCGTGCCATCGACGCGGCCAGGGCCTGCGGCCTGTTGACCCATGACGGCACCCCGCTGCCCCTGGTGGCCCACGCGGTGAAAGCCCTGGTGCCCAACGAGCAACGGCTGGAAGTGTCGCAACGGTTAGTCCGGTTGCAACTCGACCGGGAAGGTCCCGTGCTCAACCTCGTACTCCCGCTATTGGACAGCGGCCTCAGCGGCACCGAACCCGCCGAGGCGTTCGAGGCAGCCGCCGACGAAGCCGCCGAGTCGGACCCGGCGCTCGCCGCGAAGCTGTACTCGGCAGCGGCTGCCGCGGGGCGGTCGGAACGGGCATTAGGCCATCGTTGGGCCGAGGCCGCCGCGCGCTCGGGAGAGCTGGACACCGCTTTGCGCCTGGCGGACCAGGTGATCACCGATCCCGACGCCGACGACCGTTCCGGTGCCGCCGACACCGCCGCCACCGCTTGCGTCCACAAAGGCCAGTTGGAGCGGGCCGGAGAGCTGTACCTGTGGGCGGACACCCGGCAGGCCCGGATGCATGCCGCACTGCTCGCGGTTCAGCGGGGCAGGCTCACCGAAGCCGAGAGCCTGCTGGAGTCCCCGTCCTCCGATGCTCCTCCCACCCTGTTCGCGGGGGCGATGTCGGCGTTGGTCCGTGGCCTGACCCAGTCGGTGACCGAAGACCCGGCGACTGCTTTGTCCACATTGGCCGAGTCCGCCGAGATGCTGGAACCCGTGGGCCGCTCGCTCTTCCTCCCCGACACCCCCGCCGCTGTCGGTGCCCTGGTCGGAATGCACTGTGGCGAACTGTCCCTTGCCCAGACACTGCTGGAACGCGCCATCGCCGCCGAGGTCGGAGGCCACGCCGGGCGCACCCGGCACCTTCTGCTGTCGGCCTGGATCGCCATGTTGAAGGGCGACACCGACACGGCGACACGCACACTTCGGGCGGCGGGTGACCGGCTGTGTCCTCGCGATCGGCTATTCGCCGTCGCTCTCCGGGCCGGGGTGGCCCGCCGCGCCGGTGACCTGGCCGGCCTGCGCGCGCTCTGGACCGAGGCCCGCGAAACCGTCATCCGATTCCGGGTGGACCTGTTCACGATCATGCCGTTCGGTGAACTCGCGATCGTAGCGGCGAGGCTGGGGGAACGGGACCGGGTCACCCATCACCTCGGCCGGGCACGAACACTGTTGCACTCTCTCGGCGACCCTCCACTGTGGTCGGCTTCGGTGCATTGGTCCGGTCTACACGCCGCGGTCACGGCCGACCGCAAGGACGAGGCCGCCGAACACGCGAAAGCCCTGGCCCGCTGGGAAGGACACAGCACCTTCCACGAGGCACTCGCCGAGACGGCCACCTGCTGGCTCGACCTCCTCGGCGGGAAAGTCCACCCCGCGCACGTGGAAGCGGTGGCCAGACGCCTGCACGCCACCGGACTGCGCTGGGACGCGGCCCGCCTGGCGGGACGAGCCGCTATCCGCACCACCGACCGGGCCGCCATGGTGGCGTTGTTGGAATGCGCACGAACGTTGCAGGGCTCCTCCTCGCCCAACGACACGCAACCGACCACCTCACCGGACGTGGACGTCCTCAGCGAACGGGAACGCCAGGTGGCCGAACTGGTGGTCTCCGGTCTGACCTACCGGCAGGTCGGCGACCGGCTGTTCATCTCCGCCAAAACCGTCGAACACCACATGGCACGCATGCGGCAGCGACTCGGCGCCACCAGCAGGCCCGACCTGCTGGCCCGGTTGCGCACACTCGTCACGACTAGTTGACACGCCGGTCGAAAGCCCGGTTGCTCGCCGCCCGCCATTCGACGTAGCCGCCCTGGAAGTCGTTCCTGCGCCCGCCGGCCACGGAATACTCGCTGGACGTGGGGTATCCGAGATACGAACGTTCCCACCCCAGCGCCGCCCAGTGCCGGCGGATCGCGCCGTACACGGCGTGCGCTCCGGTCTCCGGCGTCCAGTACACGGACGCGGTCCGCGTGTAGGGGGCGCCGAGGAAATGGTTGAACCGCCCCCGGCCGTCGGGAGTCACGACCTGGTCCGTGGTGGGCGGGCCGAACCGCTCGTGCCCACCGGATTCCAGGTACTTCTCCGCGATCGGGCCGTGGACCTCGTGCGTGCCCGTCCTCGGCGACCAGTACAACAACCCGTCGGCGTGTTCCCGGTAGTACACGTCGGCGTCGATCACCACCGGCCCGGCCGGGGCCCCCAGGACCTCCCGTAATTCCGGCTCGTTCTCGTACCGCTGTTCCACGGGCGTGGAGTACACCGCGGTGAAGGTGAACTCCTCGTCTGGCATCGTGAACGTGTGCGTCCGCTCCGCGGCACCGTTCTCCCATTCGGAGAACACCGACTCCCCGTCGGTGGCCGTGCCCGCGGCGCCCACACCCACCGTGGCGCCCGCGGTGACCATGGCGGTGCTGCCCCTGTCGGAGGTGTCGCCGTCCCCTTCGCTCGCGATCTCCACGGCGGCGGGGACGTTGCTCGACAACGTCAGCCGATGCTCCCTCGGCCTCGCCTCGTAGGTGTAGAAGCTGGACACGCCTTCGCTGTCCGTGGCCGTGGCCGTCAGTTCCATGTGCGAGTCGGGATGGTCGGTGAACGGCACGGAGAACCTCGCCCCCTCACCCGACTCCGAGGGATGGGAGTGGCATGTGGCGTCCTCTGGGCAGTGCACCACCGTGGCCTGCCAACTCACGTCGAGGCTTCCGTCCTCGACGTCCTCGGCCCGCACCCGCACCGACACCCTTTCGCCCACCGCGTAGGTGCGGTCCTCCTCCGCTCGGACATGCAGCACCGGGGTGTGGTTACCCGGGACCACGGTGGCCTCGGCCGTCCCGCTCGCGCCGTCCGAGTCGGTGACCGTGAGCGTGGCGGTGAAACGTTCCTCGGCCTCGGCGTAGGTGCGCTGGACCCGCTTCCCCGTGTCGGAGGCCCCGTCCCCGAAGTCCCAGTGGTAGGTCAGGCGGTCGCCGTCGAAGTCGAAGGAGTCGGACCCGTCGAACGTCACCGTGCGGGTCTCCGGATCGGTTTCCAGACTCACCTTCGCGACGGGTCGCTGGTTACCGGCCGCGTACGTGAGCCGTTTCAACTTCCCCGAGCCGATGTCGGCGAACACGATGTCACCGTTTACCGCGGTGTCGAACTTCACCGGCCGCCCGATGTTCGTGCCGAGCGGAGGACTCTGTGGTGGCTGGGTGAGCTTGCCTTGCTCGTCGTAGCGAAGCGACCACAGCTTCTGGTGGGTGTAGTCACCGAAGAAATACGCGCCCCGGTACTCCTCCGGGTAACTGGTGCCCGTGTAGACGACACCGCCCGTGACACTGTTGGCCGCGTCGACACCTCGGCCGTGGCGGAACTGCACCAGTGGAGTCGTGTTCGGCGCGTCCTCGCATTCGGCCAACTCGCGGTAGCCGGGAGTGCGTTCGGTTCCCTCCCAGCACGGCCAGCCGTAGTCGCGGCCGGGCTGGACGAGATTGACCTCCTCCCACCGGTTCCACCCGACATCGCCGAGGATCGGCAGTCCGCTGCGAGGGTCGAGCGACAGTCGGAACGGGCTTCGGAACCCACTCGCGAAGATCTTGCTGCGGGCGGAGTCCGGGTCTGCCGGATCGTAGAACGGGTTCGTCGGCACGCCCTGCCCGTCGGCGGTGAGGTGCAGGATCTTGCCCTGCAACGCGTGCGGTTTCTGGGCCCTTAGAGCGAGCGAGTCCACCTCGGTGTAGCTCGCGACGTCACCGACCGACACCCAGAGTGTGTCGTCGGCGGCGGCCACGATGCCGGTGATGCCGTGCACGTTGGTGTCTCCGGGCAACCGCAGCAGTTCCGTCTCGTTCGCCAGTCCCGTCGGCTCCGGGGAGCCCGTGACCTCCCAGCGCGCCAGGGTCAGGTCGTAGGAGTCGCCGAACGTGGGTACCGACCGCGCGAGGTAGATGTGGCGTGAAGTCTCGTAGTCGGGAGCGACCGCGAGGCCGACGAGTCCCATGTCCTGTTGCGACTCCACGGACAGGTTGCGCAGGACGCTACTGCGCCCGTCGGCCGATACCCAGGCGACCGTGCCCGCCTTGCCGGTGGTGAGGACGCTGCCGTCCGGCAGGTACGCGAAGTCGGTCAGGTCCCCAGGGGACTGTCCACTCGGCAATTCCCGCAATGCGAAACCCTCTGGCATTCGCGGTTCCTCGGCTACAGCGGTGCCACCACTCACGGTCGCCGTCAGCACGGTGGTGAGGCTGGCCGCCAGCACCGTCGAGGTGACGAGGGCCGCCGAGCGCGCGAACAGACGGTTTTCACCAGACCACATACCGTCACATTCGGCGGCGACGGCGAAGACGTTTCCGTTGACACGCCGTTCGAGCTAATTCCGGACCTCTTCGAGGGAAAGGTTACGCACGTTCGGGCGGCTATCCGGCCGACCGGAGAGAACAACGGGGGACAATGCGAAACGCCGGGCGACCCGTCGTGGATCACCCGGCGTTTTCCGTGGCGGTAGCGGTGGGATTTGAACCCACGGACGGTCTCCCGTCACACGATTTCGAGTCGTGCTCCTTCGGCCGCTCGGACACGCTACCGCCAGATACGATACTGCATCGCCTCAGCGCGCCGACGACGGGTCCGCCGAAGTACCTCGGCCCTCCCGGCCCACTACCGCTGATCAGCGAAAAAACTGTTCAACAGCGCCGAGCACTCCGGTGCCAGCACTCCTCCGACGACCTCGGGGCGATGGTTGAGCCTACGGTCCCGCACCACGTCCCAGAGCGAGCCGACCGCACCCGTCCTCGGTTCCCACGCCCCGAACACCACACGCGCCACCCGTGCCAGCACGAGAGCGCCCGCGCACATCGTGCACGGCTCCACCGTCACCGCCAGCGTGCAACCCTCCAGCCGCCAACCGTCGCCGTGCACCCGCGCGGCCTCCCGCAGGGCCAGCACCTCGGCGTGCGCGGTGGGGTCACCCGACTTCTCTCGCGCGTTGTGCGCGCCGGCCAACAACCTCCCGTCCGGCGAGAACACCACGGCACCGATGGGAACGTCGGCCGTGCCGACGGCACGCTCAGCGAAGTCGATGGCGGCGCGCACCGCCTCCACATCACCCGGGTGAGGTTTCACAGCTCGTCGAGCACCGCCGTGTACTGATCGTCGAATCCACACCGCTGGGCGATCATCTGCAGCTGCTCGTCCGGGTAGAGCTCGACCTCGTTGACGATGACCTCCAGTTCCGGCGCCGGCATGCCGAGATCGGACAGGATCTCCAGGTCTCCGGCGGGCCAGATGACATCGTCGTCGTCATCGGGTGCCTCGGCGCGCAGCAGCTCCAGCACATCGGCGGCTATGTCATAGTCCAGCGCCGCCGACGCGTCGGAGAGGAACAGCGCCACGCCACCCGGTGCCGGGCGCACGATGACGAAGAACTCGTCGTCCACCGCGAGCAGCCCGAACACCGCGCCTGTCGAACGCAGTCTTCGCAGTTCGGTGATGGCGGTGTCCAGCTCGCTGAGCACAGCGTCGTCAAGTCGCTCACAACGCCACCGGCCGTCCTCCCGAACGACGGCCACCGCGAATCCCTCGACCGGCCCCTTCACCGTCATAAGGCCACCGTATACCGATGCGGCCCCGATGGCCGACGAGATGTGGCGGTCGAACATGCCACTATCGATTCCATGACGGGACCCACCGAACTACCTTCCCTGCCCGACGCCCGGTTCGCAGGGCTACTCGACGAGGCCAAAGCGCTGCAGCGGACCACCATCGCTCTGCGGCGCGCGATCCACCGCCACCCCGAGGTGGGTCTCCAACTGCCCCAGACCCAGCAGGCGGTACTCGACGCGCTCGACGGGTTGCCCGTCGAAACCACGCTCGGCACCACGACGACGTCCGTGACCGCCGTGTTGCGGGGTGCCGAGCCGGGACCGGCCGTGCTGCTGCGGGCCGACATGGACGCGTTGCCGATGCCCGAGGACACCGGGTTGGAGTTCGCGTCCGAGGTGCCGGGGGCCATGCACGCGTGCGGCCACGACACCCACGTGGCGATGCTCGTGGGCGCGGCGAGGCTGCTCGCCGACCACATCGACGAACTCGCCGGGTCGGTCGTGTTCATGTTCCAGCCCGGCGAGGAGGGGCATCACGGTGCCCGGCACATGATCCACGAGGGTGTGCTGGACGCGGCCGGCACACGTGTGCAGAACGCGTTCGCCATCCACACGTTCGCCAACCTGCCCACCGGCGTCATCGCCACGAAGTCCGGCCCGGTCCTCGCCTCGGAGGACAGTTTCGCCGTCGAGGTGATCGGCAAGGGCGGGCACGGCTCCATGCCGCACTCCGCTGTGGACCCGATCCCCGCCGCGGCCGAGATGGTGACCGCCCTGCAGAGCCGGGTGACGCGGACGGTGGACGTGTTCGACCCCGCGGTCGTCACCGTCACGCGCATCGCGGGCGGCACCACCGACAACGTGATCCCCGAGACCGCCGAGTTGGAAGGAACCATCCGGACCCTGTCGGAGCGCACCCGCGGTTTCCTGCGCACCGAGGTGCCCAACGTCTGCGAGAGGATCGGCGAGGCCCACGGCTGCCGGGTCGTCGCGGACATTCGGCCCGGATTCCCCGCCACCGTCGCCGACGAGACCGAGACCCAGCGGGTGCTCGACCTCGCCGCCGAGGTGTTGGGTGTGACCTACCCGCAGCGGATGGCCAACCCGATCATGGGGGCGGAGGACTTCTCCTACGTGCTGCAGCGTGTGCCGGGCGCGTTCGCCTTCCTCGGCGCGTGCCCACCCGATCTCGACCCGGCGGAGGCCGCCCCCAACCACTCCAACCGCGTGCGCTACGACGAGGACGCCCTCGCCTACGGCGTCGCCATGTACGCCGCCTACGCGCTGGACACACTCCGTGCCTAGGCGGGGGGATCGGGCAGGATGGGCGCCGTGCGGAACGTGTGCGTGATCGGACTCGGACTGATCGGCGGCTCGGTGTTGCGTGCCGCCGCCGATGCGGGCAGAACGGTGTGGGGCGCGACGACCTCCACATCGGACGCCGAAACGGCGGCGGCCGACGGCTTCGCCGCGACCACCGACGTGGCCGCGGCACTACGCGAAGCGGCGGACTCCGACGCCGTCGTGGTGCTCGCCGTGCCGCTCACCGCTTTGAACACGGTGCTCGCCGAAGTGGCGAAGCACGCGCCCGACTGCCTGCTGACCGACGTCACCAGTGTGAAGACCCCGGTGCACGACTCGGTGCGGGCCACGGTGCCGTCGGCGAGGTTCGCGGGTGGCCACCCGATGTCGGGAACGGCCGAATCCGGTTGGTCGGCGGGCAAGTCCGAGTTGTTCGACGGGGCCGCGTGGGTGGTCACGGTGGAGTCCGACACCGACCTCGTCGCCTGGCGTGAGGCGGCGACGCTGGCCCTGGACTGCGGGGCGCACGTGGTGCCTCTGCGTTCCGAGGCCCACGACGAGACGGTGGCCCGGATATCGCACCTGCCGCACCTGCTGGCGGCGGTGCTCGCCTCGGTCGGCGCGGCCGGAGGCCCTGTCGCCGCGGCCCTCGCGGCCGGTTCGTTCACCGACGGCACCCGCGTGGCGGGCACCAGGCCGGAACTGGTGCGCGCGATGACCGAGGGGAACGCGGCGGCACTGCTGCCCGTCCTCGACGAGGCGCTGGGAGCGCTCGGCGCGGCACGGGGCTCGCTCGCCTCGACCGGTGGCCTCGCCGCCACCATCGACGCGGGCCACAAGGCCACGCGGCAGATGGCCGAATACCGCCGCACGAGCGGAACGAACGTGCGCGTGCGGCTGTCGGCATCCGACGCCCGCGAGTCCCTGCTCGCCGTCGGTGAGCGGGGAGGCCGTATCACCGCGTTCGACGACGACGCCGCACTCGCCGAGATGCCCTGACCCCTGGCGGCGTGTCCGCGGGCTCCGCGGACTACGGCCGCGTGGTCACGGCTGGGGCGGCGGCTGCTGTCCCGACGGCCCGGCGTGCCCGTCTCCCCCTCCGGCGTTCTTCTGCAGGAACGACTTCGCCTTCCGCGTCGCCGTGTCGATCTTGTCCGACTGCTTGCCGAACCGCGATTTGGCCATGCCGCTCGCCTTGTCGAGGCCCTGTTCGATCTTGTCGCTGTTCTTGCTCAGTACGTCCTGAGCCTTGCTCTTGAGCTGGTTGAGGTTGATAGCCATATCTCCAATGCACCAGCATCCACGAGATCGCGCAACGCGAGCGTCGACCCGAACCGCTCAACGCACGTGCCGAAACGTGCGCAGGTCGGGCCCGACGATGGCTTCCAACGTCATCGAGAGTTGACTTCTCACGCCCGAAAGCCGCTCGTCCCGGGGCAACTCGACAGGGTTCGGGTAGGTGCCGGTCCGGACGGCGAGGGAGAACTCCGCCAGCGCCGTACGGACCTTGCGCACCTCGCTTTCCTCGGGTGCGTCGGCCGCGTTCCGGTCGATGGTGATGGCCACCGCGGTGATGGCGTCGACGAGCTGTTCGAGAGCCACGATTCCGGGCCACCACGCCACCGCCTGCCGTCCCACCGCGGAAGGCTCCACCACGAGCTGCTGAAACGCCGTTCGCACGTCGGACAGCTCCCTGTAGGCCCTGCGCCGTCTCCGGGACCGTTCGTTGCGGTCCTCCGCCCGTGGCAGCGGACGTAGTGCGTACTCGCTGTAGTGAGAGATCGCCTCCGCCGCGTCGGCGAGGTTCCCGCCGAGCACGGGCCTGCGGCTACCGGGCCACAGCAGATAGCCGAACACGAGCACGATCACGCACCCCACCACGGTGTCCCCCAGCCGTTCCAGGGCGGCTTCGTGTTCGCCGGAGGACAGGGCCATCTGCAGCAGGATCAGCGGTGTCGCGAACGCGCTCAGCAAGCCGTAGTGCCGTTCCTTGCCGAAGGCCACGCCCGCGCCGAACAGGGCGAGGAAAGGCACGAGGAGCACCCCGCTCGGCACCAGTGCCAGGGCGGCCGCCCCGATACCCACACCGACGACGGTGCCGACCCCCCGCAGGATGGCCCTGCCGAACACGGAACCGAAGTCCGGTTTGAGCACCAGACCGACGGTGAGCGTGATCCAGTACGACCGGTCGGTGGGCACGAAGAAACGGGTCAACTCAGCCAGAGCCACACACACGGTGAGCCGGGTGGCCGCCAGCCAGGTCAACGGCCCGGACGTCAACGACAGCAGCCATTCCCACACGCGCTGTCGAGCCGCCGGACGGGCCCGCCGCAGCTTCTCCTCCTCCGTGTCGATGTCCCGCAACGCCTCGTACAGCGCTTCGACGGCGGGCGGGTTCTGCGGGCGTTCGTCCTGCTGTGTCGGGGGCGAGGGCAACGGGGCACCGGCCGAGACGGCCGTCGCCAGGTCGGTGAGGTACGCGATCAGCTCACGTGGTGGGTGGATGCCCTCGTTGACGGCGGCCACGGTGGCCTCGATGGCGGATGTGCTGGCGACGAGCCGGTTGAGCAGCTTGCGGTAGGCGTCATCCCGTCCCGACAGCCACGACCGCGCGCTCAGCAAACGGTCGTAGGCGGTGTTGAGGGCCCGTGTGAGTCGGTGTCGGGTGACGAGCGCGGTCTCGTCGTCGCCCGCCGCCACGGCCGAGAGCATCGTCGCGAGTTCGAGATACACCTGGGCCACGGCGCTGCGTTCCGGGGCCGTGGCCCGCACGGTCCAGCCCACCAACGCGGCAGCCAGCCCCCACGCGGCACCCACCGCGAAGCACGCGAGTGAGATCTCCACGGGAACTCCCACGGTCGCCTGTCCGGTGCCGAGCACGGTGAAGACGAAAAGCTGGAGCGCGGCGATGGAGGCGTTGTTGCCCGCGTCGCTGATCAGCGCCGAGACAGCGGCGACGACGATGACGGTGGGCACGGACAGGGCCGCTTCCGCCCCGGTGAGGACTCCGAGCGCGAAGCCGAACACGGCGGCGCCCAGTGCCCCGAACAACCGTTTCGCGCGGGAACGATACGCGCCCACGACGTCGGCTGTGACCGACGGCAGAGCACCCGCGGACACCAACGCCCCGTAACCGATGTTGCCGAGCAGGTAACCCACCGCGACCGGTGCCGACAACACCACGGCAGCGCGCACCATCTGTGCCCACCGGATCGGTACGGGGTTGGCCCGCAACAAGTGCACGAGCCACCACGGAAGGGCTCTACCTGCACGTTTACCGGACGGGTCCACGTGGCCCATCTTGACGCACCATCGCCGACACAGCCTGTTCACGAAAATCCGGCGCGGACGCACCCGGCGGTGTCGCGGCGGCGGAGTCGCCGGGGTCCGTCACCGCTGTCTCGGGTGCTTCACCGGCGCGTGGTCACGCTGCCGTCGGCGGCGACCTCCAAGCCGAGTTGCGGCCCGGCCACGTCGCCTGTGGGTCCGTTCGGATACACCGGCTGCGGCGTGGCCTCCAACGTGTGGTGTACGAGTTCCTTACCCGCACCGTCGACGACGGTGAGGGTCACCCGCACCGGGCTTTCGGGTAGGTCAGAGATCCCGGCGAAACCGTAGAATCCACCCGTCTTGCGCACGCGTGCCGAGCAAGCCCCTTCCGGAACGGTGTCCTCGCACGAGGATTCGTCCACTTCCGTGGCCGGCGCGAGGACGACATCGACCGGGCGGCAGTCTCCTTCCCAGCACACCTGGAGTGCCGCGGCTTCGGCGTCCATGCCGGGCGGGATGTCCACGCTCACTCCCGCGGGCGCGTAGGCCTCCGTTCTCTGAGCGGCATCCTCCTCCGTCCCCCGATCGGAGCCCTCCTGGCCGATCGAGGACGTACATCCGGCGAGCAGTAACAAGGTGAAGGCGGCAAGAGTGCGCATACCGGCTACGACGGGACGAACCCGTCGCCGGGTTGCATTGGTGTCGCCTTCGCCGACCACGGGTAGTCCCGCGGCATGAGCGAGCGCGAGATCATCGAGCGGGTTCCGAAACAGTTGTTCATCGGCGGCACCTGGCGTGGCTCCGACGACGGCAGCGTGTTCGGCGTGGACGATCCCGGCAGAGGTTCGCGGCTGTGCGAGGTCGCCGACGGGCAAGGGGTCGACGCGAAGGCTGCGGTGGAGGCCGCTGTCAGGGCACAGGACTCCTGGGCGGCCACGCCTCCCAGGGAACGCGGTGAGATCCTGCGCCGCGCCTGGCGACTCATGACCGACCGTGCCGACGACCTCGCTCTGCTCATGACGCTGGAGATGGGCAAAAGCCTCACTGAGTCCCGCGCCGAGGTCACCTACGCCGCCGAGTACTTCCGGTGGTTCTCCGAGGAAGCGGTACGTATCGACGGCAACTACAAACGCAACCCGGACGGCGGTGGACGCATGGTCGTCACCCGCCGGCCCGTCGGCCCCTGCCTGTTGATCACACCGTGGAACTTTCCGCTGGCCATGGGCACCCGCAAGATCGGCCCCGCTGTCGCGGCGGGCTGCACGATGATCGTCAAACCGGCACAGCTGACGCCGTTGTCGATGCTCGCCCTGGCCGACCTGCTCACCGAGGCAGGGCTGCCCGGCGGGGTGCTGAACGTCGTGCCGAGCACGTCGGCAAGCCGGGTCACGGGTCCCGTGCTCACCGATCCCCGCGTGCGGAAACTGTCGTTCACCGGGTCCACAGAGGTCGGTCGCAAGCTCGTGGAGCAGTGCGCGCCGAACCTCCAGCGCATGTCCATGGAGCTCGGCGGCAACGCCGCTTTCCTCGTCTTCGACGACGCCGATCTCGATGTCGCGGTGGACGGTGCGGTGACCGCGAAGATGCGCAACAACGGCGAATCCTGCGTGGCCGCCAACCGATTCCTCGTCCAGTCCTCGATCGCCGAGGAATTCACCCGTCGTCTCACCGATCGGATGGCGGGGCTGCGCATGGGGCACGGCACGGAGTCGGACGTCGCCGTCGGGCCACTCGTCAACGAGGGCCAACGCGGCAAGGTCTCCGAGCTCGTCGGGGACGCGGTCGAACGCGGCGCGCGGGCGACCACGGGCGGGAGTCCCGCCGAGGGGGACGGCTACTTCTACCGCCCCACGGTGCTCGCCGACGTCCCCGAGGACGCCCGCATCCTCCGGGAGGAGGTGTTCGGGCCGGTGGCTCCGGTGACGACGTTCGACACCGAGGAAGAGGCGTTGAGCGAAGCCAACGGCACCGAGTACGGGCTGGTGGGTTACGTGTTCACCCGCGACCTGGACCGTGCGGTGCGCGTGGGCGAGGGACTGGACACCGGCATGGTCGGCGTCAACACCGGACTGGTGTCCAACGCCTCGGCGCCGTTCGGCGGGGTGAAGGCGTCCGGATTCGGGCGCGAAGGCGGCGACGAGGGCATCGGGGAATACCTGGAGACGAAATACCTGGCGTTGACTCTGCGGTCGTGACGCGGCGGATCACCGCGTGTGGCGCCGTACCTCCTGGTCCGCCGCGTCCAACGCGGCCCTGGCCGTTTCGGTGCGTCGACGTGCCTTGGCTTCCTCCCGCTCGGCGGTGCGTAGTTCCCTGCGCGCGTCGTCGCGGGCCTGGCGGGCCCGCGCTTCCGCGTCGCGGCGGGCGCGTTCCTGTTCCTGTCGTTCGTCACGTCGAGGTGCGGACCGCGCCGACTTCGCCCCGGGCTCGCCCGTCGACAGGGCGGACCCGAACACGTCCCTCGGCGACAACGCGGTGGCAAGGCGCCCTTCGATCAGCGCGCGGGCGGACTCCTCATCGCTCACCGCGGCTTCCAGCGTCGCCTCGATCTCACGGCGCACCGACTCGCCGAGCGTGCTCATGGCGAGTGCCCGCGCCCGGTCGGCCAGGGCACGAACCCGCTCGTGTCGCTCGTGGGTCAGTTCCCGGAGCCGATCCCCGGCGAGGTCACGGTGGGCCCGGCGCAGTCGGTCGCCGAGTCGGACGAGGGACGTGACCTCGTCGGCGTGCCGCCGGGACAATCGATTCACCAGCGCGGCGGCGGTGGTGGGCTTGCGTAGCCGATGGATGCGTTCGGCGAGATCTTTCTCACCCTCACGGCGGGCTCGCGCCGCGTGTCGCTCCCGAATGGATATGAATTCGCCGGGGCTCGCCCCGTAGAGTTCGTCGGCCACGGCCTCGAAATGCTTGGTCGCAGGCTTCGCAGGCATGGGCACAGGTTTCCCGTAGGGCGGGCGATCGAGCCACGTTTCGGCATGGTTACGGTGTCGGGAGGGAGGAGAAACCTTGGATACTAACCAGATCGAGTTCTACTGGCGACCGGGTTGCCCGTTCTGCGCGATCCTGCGCGGTCGGCTCCGTGAAAGCGGTCTGCCGGTGCGGGAAATCAACATTTGGGAGGACTCCGAGGCCGCCGCACGCGTGCGTTCGGTCACGGGTGGCGACGAGACCGTCCCCACGGTCTTCATCGGGCGGCGAGCGCTGGTCAATCCGAGTATGGACGAGCTCAACGAGGTGGTGCGGGAAGAGGCACCGCATCTGTTCGATCTCGCCCAGCCCGCTGTTCAGGGCTACGGCTCCCGGCACTGACCCTCACCGACTCCGCGCTGGTTCATCGGCGGTCCCATCGACCGGTGCGGTTACTCGTCCGAGGCGGGGACGATCCGGAACACGGGATGTTTCAGCGCGGCCCGGCGCAGGACGTCGTCGAGCGTCAGCACGTTGACGGGTGTGGTTCTCCATTCCCCCGGACTTCCGCCCTCTTACCGACAGCACCCGACTGCCCCACAGACTCACCCCGATTCGGGCCAAGGCCCGCACGATGTGGTTGAGCACCTTCGTCGGACGTCCAGGTTCGAGGTATCACGTGGAAGCGGCCATGGAACCCACCTTCTCCGGTTTCGAGAGCAGCGCTCTCTATTGAACTCAGTGAACACCAAGCGCCGCCGCACGACCAGGAGCGTTCCCGTCGCGAGTCGGCGTGCGGGGCCGCTGTCTCTCCGCGCACGGTCGCACGGGGATCGAGCACGGTGTTATCCGTGTCATCCGTGTCATCCGCGCCGTACCGATACTTTCCCGGCCGCGAAAACCTGCTCATCGCGCTCATCACGCACCACGGGTCGACGCGTTCTTTCATCACACGATCGACCGAGTAGCCGTTTTCCTCGGCCTCGTGGCGGCCCGCACGAATGGCGACCACCCCGCGACGGCGGGACCATCGAGGTACGAAGGAACGGACGACCAGCCGTCGAAGGAGCAGACATGGCCACACGCGACGCGACCACTCAATGGACCGGTGGATTGAACTCCGGCACGGGCACGCTGACACTCGACTCGTCCAACTCGGCACAGTTCACGGTCACGTTCCCCCGCCGGACCGGCGAGCCCGAGGGCACCACCAGTCCCGAGGAGTTGATCGCGGCGGCCCAGGCTTCCTGCCTGGCCATGAACCTCGCGGGCACCCTTGAGAAGGAGGGGCTGACGCCGAACTCCATCGACTCCAGCGCGTCGGTGACCGTCGAACCCAGCGACGGCGGGTTGGCCATCAGCACCGTCGCGATCACCCTGCGCGCCTCGGTGGACGGCATCGACGATGAACGCTTCGACACGATCGCCCAGAAGGCCAAGGACACGTGCCCGGTGAGCCGCGCGCTGGCCGGCACCACGATCACCATGGACGCGTCCTTGGCCTGACCCGGTTTATTTCGGCGGGGCGAGGACGACGGCCGAGTTATGACCGCCCATGCCCAGTGACGACTTCATGGTGAGCCGGTCGTCGATGTCCACAATGCCGTTTCGCAGCTTCGGGTGCGCCTGCGCCACCCGAAGCGGTGCGGGCACATAGCCGTAGTCGTAGCCCATCGCGGTGACCGCCAGCTCCACGGCAGCCGCCGCGCCCTGGCAGTGCCCCACCAACGGCTTGACCGAATACACGCCCGTGTCGTCTCCGAACAATTCGTCGGCCAGCACCGACTCCGTCGTGTCGCACTGTCGGGTGCCGGGCCCGTGCGCGTTGAGGTAGCCGACGGCGCTCGCCGGTACCCCCGCGTTGTCGAGTGCCTCGGTGAAGCACCGTCGCACCTGCGACAGTTCCGGATCGATCGACGTGGCGTGGTAGGCGTCGTGCGACATGGCACCGCCCAGCACCGTGGTGTACGGCGTGCGTGTCTTCCGGGACAGTACGAACGCCACGGACGCCTCCCCCATCACGAACCCGCGACTGCCCTCCTGGAACGGTCGGCATCCGTCGAGGGGTTCGGCGTCGACCACCGTGACCCCGAGCCGCACGAAGTGTCGGACGTTCTCCGGCGTGAGTGACAGGTCGGTGGCCACGAGCACCACGTCGTCGACGAGTCCCGCGTCCAGCCACAGTTTGGCGGTGAGCAGACCGGCGTTACCCGATGCGCACATGGCTGAGACGTTCATCGCGGGACCGTGGAAGCCGTACTCCTGCATGAGGGTGGACATCGGTGTCGACGGCATCAGTGCCAAGTACTCCCTTGCCCTGATGTCGCCGTGTTCCAGCAGATAGAAGTCCTTCCACAGGTCGACCTCGCCGAGCACGACGGCGTGCAGCAGTCCCACGCGGCGCCCTTGCCGCCAGCCACGTCGCAGGGCGTCGTCGATGGCTTCGCGTGCCGCCGCCCGCATGGCTCGAGCGAACCGCCCCCTGCCGTCCGCGGAATCGCCCCCTTGCGGCACTCTGGCGACCCAACCGCAGTTCTCACCGAACGTGGTACCGATGCCGCCGTCACTGTCGGGGCGGTCGGAGCCGTAGCCGTGGGTCAGCGTCGCCGCCGGTTTCGCCGACCGCAGCCCGTCCCACAATGCCTTCCGCCCCCAGCCGTAGCCGGTGACGGCGCCGACTCCACAAATCTCAATTCCGCCTTGTGGACTCAAGATGCTTCCTCACTTTCGTCCGGTTTCCTGCTACAGGCGGCTCGGTTCGCCGAACGGTGTGGACCGAAACAACCGCCTACTCGAGTGATGGACTTCGAGGGGCGCTCAAGATGCACGCAGCGGCAACTGCGAGACAATTCCTCCTATTCGCCCAGCGGTGATTTCATGCTGTAATCAACACCTGGGAACGTGCGGCGGATGGACTGAGCATGGAGGCGTACACCCACGACGAGTTGTCCACCTGGTCGTCGCGTAGCCGGGAGGACGTCACCGACCTTGCGCTCACCGCGATCACCGCAGGCGCGTGGTCCGTGAACCTCTCCGATCACGATGTCACGTGGAGCCCCGAGCTGGCCGGGATTCTCGGAGTGGACACCGATAACTCGGATGTCGTTCGTCGGCGTCTGCTGGATTTACTCGAGCCGTTGACCTTCGCGGCGAGAAATTGCCCGGTATGGCACAATTTTGATCTTGAGCAATGTCACACGACGCCCGGCGGTGAAACCCGATGGACGCGCTTTCTCGCTCGCGCTCAAGGCAATGCCGCGACAGGAACGGTCGAACGGCTCGTGGGAATCGCCACGGACGTGACTGAGCGGTTCAGTAACGCGCAGGCACTGGATGATCTCGCCGATCGCTATCGCCTGCTGGTGGAACTCAGTCCCGAAGGGATCTGCGTGCACCAGGACGGCAAGTTGGTGTACGTCAACCCGGCAGCGGCCCGGTTCGTCAAGGCCGACGATCCCGCGAAGCTGCTGAACCGTCCGATCATCGACTTCGTCCGTCCCGTCGCGGCACCGGAGTTGCTGCGCCGGGTCTCGTCGTTGCGGGAGCCGGGCGAGGCCACGGAGCCCACCGAAGTCCGTCTGTGCAGGCTCGACGGTAGTTCGCTGTTCGTCGAGTCGGTGTCGGTGCGCACCACCTGGCAGGGTGAACCCGCCTACCAGGTGATCATGCGGGACATCACCGCCCAGAAGTCCGCGCAGGCCGCGCTGCGCTTCCAGGCGGCGCTGGTCCGACATGTCAGTGACGCCATCATCGCGACGACGTCGGACGGCATGGTGACCAGCTGGAATCCAGCGGCCGAAGCCGTCTACGGCCACAGCGAGCACGCGGCGTTGGGCAGGCCCGTGAGCGAACTCGTTGGGGTGACGCTCGACCCGCAGGCCATCGTGGCCGACGGCGGGGTCGTCGAGGTGGAACACCGGAAGGCCGACGGTTCCGCGTTGACGGTGCGGGTGTCGGCCTCCCCCATGGACGACGGGTACGTGCTGATGTGTGCGGACGAGACCGCGCGCAGAGCGGTCGAACGCCGCTACCGCACCGTGGTGACGGCACTCGACGAGGGCGTCGTGGTGATCGACGGCAACGGGCTCGTCGGTTCGGCGAACCCTGCGGCGGGCCGTATCCTCGGTCTGCCCGTCGAGGCCATGATCGGTTGCTCACCGTCGCTGTTTCCGTTGTACGACGAATCCGGCGCGCGCATCCCGCCGAGTGAGTACCCGTCGGCGTTGACGCGGAGCACCGGCAACGCGTTGAACGGCCGTGTGCTGCGGGCCCGGCGTCCCGACGGGCAGTGGGTGTGGTTGTCGATGAGTTGTCGACCGTTGGCCCCGAACACGGCGCCCCCTCACGAGGTCGTGGCGTCGTTCACCGACATCACCGAACGTCGGGCCATCGGCGAGCGGCTCGAACACGACGCCACGCACGACCCGCTCACCAACCTGGCCAACCGGACGCTGCTGTTGAAGCGGTTGGAGGACATGCTGCGGCAGCCTTACGGGCGATCGGTGTGCGTGTTGTTCATTGACCTGGACAAGTTCAAGGTCATCAACGACTCACTGGGGCACGGCATCGGCGACAAGGTGCTGCGTATCGCGGGCCTGCGGCTGAAGAACTGTGTGCGGCGCGACGACCTGGTCGGCAGGCTCGGAGGCGACGAGTTCGCCATCGTGGCGTCCGGTATAGAGCAGAGCGGTCAGATCCAGGGCCTCATCGGTCATATCCGGCGGGCACTGGCCGAACCCATCATCGTGGAAGGCCGCAGGCTACGTATCGACGCCAGCATCGGTGTGGTGACGGCGCGCGCGAACGACGAACGCTCGGCCGAGGACCTGCTACGGGACGCCGACGTGGCCATGTATCAGGCGAAGATGCGTGGGCGGGGCAGACACGAGTTCTTCGATGTCGAACTGCGGGAGCGGGTGCAGCGGCAACTGCGGTTGGAACAGGACCTGCGCGAGTCCGTCCGGGACGGTCAGTTGTGGGTGGCCTATCAGCCCGTGGTGGATCTGCGCACACACCGGCGGGTGGCCGTCGAGGGACTGTTGCGCTGGAACCATCCCGTGCACGGGGAGATCTCTCCGGGCGAATTCATTCCACTGGCCGAGGAGAGCGACCTCATCAACCTGATCGGCGGGCACATGCTGCGCACCGCGACGCAGGAGCTGGCGTTTCGGCGCAAGCGCAGCGGTGTGCCCACCCGGCTCGCCGTGAACGTGTCGGCACGTCAACTCGACGACGGTTCGGTGGTGCCCGCCGTGAACGACGCCCTTCGCACGACGGGACTGCCGCCGGGCGAGCTGTGCCTGGAGATCACCGAGAGCGCCCTGATGCAGGAACCGGAGGCCGCGGCCGAAGTGCTCACCGCGTTGCGGGAACTCGGGGTGCGGTTGGCGATCGACGACTTCGGCACGGGTTATTCGTCGCTGGCGCAGCTGTGGAAACTTCCGCTGGACACGCTGAAGATCGACCGCTCGTTCGTGGCGGGACTCGACGGACCCAGTCACCCCGACGCCGAGGCGATCATCAAGGGGATCATCACGATGGCTCACTCGATGGGTCTCACGGTGATCGCCGAGGGCACGGAGAACGAACGGCAGATCACCATCCTGCGGGAACTCGGTTGTGATCAGGCACAGGGCTTCCACCTCGGAAGGCCGGCCCCCGCGAACGAGGTGTTCGAATAGCGGCAGGTCCGCCCGAGCCGTCATCTCACGACGCGTCCACCACCAGCACTTCGAGTGTTCTCGGGCCGTGCACGCCCTCCACCCGGTCGAGTTCGATGTCGCTGGTGGCCGAGGGTCCGCTCACGAACGTCAGGGGACGTCCGGGGTCCAGTCTCCGCAGCGCCTCCGGCACACTCACCTCGATCTGGTCGGCACGCACCACGCACAGGTGATAGTCCGGTACGAGTGTGAGCAGTCGTCTGCCCTGTGCTGCACCGGTGTCGAGGACGACGGTGCCGGTCTCGGCGATCGCGACCGCGCAACCGGTCAATACCCCGTCGGCCGAGTCCACTTCGGGGAGCTCCAAGGCCGGTTCGTCGAGCGCCCAGCGCACTTCGCTCACACGCCAGCTCGCGGGCAGGTCGGCGGGAGCCACCATCGTCCTTGCGTCACGATCGACCAGGCAAGCCCTGATCCGCGCGGGTAGTTCGTCCTCGGTCACTCGATGGACGGTGGCTTTGTAGTGTTCTATCCGCTCGGTGAACAGTCCCACGGGGTCGTCGGCTCTGCGGGTCTGTTCGTAGTCTCTCGGCACCGGGGGCGGTTCGGGCCGGGACACGGCACGGATCCGCGCCAGGATCTCCGCTCTCGCACTAGCCACGGTTCTGCCTCCACCACATGCGGAACGACTCCTTCGGCACCGCCGGGACGTCCCGACTGTCCGTCCACTTCGAACCTGGCCACGGCAGGCGTTTGATCCGGCCGTCGTCGCCGGCGAGGAAACGCGACAGTGCCCCGATCCGTTGTGCCGCTTCGTATCGGCGGGGATCGCGGAACATCCATGCGGCACCCGCCATGGCCAACGCCTCGGGGTCACGTCTCGACTTCGCCTGCACAGCCTGCGACCGCAGGTGCGTGAGCACCTCGGGAATGTCGATGCGCACGGGACACACCTCGTAGCAGGCGCCGCAGAGCGACGACGCGTACGGCAACGACGCGGCCTGCTCATCGTCCATGTCCCCGACGAGCTGCGGCGCGAGGATCGCACCGATCGGCCCCGGATACACCGAGCCATAGGCCTGCCCGCCTGTGCGCTCATAGACGGGACACACGTTGAGGCACGCCGAGCAGCGGATGCACCGCAACGCCTGTCTGCCCACCTCGTCGGCCAGCGCGGTGGTGCGACCGTTGTCCAACAGCACGAGGTGGAACTCGCTCGGACCGTCTCCCGGTGTCACGCCTGACCAGACGGACGTGTACGGGTTCATGCGTTCGGCCGTCGACGAACGCGGCAGCAACTGTAGGAAGACCTCCAGGTCGCGCCACGTCGGGACGAGTTTCTCGATCCCCATCACGGTGATCAGTGTTTCGGGCAGGGTCAGGCACATGCGCCCGTTGCCCTCCGACTCGACGACGGCGATGGAGCCGGTCTCCGCGACGGCGAAGTTGGCTCCCGAGATCGCGACCTTGGCGGAGAGGAACTTGCGTCGCAGGTGCTTCCGCGCCGCTTCGGCCAGGTCCCGCGGGTCGTCCGAGGCGGGCACCTCCGACATCCCACGCACGAAGATGTCCTTGATCTCGGCGCGGTTGCGGTGGATCGCGGGTACGAGGATGTGCGAGGGCCGGTCGTTTCCGAGTTGCACGATCAGCTCGGCGAGATCGGTCTCGACGGGCCGAACACCGGCCGCCTCCAGGTAGGGGTTCAGGCCGATCTCGGCGGTGGCCATGGATTTGACCTTGACGACCTCGTCGGCGTCTTTGGCCCGCACGAGGTCGAGCACGATGCGGTTGGCCTCCTCGGCGTCGCGAGCCCAGTGCACCACGCCGCCGCGAGCGGTCACGGCCTCCTCCAGCCGCACCAGATAGGTGTCGAGGTGGGCGAGCACGTCGTCCTTGATAGCCTCGCCCGCCCTGCGCAGCTCTTCCCAGTCGGACAGCTCCGCGACAGCCTCGGCACGCTTGGCCCGGATGGAGGTCGTCGCCTTGCGCAGGTTGGTGCGCAGTTGTGTGTCACCGAGCGCGGTGTGGGCCGCGCGAGGGAACGTCGGGCTGCCGAGCCACGTCACGGGGTTGCGACCCACGGCTGTTCCTCCGTACTCGCCAGGATTTCCGCCAGGTGCACGCTTCGCACGCCGGTGCGCAGCCGGGACAGGCCGCCGCCGATGTGCATCAGACACGAGTTGTCGCCGGCGGTGAGCACCTGCGCGCCCGTGTCCTGCACGCACCGCATCTTGTCGGCCAGCATGGCGGTGGACGTCTCCGCGTTCTTCAACGCGAACGTGCCGCCGAAGCCGCAGCACTGTTCCGCCTGCGGCAACTCGACCAGTTGGAGGCCCTTCACCTCGCGCAGCAGGCGCAGCGGCTTGTCACCCACCCCGAGCATGCGCAGCGAGTGACACGTGGGGTGGTAGGTCACCCGGTGCGGGAAGTACGCGCCGACGTCGGTGACCCCGAGGACATCCACAATGAACTCGCTGAGTTCGTAGGTGCGTTCGACGGCGGGGCTGTTGCCACACACGTCGGGATGGAGCTTTCGGACCATTCCGGCACAGGAACCCGAAGGGGCCACCACGTAGTCGTAGCCGTCGAACACCTCCGCATAGCGGCGGGCGAGCGGTTCGGCCTCGTCGTAGTAGCCGGTGTTGTAGTGCATCTGCCCGCAGCACGTCTGTCCCAGCGGGAAATCGACCTCGCAGCCGAGCCGTTCGAGCAGCCGGAGCACGGCCTTGGCGGTGTCGGGGTACAGCGTGTCGGTGAGGCAGGTCGCGAACAGCGCCACGCGCGGTGTGCTCACGGGTTCCCCACCTCGTCGTCCGACGGGGGCGTCGGTTCTCTCCTTGCCTGGGACAGCACGCATCGAGCGTAATGTCGCGATCACCTTCCGACCAAGTGTGAGAACCCGGGCTCGGGTCGGCTCACGACTCGTCGAACACGGCCCGCCACCAATGCGGCTGGAGTTCACCCAGTCGGACCATTCGCCACCGCGCCGGGTCGTCGGGTTCGGGCACGGCGACCAGTACTTCGGGGCCGTGGACACGGAGGCGTTCCTGGCACACACCGCATGGGGTGAGGACCCAGGCGTCGGCTTCCCGGCCCGGGCGAACGACACAGGCCGAGGCCACGACCGTCCGGCCGAGCCGATACGCCTCGCACAGGGCACCGACCTCGTGGCACAGTTCGACGGCCGGGTTCAACGCCGGTGGAGCGGTGCTGGTGAGGACCGTGCCGTCGTCCAGCACCATCGCGGCGGCTCCGGCTTCGGACTCCCCGGGAAACCGGTCGTCGAGCAGCTCGGTCGCGGCGGCGACGAGCCGGGCACCGATATCCATCCGCGCAGCCTACAGCGCAAAAGGTCATCTTCGGCGAAGTCGCGGACCGATTCGTTGTGGTCGAATGTGTTGCTTAACACACGAACTGCGATTGAATGTGATCATGACAACGGACCAGGCGGACATCACCACGACGACTCCCCGACCCGGACGCTACGAGATCGACACCGCGCACTCCACAGTCACGTTCAACACGACACACCTGTTCGGACTGCTCCCGGTACGCGGGACTTTCACCATCTCCAGCGGGACCGTCGACATCGCCGAGCCGGTCGGCGAGTCCGACATCCGGGTCGAGATCGACGCGACCAGCTTCCGCACCCCGGTCGCCATGCGGGACAAGGTCGTGCGCTCGCCGATGTACCTCGACACCGACCGGCACCCGACGATCACCTTCACTTCGCAGCGGTGGGACGGCGGGACGATCACGGGCGCGTTGACGGTGCGCGGCGTGACCAAGCCCGTCACGCTCCTCATGGAGAGCACCGCCCTGGACGGCGATTCCTTCACCGTCCGCGCCGCGGCACGTGTCGACCGCACCGAGTTCGGAGTGACCGCGACCCCCGGCATGGCCGGGCGCTACCTTCTCTTCTCCTCGATCGTGCGCTGCGTACGAAGGTGACCTGTTTCCGGGGGCCGCGATACCGACGAACCCGTCTCGGCCGCCGCGATCCATCCGGTTCGGCCTTGCTTTCGACGCGTGTCGACAACACCTCGAAGGCGCGTACCCGATGATCTTTTCGCGAACGTGCTGTCACGTCCGCGGACATGCCTTCATCAGTGGATTCGCCGCCTCCTCGCGTTGTCGTACTTGCGGACGGCGAACGCGGCCGCCTCATCCAGCAGTCCGCGCACCACCGGCCAGATCTGCCGCGGATTGAGCACGCATACCCAGTGCTGCCAGGACAGCAGCGATCACCACGAACGAATGACCGACGACAGCAACCGGAGACCCGACGGCCGGAGGGCTACTACGGTTTCGTCCGACGAAACCCGCGACCGCCCCCAGGCATACGAAAAAGACCTGCCCAGAAAGGGCAGGTCTTTTTGAAACTTTATGACCGTGGCCAGGGCCGGGGTCGAACCGGCGACCTTCCGCTTTTCAGGCGGACGCTCTACCAACTGAGCTACCTGGCCAGGACGCCGGTCCACCACCGGAACGCCGTTGCGACCCTGACGGGACTCGAACC
>JAJYTH010000117.1 GCA_021793175.1 Actinomycetes bacterium
GCCTCGGCGATCAGCTCACCGATGGTCTTGTCGGCCGCGGAGATCGACGCGGTGGCCGCGATCTGCTCCTTGGTCTCGACCTCCTTGGCCATCTTGTGCAGCTGCTCGGTGATGGCCTCGACGGCCTGCTCGATGCCGCGCTTCAGCGCGATCGGGTCGGCACCGGCGGCAACGTTGCGCAGCCCCTCCTTGACGAGGGCCTGGGCGAGCACGGTGGCGGTGGTGGTGCCGTCACCCGCGACGTCGTCGGTCTTCTTGGCAACTTCCTTGACGAGCTCGGCCCCGATCTTCTCCCACGGGTCCTCGAGCTCGATCTCCTTCGCGATCGAGACACCGTCGTTGGTGATCGTCGGCGCGCCCCACTTCTTCTCGAGCACGACGTTGCGGCCCCGGGGGCCGAGCGTCACCTTGACGGCCTCCGCGAGGGTGTTCAGCCCGCGCTCAAGGCTGCGACGGGCTTCCTCGTCGAACGCAATCAGTTTGGCCATTGCGGTGTGGTCCTCCGGTAGTCAGGACACGTCCTCGGCCAGGCTCGGTGCCCGCGACGGACGACCAGTTCGGCAGCGTGATCACGCCGGCGAACGTGGCCTCACCGTCCCGACCTTCAGGCGGTGGTCGACGACCGACCGCCTAGCACTCGACGGTGTCGAGTGCCAATTCCGTGTTTAGCACTCTCAGGGTGAGAGTGCAAGCAAGGGGGGCTCGAGCCATCCGGCTACACCACGCTCCTCACCCGGGCGATTTATGCCACTTTGCGACGAGCATCACTCCCCCGGGCGACCCAATCGACTTAAGTTAGCCTTACCTATCCCAGGTCTTGATCTTTGAGGGAGCGAACATGCGCACGAGACATCGCGGAAGATGGCTCGCAGCCCTGATGGTGGGCCTACTGGGCCTGGTGGCCGCGTGCGGCGGCGATTCGGAGGCCGACACGGCCGAGTCCGAGAACTCGATCGCGGTCGAACACGCCCAGGGCACCACCACACTGGATGGTACGCCGGAACGAATCGTCGTCTTCGATCTCGGTGTGCTCCAGACACTGGACACCCTCGGCGTCGAAGGCGTGGTGGGTGTTCCCGAGGTCGCGAACCTGCCCGAAGACCTGAGCGAATACGGCTCCGACGACTACACCAAAGTCGGCAGCCTCAAGGAACCCGACTACGAACAGGTCAATGCCCTCGAACCCGACCTGATCATCGTCGCGGCGCGGTCCGCCCCTGCCTACGGAGAACTGTCCGAGATCGCCCCGACCGTCGACTTGAGTGTCGACACGACCGACTTCCTCGCCAGCGCCACCGAGCGCATCGAGACGCTGGGCAGCCTGTTCGGCAAGGAGGACGCGGTGCGCGACCGGCTCGACGAGCTGGCCGCCAAGGCCGAGGAAGTGAAGAACTCGGGTGCCGCCGACAAGACCGGACTGGTCATCCTCACCACCGGAGGCAAGATCAGCGCCTACGGCCCCGGTTCCCGGTTCGGCATCATCTACGACGACCTCGGAGTGCAGCCCGCCGTCGACGACCTGTCCGCCGACACGCACGGTGACGCCATCTCCTCGGAGTTCATCGCCGAGGCCAACCCCGACCTGCTGTTCGTCATCGACCGGGACTCCGCCATCGGCGAGTCCGGGGAATCGGCCAAGCAGGTACTCGACAACGCTTTGGTGAACGGCACCACGGCGGCCAAGGAGGACGGCATCGTCTACCTCGATCCGTCCACGTGGTACCTGACCTCCAACGGCCTGCCCTCGCTGGAGTCCATGATCACCTCTGTCGGAGACAGCGTGGCGTGACCTCGTCCGCAACCCGGCGGACCGGTGCCCGACGTCTCGGCCCGGTCCGCCGCCGTCACATCGCTCTCGGCGCGGTCCTGCTCGTCCTGGCGGCGTTCGGTTCGCTGTTCGTCGGAGTCACGGAGCTGACTCCCACAGGGCTGCTGACAGGCGACCAGAACCAGCTTCTCGTGCTGTGGGAATCGCGGCTGCCGAGGCTGTTGGCCATCCTGTTGGCCGGTTCGACCTTAAGCGTCGCCGGCCTGGTGATGATGAGCCTGACCCGCAACCGGTTCGTCACACCGTCCACAGCGGGCACTGCGGAGTCGGCATCGCTGGGCGTGCTGGTGGCCACCGTGTTCTTCGGGGCGGAGGCCGTCGGCGTGAAGATGGCGGTGGCCACCGTGTTCGCCCTGCTGGGTACGGGCATGTTCCTGATGCTGCTGCGACGGTTGACGTTCGCCGACATCATCGTGGTGCCGCTGGTGGGCATCATGTTCGGTGGCGTCATCTCGGCGATCAGCACCTTCTTCGCCTATCGCTTCGATCTGCTGCAGACGCTGTCGGCGTGGACCAGCGGCGAGTTCTCCGGTGTGCTGAAGGGCCGCTACGAACTGCTGTGGATCACAGCGGCGGCGGCACTCGTCGGCTATCTCTTCGCCGATCGCTTCACCCTCGCCGGACTCGGCAGGGACTTCGCCGTCAACCTCGGCGTGCACTACGACAGGGTGGTCACCACGGGACTCATGCTGGTGTCGGTGATCACTGCTGTGGTGGTGGTGACGGTGGGCAACATCCCGTTCCTGGGGCTGGTCGTGCCCAACATCGTCACGCTCATACTCGGCGACAACCTGCGCCGGGCGCTGCCCGTCACCGCGTTGGCGGGCGGGTTCTTCGTGCTGTGCTGCGACGTGCTGGGCCGCACGATCCGCTATCCGTACGAGATCCCGGTCGAGACGATCGCGGGAGTCGTGGGCGCGGGCCTGTTCATCTTCCTCGTGCTGCGGGCCCGGCGGAGGACGGCATGACCGAGGCACAAGCCGGAGCGAGCCGGAAAGCAACGAAGGACGTGGTGGGTCAACGTCGCGTCCTCGGCGTACTCACCGTGGTGGCACTGGCGACCGTGGTCGCGTTCTGCACCATCGGCCTCACCGGCAACCTGGAGTACGCGCTAGGCATCCGCCTGCGCAAGGTGGCGGCCATGGTCGCGGTCGGGATCGCCGTCGGTTACTCCAGCGTGCTGTTCCAGACCGTGACGAACAACCGCATCCTCACCCCCCAGATCATGGGGTTCGACTCGTTGTTCGTGCTCATCCAGACGCTGATCGTGTACTTCGCGGGAGCCATCGCGCTCAGCAGCACCGATCCACGTCTGCTCTTCGCGGTCCAATCCGGTCTGATGATCGTCTTCGCGTTCGCGCTGCACCGGTGGTTGTTCGACCGCAACAGCCGTGACCTCTACCTGCTCGTGCTCGTCGGGGTCATCTTCGGAACGCTGTTCTCCAGCCTGTCGTCGTTGGCGTCGCGACTGATCAACCCGAACGACTTCGTGACCCTGCAGGACAGCCTCTTCGCTAGCTTCAACTCGGTGGACGAGAGCCTGCTGTGGTTCTCGGCCGTGCTGCTCGTCGCGCTCGGCGCCTGGGGAGCACGACTGTTCCGCAAGCTCGACGTCGTGGCACTCGGCAGGGACACGTCGATCAGCCTCGGCGTTCACCACAGATCCGTGGTCAACCGCAGCCTGGTGATCATCGCGGTACTGGTGTCGGTGTCCACGGCGCTCGTCGGCCCAATCACGTTCCTCGGCGTGCTGGTGGCCAACCTGGCGAGACAACTCACCCGCACGTTCCGTCACGCGGTCGTCGTGCCCGCCGCCTCCCTGGTCGCGATCATCACCCTCGTCGGGGGGCAGCTCGTACTGGAACAGGTACTCGGCATGGACACCGCGCTCAGCGTGGTCATCAACTTCGGCGGCGGCCTCTACTTCCTCGTCCTGCTCGTCCGGGAGTCCACACGATGATCGAAGTCAACGGCGTCACCAAGAAGTACGGCAACACCACTGTCGTCGACGATGTCTCACTGTCCATTCCGTCCGGTGGAGTCACCTCGGTGATCGGGGCGAACGGGGCGGGTAAATCCACCCTGCTATCCATGATCAGCCGGTTGATTGAGCCGGACAGCGGGTCGATCAGCGTGGATGGGCTCGACGTCTCCACCACGGCGACCGAGGAACTGGCACGGCGATTGGCCGTGTTGCGGCAGGACAACTACACGGCCGTACGGCTCACCGTTCGAGAACTCGTCTCGTTCGGCCGGTTCCCCCACTCCCGTGGGCGGCTGACCTCATCGGACCACGAAATCATCGACGACGCCATCGACTACTTCGAGCTGTCCGGATTCGCCGACCGTCCACTCGACACACTGTCGGGTGGGCAGCGGCAACGTGCCCACGTGGCGATGGTGCTGTGCCAGAGCACCGACTACGTACTGCTGGACGAGCCATTGAACAATTTGGACATGAGGCACTCGGTCCAGATCATGCGCAGGCTGCGGAACATGGCCGACGAGTACGGCAAGACTGTCGTCATGGTGGTGCACGACATCAACTTCGCGGCGCGTTACTCCGACCGCGTCGTCGCCATGCGGGACGGCGGTGTGGTGGCCCACGGAGAAGTCGGCGACATCATGACGCCGACCGTGCTCCGGGCCGTCTTCGACCTCGACATCGAAGTACACGAACTCGCCGGACACCGCATCGGCGACTTCTACGGCTGACCCCGATCACCCTTCGGGAACGATCGGGATGTTCGTCGGAGGAAGGTTGTCCGGCTGGCCCGGGTCCGGCACTTCCTGCTGACCGCCCGGACCGATCGGGATCTCCGGGATCGACGTGGTCGTGCTCGGCGTGATGTCGAGCTCGTTGGTGCCGCCTTTCCGGTCCTCTTCGCTACCGAGGGTCAGGTACAGCACGAGCACGACCCCGGCACCGACGATCACGGCCGCCAGCGCCCACACCCACCACGGCGTGGAACGTTCGGTGGGCGCGGAACCGTATCCCTGGGCGGGGGCATGGTGCCCGGGCGGCCCACCGGGCGGCGGCATGGGGGAGCCGTGCGGTGGTGTGCCGTACGGCGAGGCCATCGGCGCCGCGTGCGGCGCGGGCCCGTATCCGGGCTGAGGCGGCTGGCCGGGTTGCGCTGCGGGCTGCCCACCGGGAAAGCCCGGCATCGGTGGCCGCCCCGGCTGAGGCGGCGACCCCACTTGCCCGGGCTGGCCCGGCTGGCCGGGTTGCCCGAACTGGCCGGGCCCGGTTTGCGGCCCCTGGAGTCCCAGAAGTCCCTGCTGCCCTGAAGGCCCCTGTTGTCCCTGCTGTCCCTGTTGTCCCCGCTGCATCACGGGCCCACTTCCCTGCTGAGCGCCGAGAGGACGCATCGGCATGCCCTCGCCCTGCCCGGGCCTCTGCCGGGAGCCATCCGGCGCCGCGTCCGCACCGCCCTCCAGCGCCTTCCGCGCAGCCTCCACCAACTCCACACAACTGGAGTAGCGCTGGTCGGCCGACTTGGCCATCCCCTTGCGCACCACCTCGTCGATGGCGGGTGGCAACGACGGCACGGCACAGGAGACGGACGGCACGTCACCGCTCAGATGACCCTTGATCACCGTCTGCACGTCGCCCTTGAACGGCGGCTGTCCCGTGAGGCAGGCGAAAAGCATGCACGCGAGCGCGTACTGGTCGGTGCGCCCGTCGAGCGGCTCACCCCGTAGGTGCTCGGGCGCGGCATACGTCGGTGAGCCCAGGAAGTCCCCGCTACGGGTCCGGTGGCCCGTGGTACCGCGCCGCGTCAACCCGAAATCAGCGATGTAGACGTGTTCCCGCGCCGACTCACGACTGGTGACCAACACGTTCGCCGGTTTGACGTCGAGGTGGACGAGGCCGCGCTCATGCAGCGTGTCGAGGGCGTCGGCGACCTGTTCGAGCAGGCCGAGAGCACGCTCGGGCTCCATCGGACCGTTCCCGACGAGACTCGCCAAATCAGAACCATCGACGAGCCGCATCGCGATGTAGAGCATCCCGTCGAGCTCGCCGAAGTCGTACAGCGGCACGATGTTGGCGTGATCGATGGCCGAGGTGTTGCGCGCCTCGTCGACGAACCGTTCGCGGAACTCCGCGTCCGCACCGAGGTGCTCCCCGATCACTTTGAGGGCCACCTTGCGTCCCAGACGCACATCGGTGGCCCTGTACATCACGCTCATGCCACCTCGGCCGAGCACACCGTCGATGCGGTAGTTGCCCAGCCTCCGACCGGTCAGGTCGGCCGACTCCTCGTCTGCCACAGAGCGCAGCCTAACGTCTGTGCATCGGCTCCGACGCCAGTGTCCGGTGTCCCGTGACGCGAGCCCCGGAGCCGGGAACGTGAGCTACGAGACCTTACGGACGTCCGCGGCCTGGCTGCGGCCATCCCGCCCGGCCGTGATCTCGAACTCCACTCGATCACCCTCGTCGAGGGTGCGGAAACCCTCCGCCTGGATGGCGGAGTAGTGTACGAAGACATCAGGTCCATCGGGCGACTCGATGAACCCGTAGCCCTTTTCCGCGTTGAACCACTTGACCGTGCCGACAGCCACGGCGTCCTCCTCGTGCCAAATCAAACGCGGACAGTCTGTGCCTGCCGCGTTCCAAGCGACGATCACGCTACCCGAATCATGCGTCAGAGCAATGGGCAATTCGCGGGAAAACTCGGTCCGACCACGGTTTACCGCTACGCCCGGGCACGCGTCTGCACGAAAATCGTCCCGGGTCCCGCCACATCGAGGGCCAGTCCTTCGCCGGTCCGGATCGACTGCGGTTGCGCGGGATCGAGCGCACGCAACCTCACCTGCACGCTGTCGGGGTAGGCCAACACGAACAGCGGATTGACCGTGAGGACCTCACCCGCCTTCAACGTCAACGAATCCACCGGTCCCCGACAGGCGAGCACTAAAGATCCGGTACCGCTGAAGTGCTTGAGGAACCCGGAATCCCCGCCGAAGAGACTCTGATGAGCAGGCCACGGCTGGTCGTGACGCACGGTGACGGGCCGCGCCAGCACCGCGTCGTGCGCGACCGACCAGCCCAGCCTGCCGCTCAGCTCCAGCGGGTAGACGTCACCGGGATACTTCGGCGCGAGGTCCATCCAGCCGCCCTCCGGCGGAGCCGTGAAGATCGACGGTCCGGAGCCCTTCCCCTTCTTCGAACGCAGCACCCCGAAACTGTGGGCGAGCACGGTGTCAGGGTGGGCCTCCACGGCCTCTCCCCCAGCGAGAACGACACGGGCGACACCGAACTCCGGGGTGTGCCGAGTATGGACACGCATCGGGCCTACCGGGACGGCATCCGGGCGAGCAACCAGCCCAGCAGGGCGTCCGGGTTCCGGGTCTGGGTGAGGATCTGCCCCGGCCCCGCGAAGTCGAACACGAATCCCTCGCCGCTCTTCAACGACTGGATCACACCCTGCGACACCTTGCGCAACTGCGACTGCACGGTGTCGGCGTAGGCCACGACGTGACCCGAGTCGATGGTCACGTACTCGCCCGGCTGGAGGTTGATGACGTCGATGGCGCCGTAGCAGGCCACGAGCAACTGCCCCTGGCCCTGAGCGTGGGTGAGGAAGCCGCCCTCACCGCCGAAGAGGTTGCTGAAGCCACCCCACCTGGTCTCCAGATGGATGCCGTGCGAGTTCGCAAGCCACGACCCCCGCGTGACGCACCAACCCACGCGACCGTCCATCTCGATGAGCTTGAGATCGCCGGGGAGTCCGTTCGCGACGTCCACCCAGCCGCCGTTGGGCGGGGCCGTGTACGTGGAGATGAACATCGACTCACCACCGAGGAAAGCCCTGCCCAGGCCCTTCATGACACCACCTTGGGACCGGGCTTCCATGTGCATCCCGTAGCTGGTGGCGACCATGGCCCCCGCCTCCACCTGCACCGGTTCTTGTGGCGCCAACAACAGCCTGGCGACCGCGAAGGAAGGCTGGTGACGAATCTGTACCTGCACGTACTTCTCCCCTGTTGTGCAATGTCTGGCGCGGAGAGTTTTGCATGCGACGGCCGAACGGCGAGGATGGTCTCGTGATCTCCGTCGAAGAACACAAGGCCCGGGTTCGTGAGGTGGTCGGTGACCGCCCCGTCGTGGAGCGCGCCCTGCCCGACTGCGCGGGCCTGGTACTCGCCGAGGACGTCACCGCGAACGTGTCGCTGCCCCCGTTCGACAACTCCGCGATGGACGGGTACGCCGTGCGCGCGGCCGATGTGGCGAAGGCCGGTCAGGACTCCCCCGTCGAGCTGCCCGTGGGCGCGGACATCCCGGCTGGTCGCACGGACATCCCGACGCTGGAACCGGGCACCGCGCACCGGATCATGACGGGCGCTCCGATGCCGCCGGGCGCGGATAGCGTCGTCATCGTCGAGCACACCGACGGCGGCACTCACCGGGTGCGGATCTCCTCGCCCGCCACTGAGGGCGCACACGTGCGCCGCATGGGCGAGGACGTCGTCGCGGGCACGGTTACCCTCCGCGCCGGCACCGTCCTGGGCCCCGCGCAACTGGGACTCGGCTCAGCCGTCGGCCTCGACCGGCTTCCCGTGTTCGAACCGCCGAGGGTGCTGGTGGTGTCCACAGGGACCGAGCTGGTGCTGCCTCCCGAACCACTGCGTCACGGCCAGATCTACGAATCCAACAGCGTGATGCTGGCGGCGGGACTGTCGGCGCTCGGTTGCCGGGTGAAGGCCGTACGCAGCGTGGCCGACGACGTGTCCCGGTTCCGCGCGACCCTGGAACCGGAACTCGCCGACACGGACCTCGTGGTGACCTCGGGCGGGGTGAGCGCGGGTGCGTACGAGGTGGTGAAGGACGCGCTCGCCGAGGCGGGGGTGGAGTTCGGCAAGGTGGCCATGCAGCCGGGCGGCCCGCAGGGCTGCGGGCGATGGAACGGGGTGCCGGTGGTGACGCTGCCGGGCAACCCCGTGAGCGCGTTGGTGTCGTTCGAGGTGTTCCTGCGGCCCACGCTGCTGGCCGCGCTCGGGCACACGGACACCGAACGGCAGCGGGTACGGGCTCGGTTGGCCGAGACGCTGACCTCGCCGAAGGGCAAACGCCAGTTCCGTCGCGGGTACTACACACCGGGGAAGGGCCAGGTCACGGGTGTGGTCGGCCCGCAGGGCGGCCCCGGCTCACACCTGTTGGCGTCGTTCGCCCAGGCGAACTGCCTCATCGAGGTCGCCGAGGACGTCACCGAGGCGAAGAAGGACTCGATCGTCGACGTCCTCCTCCTATAGACCCCGGCCCCCCAAT
>JAJYTH010000118.1 GCA_021793175.1 Actinomycetes bacterium
CTCTGACGGTCGGTGAATCTTCTGTCGTTGCTCGCAGGCCAGACCAAGAGCGACCCGCACGCCATCATCGCGATCGACGCCGATCCGGACCAGCCCCAGCATGTCAGCCGTGCCGAGTTGTGGCGGCGCACGCTGCAGTTGCGGGCTGACCTCGCTACGGCGGGTGTCGGACGCGGTGACGGTGTGCTGGTCGCTCTGCCCGCGTGGTCGTCGGCGTTGGAGTGGTACATCGCCGTCGCCTCGCTCGGGGCGTATGCCGTCGGCGTCGACCCCGGTGCCGACGACGATCCGGCCGTGTTGCCGGACGAATTCGTCGAGGTGCTGCGCAGAGTGCGGCCCAAGGTCGTCGCCGCGCCGTACACGGGCCACGACGATGCCGGTGCCTCACTGCGGGAGGCTCTCCGTCGCTGCGCTGCGCACGGCGGCGCTCCCACCGTGTCCGTCGTCACAGCACCGGGGCGGGTGCCGCCGGTCGATCCGTCGCCCTACGACGTGGGCGCGGGCGCGTGGCTACCCAGCGCCGCCACGGCGGGGATGCCGATGCCCCCGGTGGAGGGGGACGAACTCGCGGTGGCCTTCCTGCCCGGCCTGGCGGCACACCGTGAGTCAGCGCTCACGCGGCACGCCCGGGACCTGGCCTCGGCACTCGGCCTCGGTGATGACGACGTCGTGCTGTGCGCGCGGCCCACGTGCGACCCGATGTGGCTGGCGTTCGCGTTCGCCGCCGTCGCGAGTGGGAGCGCATGCCTGCTCGACCCCACACCCACTCCACGGACGTTGCTCGACGAGGTGGTCCGCTTCGGGGTCACTCATCTCGCCGCCGACGACCGCCTCGTGGGGGCTCTGGCCGAGCTCGGCCCGGTGGAGGGGAAGGCCATGACCTCGTGGCGCTGGCTCGGTGTGGTCGGTGACACGGATACGGCGTCGAATGCGGTGCGCCGGGCACAGCAGGTGTTCGGGATCAGCGGCACCGCCATGTACGGGTCGGCCGAGGTGTGCTCCCCCGCCACGCTGTGGCCGGTCGACGCTCCCCTCGACACACGCGCGCAGTCGGGCGGCACACCGATCGGGGACGGTGTCGAGGTGCGAATCGCCCATCCCCGCACGAGCACTCCCTTGGCATCCGGCGAACTGGGCGAGATCCAGTTCCGCGGTCACACCGTCGTCGACTCGTACCTCGATTCGCCCGACACGTTGGACCGACGCCGCACGGCCGACGGCTGGTTCCGCACGGGCGACGCCGGAGCTCACGATCCCGGCCGTGGCCTGCGACACACCGGCCGTCTCGTCGGAGACACGGCGGGCACGGGGGACACGAAGGACTGACCCCTCCGGTCGGATGGTGTGGACCGAGACAGGAGCCGCCGCATCCGTCGTCTACCGTGATCAGCGTGCGGATGACGGCCAAGGTGATTGCAGGGTTCGCCGTCGTCGGCGCCCTCGCTGTCGTCGCTGTGCTGGTACCGGTTCCCGGACCCGCACAGCTGCGGATGTGGGCGGAGGGGCTCGGCGGTGTCGGCGTCGTCGCGTTCTTCGCGGCCTACGCGGTCCTCACCGCGGCACCGATCCCACGCACGGTGTTTAACCTCGCCGCGGGACTGTTGTTCGGGGAGTTCGTCGGCGTCTCGATAGCACTCGTGTCAACGATGCTGTCCGGTCTGCTCGGCTTCCTGCTCGCACGGTCGTTGGGACGGGAGGTGGTGTTGCGTCAGTTGCACCGCAGGCCGGTCAAAGTCGTCAACGACCGCCTCGCCCGTGGTGGCACACTCGCCGTCGCGTCACTGCGCCTCATCCCCGTGATCCCGTTCGCGCCGTTGAGCTACCTCTGCGGTGTCTCGTCACTCCCACTGCGGCCCTATCTCGTGGGCACCGTGGTGGGCAGTTTCCCCGGCACGGTGGCGGTAGTGGTGCTCGGTGACGCGCTCACCGGAACCACACCACCCGCGTTAATCGTTTGCTATGCGACGTTCGCGTTGCTGGGCGCACTGGGCGTGCTGTGGGCGACACGAACAGCGAAGCCGAAAACCGTTGCGGTTTCGGAGGATTCGTCCTTGGAGCGAGCCGACCCGCCCGGCGGTTGACGTCGGCGTCGGCAGCCGTACCGGTACACTCGATAGGTGTGCGGGTCACAGTTCTGCCGCACCCGCTGCCAGTTCACGATCGCGGAATGTAACCGAGGAGTAGTGTCATCAACACCGGTCAATTGATCGCAGGTCACTATCGCCTCGTCGAGCACATCGGAAGCGGTGCCATGGGCATCGTGTGGCGTGCTATCGACGAACGCCTCGAACGTTCCGTCGCCGTGAAACAGATCATCGCGCAACCCGGCCTGTCCGACGCCGAGCGCGACACCATGCGGCAGCGCGCCATGCGTGAGGCACGTAACGCGGCCCGCTTCCAACACCCCAACGCGATCGTGGTGTTCGACATCGCCGAGCACGAGGGCGATCCGTGTCTGGTGATGGAGTATCTCCCCTCACGGAGCCTGTCCGCGATCCTCACCGAGTACGAAACACTGCCGGTACCCGAGGTGGCGCGTATCGGCGAGCAGGTGGCATCGGCACTCATCGCCGCACACCGCGCGGGCATCGTACACCGTGACATCAAACCAGGAAACATCCTGATCGACGACAACGGTGTCTGCAAGATCACCGACTTCGGCATCTCCCGCGCCAGCGGCGACCTCACGCTCACCCAGACGGGATTGATCGGCGGCACCCCCGCATATCTCGCACCGGAGCTGGCCAGAGGCGCCGACCCCAAGCCCAGCTCGGACGTGTTCGCTCTCGGCGCGACGCTGTACCACGCGATCGAGGGTCTTCCGCCGTACGGCGACAACACCAACCAGCTCGCCCTGCTCTACGCCGCCGCCAGCGGAAAGATCAACCCGCCCCAGCAGGCCGGTCCCGCCACCGCACTGCTGATGCGGCTGCTCAGTCCGGAGCCCGAGGACCGGCCGAGCATGACGGAAGCGCGCGACAAACTCGCCCAACTGGCCTCCGGGCAGTCCAGCGTCGCCGCGGCCGTCGCGCCTCCGGCCCCCAAAGAACAGACGCGCGAGATGACCGCCACTCCGGCCACCCCGGCGAGTCCACCGCCGTGGCGCCGTGACGCCCCGCCTGAATCGGCCCCGCAGGAACCGGCCGCTTCGGCGGCCGGCGCATCGCCCGCGCCCAGCTCCCCCTCGGATGGGGGGAGACGGAAGAACCTGATTTTCGGAGCCGTGGCCGCTGTAGTACTCGTCGTCGCGGCGGGACTGGTGATCGTGCTGACCAGTGGCGGCGAGGACGAGGATCCGCAGGCCGGTCCGAGCTCGTCCCAGTCACCCAGCGCGCCCCAGACACCGACCTCCGAGCAGGCACCGCCGAGTTCCGAGGCCGAGATCACGGAGTACCGCAGGGCGGGCGACCTCCTGGTCGACTATTACTACGACAACGGGCAGGGGCCGAGCGCCCACTGGCACCTGCTGACACCTCACTCCCAACAGAAGTACTTCGGCAGCCGGGAAGAGTACGACGCGTACTGGTCCAAGCACACGATCAAGAACGTTCGGAAGGCCGTCGCGGTCGAAGGCAATCCCAAGAACTCAGACGGCTCACTCAACATGGTCGTGAGCGTCGACTTCGGCAACGGCCTGGAGCCGATCTACATGCGCGTCCTCATGCTGGACGGCAAGCTGATGCTCGACGGCGACCCTCGACCGGAAACCAACCAACAGCTCTGACATTCGCCCTGTAGCACGGGGTTCGGGTGTCTTACCGTGGAGATATGACCGAGAATCCGGGCGCCGAACGTCACCCTCGGTTCAACGACGACCTCGTTGGGCTGGATCCGAACGACCCCGAGGCACAGGCGTTCGCCGAGCACCTGGACCGGATGCAGCGCTGCGACCCCGCATTCACGGTGGAGGGTTCATTACGGGGTGTCGCCGAATTCGCCGACGGCAGCAACCGCGCCGGGGGCCTGCGCTGGTGGGCGGCCGTGCTCATCGTGTGCCTGATTCTCATCGGCGTGCTCATGAGCGCGTGGGACACCCTGGGCGATCTTTTCGCCTGGCTCGCGGGGTAACCTGGAAAACATGGAGTCCAGCACCGAACAAACTCCGAAGGTCGTCAAGTCCGAGCAGGAATGGCGTGCTCAGCTCAGCCCCGAGGAATATGCGGTGCTGCGCCAGGCCGCCACGGAACGGCCCTTCACCGGCGAGTACAACGACACGAAAACCACGGGTGTGTACACCTGCCGTGCGTGTGGCGCCGAGCTGTTCCGCAGCGACACGAAGTTCGAGAGCCACTGTGGCTGGCCGTCGTTCTACGACCCGGCCGACTCCGACGCCGTGCTGCTGCGTGAGGACCGCTCACTGGGCATGGTGCGCACCGAGGTGTTGTGCGCCTCATGCCACAGCCATCTCGGCCACGTCTTCGAGGGCGAGGGCTTTCCCACGCCGACCGACCAGCGGTACTGCATCAACTCGGTCGCACTGCGCCTGGTGCCGACCGAGGACTGACGACCAGCGTGCAGCCCTCGGCGGCTTTCCGGGAGACCGGCGCCCGGCCCGGGTGTACGCCTGCGCGGCGTCGCCGTCACGGCAGGTTGAGCACCAGCTCGTTCGGCTGCACCCGGGTGCCGGTGTAGAACGGTATCTCCACGCGCACGTGCCTGCGGGCCTCGGTCGCCCGGAGATGGCGCATCAGGTCGACGATGCGGTGCAGTTCGTCGGCCTCGAACGCGAGAATCCACTCGTAGTCCCCGAGCGCGAACGACGCGACTGTGTTGGCGCGCACGTCCGGGTAGTCACGTGCTTCCTTGCCGTGCTCGGCGAGCATCTTCCGCCGCTCGTCATCGGGCAACAGGTACCAGTCGTACGAGCGCACGAACGGGTACACGCACACGTACTTACGCGGCTCCTCGCCCGCGAGGAACGCGGGAATGTGGCTCTTGTTGAATTCGGCCGGACGGTGCAGGGCGAACTGGCTCCACACCGGTGTCGACACGCGGCCCAGCGGCGTGCGACGGAAACCGGTGTAGGCGGCCTGTACCTGCTCGACCTCCTCGGCGTGCCACCAGATCATGTAGTCGGCGTCGGCGCGCAACCCCGCGACGTCGTACACGCCGCGCACGACAATACCTTTGTCCTCGAGAGCATCGATATAGGCGGCCGTCTCGGACGCTGCCTGCCCACGGTCATCCCCGAGCGCACCCGGCTCGACCCGAAACACCGACCAAGCCGTGTAGCGGATGGTGTTGTTCAGTTCATCGAAGTTCAACCGCGCCATGACCTCATTGTCCCACTACACGGCGGACGGCCGCGTCCCCGGTGGCCACACATGCGGGGATCCCCACACCGTGCAGTGCAGCACCGGCGACCGCGAGCCCGTCGAGCCGGGCGACGGCCCGCTCGATACGCGCGACGCGATCGACGTGGCCCACGCCGTACTGGGGCAGTCCCCCACCCCAGCGCATGACGAGAGTCTCCACCGGAGGCTCGGTGATGCCGGTCAACTCGGCGAGGTCGCGGCGGACGCGTTCGACCAGCTCGTCATCGGAGACCTGTAGTGTGCTCGGCTCGCCGAACCGGCCGACCGACCCCCGGATCAGCACCGGCTCGTGCGGTCTGTCGTGATGTCCCCATTTGCGTGCAGAGAAGGTGAAGGCCTTCGCCGTGAACCGGGTGCCGTCGGCGTGCCGTTCCCGCTCTCCGATCAGCACTCCCGATGACGGGGGCAGTTCTGTGCCGGGAGGCAGTGCCAGCGCGACGACCGCCATCGACGCCAGCTCCATCTCGGCGTACGCGGACGCCGCGTCGGGAGCCACGGAGGCGAGCAGCCTGCTCGCCGCGGGCGGGGGTACCGCGAGCACCACCGCGTCGGCCTCCAGGTCGGCATCGACGGGCGCGTGGGAGGGAGCCGCGGCCCCGGTGCGCAGTAGCCACCCGCCGGAAGACCGCCGGACGAGTTCGCGCACAGGTCGGCCGAGGCGGAGTTCGGCGGCGCTGAGCTCGGCGAGCCGGTTCACGAGGTCACCGAGGCCTCCCCGCAGCGTCGCGAACACGGGGGCCGTGCTGGGTCGTTCCGGCAGTGTCCTGCGCACCGCCTCCGTCAGCGACGTCGCACCGGCGTCCACTGCCGCGGCCACGGCGGGCAGGGTGGCGCGCAGGCCGAGGCCGTCCGCTCCCCCCGCGTAGACGCCGCCCAAAAGCGGGTCGACGAGCCTGTCCACCACCTCGTCGCCGAACCGGCTCCGCAACAGTTCACCCAGGGACACGTCGTGATCCGGCAGCGACAGCGGCGGGCCGGAGGCTTCCTCTGCGACCGCCCTGACGCCGTCGTCGGACAGCACGCCCGCCACCGCCTCGGCCGAAGCCGGGATGCCCATCACCGTGCCCTTCGGCATCGGCACCGTGCGCCCCAACGCACGGATGGTGGACGAAGCGGATGTCGGGTGCACGAGGTCGTCGCCGAGGCCGAGCTCGCGTATCAGCGCCACCGCCTCCGGGCGTCTGGCGAGAACCGCCTCCGGCCCCACGTCGAACCGTCGTCCGGCCAATTCCACGGTCCGCACCTTGCCACCGGCGACAGACGCCGCGTCGCACACCGTGATGCGTGCCTTCGCCCCCAGTTCGGTACGAAGCCGCCAGGCGGCGGTGAGGCCGGCGACCCCCGCCCCGACCACCACCACCCGGGCCGGGCGGGTTCCCCGCACATCGCCTTCGGCGTTCTCCCTCACAGGCTGTGCACCAACTCCACGATTCGGGACAACACCTCCGGATCGGTCTCCGGAGGCACGCCGTGTCCGAGGTTGAAGATGTGCCCGCCCGCGGCACGTCCCTCGGAGACGACACGGCGGGTCTCGGCCTCGATCACCGACCACGGGGCCGTCAACAGTGCCGGGTCGAGGTTGCCCTGCACCACCGGCGCCGGACGGTCGGGAGTGGCCAACCTGCGCACGGCCTCGTCCAACGGCACCCGCCAGTCGATGCCCACCACGTCGGCGTCGGCGTCCCGCATGTCCGGCAGCAGTTCACCGGTACCCACTCCGAAGTGGATACGTGGCACGCCGTAGGAGGCGACGCCCTCCAACACCGTGGTCGAGTGCGGCAGCACGAATTCCCGATAGTCCCGGGGCGACAACGCGCCCGCCCACGAGTCGAACAGCTGAATGGCGTCCACACCGGCGTCCAGCTGAACCCGCAGGAACGTCAGCGCGGTCCGCGCGAGCGCTTCCGCCAGTTCGTGCCACAGCTCGGGCTCACCGTGCATCAGCGCCTTGGTACGGGCGTGGTTCTTGCTCGGTCCGCCTTCGATCAGATAGGACGCCAGCGTGAACGGTGCCCCGGCGAAGCCGATCAGCGGGGTCCGACCGAGCTGTTCCACCAACAGCCGCACGCCGTCTGCGACCGGCTTCAGCTGTTCCGGGTCGAGCTCGGGCAGAGCGGCCACGTCGGCCCGCGAACGTACCGGGTTCGCCACCACGGGGCCCGTGCCCGCCACGATGTCGATGTCCATCCCCGCCGCGTACAGCGGCACGACGATGTCACTGAACAGGATCGCGGCGTCCACTCCGTGTCTGCGCACCGGCTGCAGCGTGATCTCAGCGAGCAGCTCGGGGTCGAGACAGGCGGTGAGCATGGGCACGCCCTCCCGGATCTTCCGGTATTCGGGCAGAGACCGTCCCGCCTGACGCATGAACCACACGGGGACGTGCGCGGGCGTGCCACCCCGCGCGGCGACGAGAAGCGGCGCATCGGAGAGGTCTCGACGGGCCGACGCAGGAGAAGTTGTCATCACCGACAATCGTGCCATGTCGCTCCGGACGGGCCGCCCCCCGGCGCGCCTGTCCCCGAACGGTGCACTCCGCGTCTTACAGTCGGATGGTGACCTCGATGACCCAGGCGCCCGAGGAGTTCCGTGCCGCTGTCGCCGCGTTGCGTTCCGTCACACCGCGGCCCGAGGTGACACTGGAGCCGATCAAGGCTCCCCGGCGTCTGGCGCCGTGGACGTTCGCCCTCGCGGCCGAGACCACCGGACCCGACGACGTGCCCGCCACAGGACGGCTCGTGCTGCTGCACGACCCGGACGGCCAGGACGGTTGGAACGGCGTGTTCCGCCTCGTCGTCTACATGCGAGCGGAATTGGACGCCGAACTCGCCACCGACCCGTTCCTGCCCGACGTGGGGTGGTCGTGGCTCACCGATGCCCTCAACTCCGCGGGAGCGTCGTGGACAGCGCTCGGTGGCACGGTGACCGAGACCTCGTCCGCCCGGTTCGGCGACATCGCGGGTCCCGCACGCACCGATGACATCGAACTGCGGGCGTCGTGGACGCCGACGAACACCGATCTACGGCCGCACGGCGAGGCGTTCTCGTTGGCTCTGTCTCACTACGCGGGCCTCCCGCCCGTCGGGGTCACCGTGTTCGGCCAAGGACGCGGCCGCTGAGGGATCGGATCCTCCGTCCGACATTCCACGGCCGCCTCGGAAACGATTTCTCCGCCCTGCCGCCGGCCGGCGATCACGGGCCCGTCATACTGTTTTCCGTGCTGACTCTTCTCTGACGTAAGGAGAGGTTCGGTCCTCCCGCGACACTCCCTCCCGCCCCCGGCGAGACCGAGCGACCGGTCGCCGCACTGTCTGCACAGGGCAGATGCACGCGCGCCCGATGGTCGGAAACCCTTCTACATCGTCGACGGAGCGCAGGCCGTTAACCACTTTCTGTATAAGAACCCGAATGCGCTATAGAAAGCGCAACGAGTCATTACCCGATAGGGATAGATCCTCGACTAATGCCCCCACTGACCCACTTGGGCGGCTAGAGTGCTTTCGACGACACCACTTTCGGTCTAAGCTGGCGCGGCTGATTGGCCGAAAGTCCCGGTGCCGGTCGGGGGGCACGACCGACTCCAGGGAG
>JAJYTH010000119.1 GCA_021793175.1 Actinomycetes bacterium
GCCGCTGCCCCACGAGCCGCAATCGGGAGCCCGCGGGCCGCCCTCTGGCCCCGCTGATGACTTTGTTGGCCAGCTCGACGATCTGGGGCGTGGACCGGTAGTCCCGTTCGAGCCGGACCACGGTGGCGTCGGGGTATCGCCGGGTGAAGTCGAGCAGGGGTCGTGGAGAGGCCCCGCCGAAGGAATAGATCGTCTGGTTGGCGTCACCGACCACCGTCAGGTCATCGCGTCCGCCGAGCCATGCGTCGAGCAGCCGCTGCTGCGCCGGGGTGATGTCCTGGTATTCGTCCACGACGAAGCAGCGGTATTGGTTACGGAATTCCTCGGCGACGCCGCGGTGTTCTTCCAACGCGGCTGTCGTGTGCAGGAGCAGGTCGTCGAAGTCGAGCAACCGACGGTCGTTTTTGATCTGTTCGTATGTCCGGTACGCCTCGGCGACTCGCTCGGTGGGGTGTCCGATGTCGCGACGCCGGGACTGCGCGACGGCCGGATAGTCGTCGGGGCCGATGAGACAGGCCTTGGCCCACTCGATTTCACCGGCGAGGTCTCGCAGTGTCTCCGTCTCGGTGGGGAGTCCCACCTTGTTCGCGGCGTGGCCCACGAGCCGGAGCTTGTTGCCGTCGAGCAGTTCCCATTGGGAGTCGCCCACCACACGCGGCCAGAAGTACCGCAGTTGGCGCAGGGCCGCGGCGTGAAACGTCCGGGCCTGTGCCCCGTCGACGCCCAGTTGCCGGAGTCTGGCCCGAAGCTCACCCGCGGCGCGGGCCGTGAACGTCACCGCGAGTACCTGCGTGGCCGCGACATGACCTTGTCGTACCAGGTAGGCGATGCGGTGTGTGATCGTTCGGGTCTTGCCTGTCCCCGCACCCGCGAGCACGCACACCGGGCCACGTGGAGCGCTCGCGGCCGCGCGCTGTTCCGGGTCGAGCCCCTCGAGGGGGCCTTGTGACCGGTTCGAGCGATGTGTGCTGACCACTCCCGCATCCTCGCAGAGGGGACCGACGAGCCGACGCCCACCCGGACGCCCGTATCCTGGGTGATTATGGCGGGAAAGCAGGACAAAGAAGCTGCCAAGCAGGCCAAGAAGGAGAAGCGCGCGGCCAGTAAGGCGAGGCGGGCGCAGATCTTCCAAGCGTTCTCGATGCAACGCAAGGAAGACAAAGCCCTCATCCCGTGGATGCTGGGATGGTTCCTCATCGTGGCCGGTGCGGTCTTCGGCCTCGGTTGGCTCATGGGCATTCAGTGGTGGCTGTTGCCCATCGGCATCATGCTGGGCCTGCTCGCCGCCATGATCGTGTTCGGCCGTCGGGTGCAGAAGACGGTTTACACGAAGGCCGAGGGGCAGCCCGGCGCGGCCGCGTGGGCGTTGGACAACCTGCGTGGGCGTTGGCGGGTGACCCAGACCGTCGCCGCGACGACGCACCTTGACGCCGTGCACCGCGTGCTGGGTGGTCCCGGCGTCATCCTGGTGGGCGAAGGCGCGCCGCACCGGGTGAAGAACCTGCTGGCGCAGGAGAAGAAACGCATCGCGCGGCTCGTGGGTGACACCCCGATCTACGACGTGATCGTGGGCACGGACGAGGGCCAGGTGCCGCTGCGGAAACTGCAGAGCTACCTCATGAAGCTTCCGCGCAACCTGAGGGGCCGGGAGGTCGACGCGCTGGAGGCGAAGCTCGCCGCGTTGGGTAACCGGGGCGCGGCCATGCCGAAGGGGCCGATGCCTCAGGGCGCCAAGATGAGGAACGTGCAACGGACCATTCGGCGCCGCTGACCGATCGATGCTGGCGCTGGTGGCGGGCTGACCGCCATCAGCGCATTGTCACGACGACGGTGTTGGTGAGTCTGTCGTGCCAACCTCGGCCGTCGGCGTTGCGCACGATGGCGGGAATGAGGAAGAACGTCAGCACACACCGCAGGGCCGCCCGCCACAATCCCACGGTCGTGTGCCCGTCGAGCCGCGCCACTCGGATACCGGCCAACGCCATCCCCGGGGTGAATCCGGAGAACGTCACGGGTACCACTGTGATGACGATCCAAGTCACCAGCGACCAGAGGTTGTGTGCCTGCATGCCGCCCACGTCGGAGTAGTCGGGGCGGGTGAAGATCGCCGTCAGAAGCGATGCGACGACCAGGTCGACCACCAGGGCCAGCAGGCGCCGTCCCGGTCCCGCGACAGAGCTCGGCCCGTGTTCGGGCAGGCCGAGGCGCTCGCCCGGCCAACGCGAGGGTTCTCCCGTGTGCGCTTCCCCGGACGAAAGTGTTGACAGCCATTCACCGGTCCATCGTGCCACTCGTCCAGGGTATTCCTCGTGCGTTCGTCCCGTTCGCCCTGGTCAACTCATTGGTGTTGCGTCTTGCGATCCCCGAACCAGTTAACACGCGCGAAACATCGAGGTGACGGTCGGGCAACACCACCCTTTTACTGTGAATCGACGAGAAGCACGAGAGCTTGAAGAACCTGAAGAACCTGAAGAACACTGCCGCCGGCACCGAATGAGAAGGAGCCACCCAGGGTGTCCACTACTCCGGACGATGTCCTCCGTCTGATCGCGGACGAGGGCGTGCAGTTTGTCGACGTGCGGTTCTGTGACCTACCGGGCGTCATGCAGCACTTCACCATCCCCGCATCGACGTTCGACGCGGGGGTGTTCGAGGAGGGGCTGGCGTTCGACGGGTCGTCGATCCGTGGATTTCAGTCGATTCACGAGTCCGACATGCTGCTGTTCCCCGACCCGGACACCGCTCGCGTCGACCCGTTCCGCAAGCACACGACCCTGTCACTGAACTTCTTCGTCCACGATCCTTTCACGCGGGAGCCGTACAGCAGGGATCCACGCAACATCGCGCGTAAGGCCGAGCAGTACATCGCCGAGTCCGGCATCGCTGACACAGCGTTCTTCGGTCCCGAGGCGGAGTTCTACATCTTCGACTCGGTGCGCTTCGACTCCTCCGAGAACGCGACCTTCCACGAGATCGATTCGATCGAGGGTTGGTGGAACACCGGCCGGGTCGAGGAGGGCGGCAACAAGGGCTACAAGACCAAGTTCAAGGGTGGCTACTTCCCGGTTCCCCCTGCGGACCACTATGCCGACCTGCGCGACGACATCTCCCGGACACTGATCGAATCGGGTTTCGTTCTGGAACGCGCTCACCACGAGGTGGGCACCGCGGGACAAACCGAGATCAACTACAAGTTCAACACCCTGCTGCACGCGGCCGACGACCTGCAGCTGTTCAAGTACATCGTCAAGAACACGGCCTTCGCCGCGGGCAAAACCGTGACTTTCATGCCGAAGCCGCTGTTCGGCGACAACGGTTCCGGCATGCACTGCCACCAGTCGCTGTGGAAGGACGGGGAGCCGTTGTTCTACGACGAGTCCGGGTACGCGGGCTTGTCGGACATGGCACGGCACTACATCGGCGGCATCTTGACGCACGCGCCGAGTCTGCTGGCGTTCACCAACCCGACGATCAACTCCTACCACCGGTTGGTGCCGGGTTACGAAGCTCCGGTCAGCCTGGTGTATTCACAGCGGAACCGCTCAGCGTGTGTCCGTATTCCGATCACCGGCAGTAACGCGAAGGCCAAGCGGATCGAGTTCCGTTGCCCTGATTCGTCCGGTAACCCGTATCTGGCGTTCGCGGCGATGGCGATGGCCGGCCTCGACGGCATCAAGAACAAGATCGAGCCGCCGGATCCCATCGACAAGGACCTCTACGAGCTGCCGCCCGAGGAGGCCAAGGACGTCAAGCTGGTGCCGGGGGACCTGGAGACCGCGCTCGACGCGCTGGAATCCAACCATGACTTCCTGTTGGAGGGCGGCGTGTTCACCCCGGATGTGATCGAGACGTGGATCTCGTACAAGCGGGAGAACGAGATCGAGGCACTGCGCCTGCGCCCGCATCCCTACGAGTTCGCCCTGTACTACGACGTGTGAGCGCATGGCGGCGCCGAAAACGGCACTGACGAACGGCCCACCGGTCCTCAACCGAGTGGGCCGTTCGTGGGATCCGACGGGATCGGGGCTCGGAGATCGCCGCCTACCGCAGCGACGCCGGTGCACTCCTCACCACCGCGGCGAAGGCTCTTCTACCGGAGGAGGTCACACCGTGCCGCAGAGCAAGTCGAGGTCGAGACCCGCCTCCACGATCCGCTCGCGTGGCGCCGGGACCAGCTTGCGCTTGGTGAGGTCCATCAGCCCGAGCGTGCACTTGATCTCCGCCGAGAGCGTGCCGTCGAGTTTGAAGATCTCGTTCTGCATCCAGAAGACCTTGCCCTCGCCGAACGTGGCACGGCAGGTGACGTCGACCTCGTCCCCCGCGCGCAGTTCGCGGCGGTAAACGATGTGTGACTCCAGCAGAACCGGCGATATCCCACTCGCAAGCAACTCTTTTTCCATGCCGCCGGCCTTCTCGAACAGCTCCAACCGGGCGACCTCGCCGTACTGGTGGTACACGGCATGGTTCACATGGCCGAGGCTGTCCAACTCGTACTGGCGGACCTTGATACGAACACGAAACGGCTCCTGCTGACTCACGCCTTCACCATAGGACGGATGCCCGTTCACCGTCCTTGCCCGGTGACGATCACGACTCGTAGAACAACCGTTGGACCACAGCGTGAGCACGGCGGGTGACGCGGCGGTAGTTGTCGAGGAACTCACCGGGATCGTCGTCGGCGGAACAACCGAATGCACGCGCCACCGCCGCCAGTTCCCTACCCGACGTGGGAATCTGGTCGGACGGCTTGCCCTTGACGAGCATCGTGATGTTGCGGGCGCGCGTGGCCAGCTTCCAGGCATACACCAGCGCGTCGATGTCGTCGGTGTCCGCGAGTCCGGTGTCCGCGAGAGTCCGCAGCGCGGTGAGCGTCGAGGTTGTACGCAGCTCGGGGATCTCGTGCGCATATCGCAGTTGCCACAACTGCGCCGTCCATTCCACGTCGGCGAGGCCGCCTCTGCCGAATTTGGTGTGTGTCGTGGGATCGGATCCTCGCGGCAACCGTTCGGTTTCCACCCGCGCCTTGATCCGTCTGATCTCCCGTATCTTGTCCGCGGGCAACCCGTTTTCCGGGTAGCGCAACGGGTTCACGATGTCGATGAATCTCGCACCGAGATCGTCGTCCCCGGCCACCACTCGCGCTCGCAGTAGGGCCTGTGCCTCCCACACTTCTCCCCACCGCGCATAGTAGGCGCGGTAGGACTCGAGTGTGCGCACCAAAGGCCCGCTGCGCCCTTCCGGCCGTAGGTCAGTGTCCACCACCAGTGGCGGGTCCTGGCTCGGCGCGCCGAGTGTTCCCCGTACCATCTCGGCCACGGAGGTGGCGAACTTAACGGCTTCCTCACCGGTGGCACCGTTCGCGGGTTCACACACGAACAGCACGTCCGCGTCGGAGCCGTAACCGAGCTCCTCACTTCCCAACCGGCCCATGCCGATCACCGCGATCCGTGCGCGTTCACCGCCCGCCTCCCCTGTTCGCTGTCGGATCGCCGCCGACAGCGCGACCTGCAGCACCGCGGTCCACACCGAGGACAGCGCTACACAGACCGTCCTCACATCGAACAGACCCAACAGGTCCGCGCACGCGACTCGCAGCAGTTCGTGTCGCCGCAGTGACCGTGCCGACGCCACCGCGGCTTTGACGCCCTGTTGCCTTCCTGCGGCGGCGCGTAACGAGCGCGCCACCTCTTCGACGGGTTTTCCCGTCAACGCATCGAGATCACCCAACAGGCGCAACACTTCCGGTGCTCTCACCAGGAGGTCCGGCACCAGCCGCGACATACCGAGAATGGTGGCGAGGCGTTCCACGACCGCGCCCTCGTCTCGCAGCACCCGCAAGTACCACGGGGTGTCGGCGAGTGCCTCGGACACGCGCCGGTACGCCAGCAATCCACCGTCGGCGTCGGGTGTGTCCGCGAGTAGGCCCAACAGGACGGGCAGCAGGGTCTGTTGGATCGCGGCTCGCCGCGACACTCCCGAAGTCAATGCCTGGATATGCCGCAACGCACCGTCCGGAGCGACATATCCGAGTGCGGCGAGTCTGCTGGCCGCCTGTTCGGTCGTGAGACGCAGTGCCTCGGTCGGCACCTTCGACACCGCTTCCAGCAGGGGTCGGTAGAACAGTTTCTCGTGCAGACGGCGAATCCGTCGTACGTGTCTGCGGAACTCTGTGGTCAGGACCTCGCTTTCGAGCTTGCCCTTGACCCGTCGCACGGCGCAGGCTCGTGCGAGCCACCGCAGTCGTTCCACATCGTCCTGTTCAGGGAACAGATGGGTGCGCCGCAGTCCCCTCAGTTGCAATCGGTGTTCCACCGTACGCAGGAACTCGTACGATTCCCGTAGTTCCGCGGCGTCGACTCGGCCCACGTATCCGCCCGCTCCCAATGCCTCCAGCGCGTCCACGGTGGACGAAGAACGCAAGGTGTGATCGACACGGCCGTGCACGAGTTGCAACAACTGCACGGCGAATTCGACATCACGCAACCCACCACGCCCGAGTTTGAGCTCCCGGTCGACGATCTCGGTGGGCACATGCCGCTCGACTCGACGACGCATCCGTTGTACGTCCGCCACGAAGTCCTCGCGCTCGGCCGCCGACCACACCATGGGTGCGATGAGCTCGGCGTAACGCTGCCCGAGCTCGACATCGCCCGCCACCGGTCTCGCTTTGAGCAAAGCCTGGAACTCCCAGGTACGCGCCCATCTCGTGTAGTACGACTCGTAGCTGTCCAGTGATCTCACGAGCGCACCGGCTTTGCCTTCGGGCCGTAGTGCGGCATCGACCTCGAAGCACGACTGCCCGACCACTCGCATCAACGCGGTCGCAAGACGTGTGGCGGTCGGAATATCACTCCCACCGACGAACACGACGTCCACGTCGCTGACGTAGTTGAGTTCCCGGGCACCACATTTGCCCATCGCGATGACGGCGAGCGTACCGTCGGCCTTCTGGCCCACCTCTTGCTGAGCCACGAGAAGACCGGCACGTAGCGCGGCCTCGGCCAGCTCCGTGAGTGCGCGGGTGATGTCGGTCAGCGAAGGCTGGTGGAGTTGAGGATCCACCACGTGCGCGAGGTCCTCGGCAGCGATCTCCAGCAGCAGTCCGCGATATGCCACCCGTAATGCGCGCACCGCCTCGGAGCCGGTCAGTATGCCGGTCAGCATGTCGCTATCGGAGGAGACCGCATCGGCGAGACGGGAACTGTAGTCCCTCGGTACGGTCAAAGAGGACGGGACGAGACGTCGCCACTGACCGGGGTTGCTCACCAATAGATCTCCGAGAACGGTGGAGCAACCGAGCACCGCCAACAACCGCGCGCGGAAAACAACGTTGGTATGGAGGGTGTGGTCGAGCTCTTGCCACGATTCCTCGTCGGCGGCTCGAAATCTGTCTAATGTGAGTAAAGCCAGGTCCGGATCGGGTGTGCGGGCGAGCGCACTCAACACCCCGATCGCGTTCTCCGACGGCCCGTCGTCGGTCCACCATCCCGCCGCGCGCAACATGTCTTGCGCCCGGCTGTCGGTGAGTCCGTAACGAGCGACTGATGCGGCGGGTCGAACTCTTTCAGCCATCGACGATCGGCAGCGACGGGATCTCGGGCTTCGCCGGTTCTAACCGGCCTGCGGCGAGATCGACGAATCGATGCGCGAACGGTTGCCACACTCCCGCCATGTCCTCGTGAAGACGCCTCAAGGTCTCCTCGTCGAACGCGCTCTGCCGCACGGCCTCCGCTTTTGATTTGGACGTCGCAGCCCACCGCAATACCACTTCAGCCGTGGTCTCGATGTGGAATTGAATTCCATAAACTCGACGTCCGATTCGGAACGCCTGATTCGGATAACGCGGTGATGACGCCAACAATACGGCGTTCGGTGGGAGTTGTGCGATCTCGTCGGAATGAAATTGCAGCACGTCCGGCAACAGAGGAAGATCAGCGCACAGTGGGTCCGTCCATGCCGCGTCCTTCTTCAGCACCAACGACGGGCCGACTTCGGGGCCGTCGTGTCCCAACGTGACGCGCCCCCCGGCCGCGACCGCCAGCAGCTGCGCGCCCAGGCATACACACAAGGTCGGCTTGTCCACGGCAACGGATGCGCTGAGCAGTGACCGCACATCCGCAAGCCACGGATGCCGAGTGTCGTCCTCGGCATTCATGCCGCCACCGAGACACACCACACCGTCGTAATCGTCGACGGTATCGGGAAGGCTCGTGTCCGGCATCAAACGCACGTCGAGTTCCGCCCCGGCGTCAACCAACCATTCACCGAGTGGTCCCGGCGGATCGGCTACGTCGGGCTGGATAACCAGGAGGCGAGATGTGCTCACACACCGCAGCTTACGGCGTGAATGGCGTGTGGTAACACCCCACACATATGAAAAAGGCCCGTCGGTGTTGGTCCACCAACCAACACCGACGGGCCTATCAAAAAAGTTTGTGTTCGGCGGTGTCCTACTCTCCCACACCCGTAGGGGTGCAGTACCATCGGCGCTGGTGGGCTTAGCTTCCGGGTTCGGAATGGGACCGGGCGTGTCCCCACCGCTATAACCACCGAAACTCTACGAAACAACACACCCCCCTTGGGGTGGTGTTTCAGAGTCGCAGAGTGGATGCGTAGCACCTTTGTAGTCAAGCCCTCGGCCGATTAGTACCAGTCCACTCCAGCACGCATTACTGCGCTTCCATGTCTGGCCTATCAACCCCATCATCTCTGGGGGGCCTTACCCACTCCAAGGTGGTGGGAGACCTCATCTTGGAACAGGCTTCCCGCTTAGATGCCTTCAGCGGTTATCCTTTCCGAACGTAGCTAACCAGCCATGCCCCTGGCGGGACAACTGGCATACCAGAGGTTCGTCCGT
>JAJYTH010000120.1 GCA_021793175.1 Actinomycetes bacterium
GGAGCCCGAACCCGAGAACGAAGAGCCGTGTCCCTACCTCGACACGGAATTCGTGGCCGAGTCCAACGGTCAGCGGGTCGGCAGTGTGAAGACGTCCTCAGAGGAGCCTCACCCGACGTGTTTCTTCTACCGGCCCGACGGCGATCTTCAGCTGACGGTCCGGGTGTACGTCGGGGAAGAGGATGTGGCCCGCGCGCTGGTCGATGCGGCGGCACCTGTTGAGACATCGAATCCCACGTCGCAGCCGACCGGTTGGGAGGGCGGTTACGAGTCGGGTGACGACGGTGCGGTGTACGCCGTGTCCAAGGGTGGCAACGCCGTCATCGTCACCACGAACCAACCGCAAAGTGTGAAGGCCCGCATCGTGACAACGGAGGCCATCACCAACTTACAGATCTGAGAGTGACCACAAGACACCGCTGCGTGTAGCTCAAGTTGATCTTGTATTAGGGTTACGCGCACGCGCAGGCACCCCACGGCGGGGCATGCCCCCACCGGGTTACCGATCGAAGCCGAGGTTGTGCCGAAGGTGCGAGGCGGTCCTGCCGACCGAATCGTGGAATCAGACTGTGAAGGATGGGATCCGTGGCTGACACCCTGAAGGAAATCCTGCTCGACTCCAGCCGTCGCCCGAACGTGGTGACCGACCTCCAGAACCTGATCGACGAGGAGGTTGCGGATAAGAGCGGCGTTTCGGGCACCGTCATCAAGACCGGCTACGCCGCTGTCAAGAAGATCAAGCCGGGCATCATCGGCGCCGCCGTGGACAGCCTGCTCGACGAGTTCGTCGCCGCTCTGGAGCCGATCTACGCCGACTTCAAGGGCAGCGGTGCGAGCGACTTCGGCTCGTACCTGCCCACCCGGCCGGACGCCGCCGACGCTCTGCTGTCGGTGACCGACGCTCGCGCGGAGAAGAGCGACCGCGACAGCATCAAGAAGGTCTACAACAAGCTGCGCCCGAAGGGTAAGGAGAACGTCGAGGAGGCTCTGCCCCGTCTCGGCAAGCTGATCGACAAGTACTCCGCCTGATAAACACCGGCGTACGCAGGAAGACCCCCGAGAACGCGGCTCTCGGGGGTCTTCCCACGTCGGGGGTGTGACACGGGCGTGACCGGTGTCAGCTCTCGTCAGCTCTGCCGGGACTTCGCCTGTGTGGTCTTGGCGTTGCCCTCGGACTTGGCCTGCGCGGCCGACTTCGTCTGAGTCGTCGACTTCGACTGAGCGGTCTTGGTGCCACTCTCCGCCGACTGCTGCTTCGAGTTCCCGGACGCCTCCGCGCTCGCGGGGGTGGTTGCCTTCGAAGCGGTGGCCGCGGCCGGTGTCGTGGCAGCCGGGGCGGGGGTGTCAGTGCTACGAGGCGGCATCGGCGCGATCGGCGCCTCCTCTTGGCGCGACTTCATCGCATACGCGGCCGCGCCCGCCACCGCCGCGAAGCCCAGCAGCCACGGCCACTTCTTCGCGCGCTTGGGCGCGTTCTGCTTGGAGATGGCTTTGGCCTCCGCCATGGCGGCCTTGAACTCCTTGCGCGCCTGCTTGAACTCGCGCTTGGCCTTGCGGCGGGACAGGCCTGCCGACTTCGCCGCTTTGATAGCCGCCTTCTTGGCCTTACGGCCGGGAACCCGCAGTTCCTCCCGGCGCTGCTCGACGAGCGCGCGGGCCTCCTGCGCACTTCGGACAGCGTCCCTGCGGGTGCGAGAGGTCTTGCGGGAGAGTTCCTTGCGCGCGCTCTCCGTGCTTTCACTCAACCGCTGCTCCGCGGCCTGCGCTGCCTGTGCTGCCATGTCCGCGCTCATCCTTCCGACTTCGAGTGCGCGCTCCCGCAGCGTGCGTGAGCCGTTTCTGGGCGCATCACCTACTGTCTTGGTGGTCCGAGCCATCGAACCCATCGCTTGTTCACCTCGTCATTCGTTGATCAACACGCCTCGTGCGCATGATGACCATCCTGCCCCTTTCCTGCGCATCTCGCCGTGGATGGCACGATGAATCGCGTGACTGACAGCAACGCAACCCCCAGTGGCGGGAAGATCACAGCCACACTGCACACCAATCGGGGCGACATCAACCTGGTGCTTTTCCCGGACCACGCACCCAAGACGGTCGCGAACTTCACCGGACTGGCCGAAGGCACGAAGGAGTACACCCAGCCGAATGCCAAGGGTGAGAAGTCCGGCCCGTTCTACGACGGTTCGATCTTCCACCGGGTCATCGACGGCTTCATGATCCAGGGCGGTGACCCCACGGGCACGGGTCGCGGCGGCCCGGGCTACAAGTTCGGTGACGAGTTCCACCCCGAACTGCAGTTCGATCGGCCGTACCTGCTGGCTATGGCCAACGCGGGCCCCGGCACCAACGGGTCGCAGTTCTTCATCACCGTCGCCCGGACACCGCACCTGAACTTCAAGCACACCATCTTCGGTGAGGTGGCCGACCAGGAGTCGCGGGACGTCGTCGACGCGATCGCTCGCACGGCTACCGGGCCCGGCGACAAGCCGCTGGAGGACGTCGTCATCGAGCGGGTCACCATCAAGCGCGACTGAGTCGTCCGCAACCCGTCGGAACACGGCCCATACCAGGTAGGTTGGAAGTGGCCACGCGCGTATGTCGGCCGTGAGCGTGTGGTGAGTAGCCACGTGGTGGACGGACGTCGGCCGGGAAAATCAGGAGCGTCGACAACACTGTGACCGAGCCCCCCAATCCCCCGCCGTATGGGCAGCCACAGCAACAGGAGGCCCTGCCGGGATGCTGGTGGCATCCGGGCAGGCCGACCGGTCTGCGTTGTGTTCGCTGTGAACGACCTGCGTGCCCCGACTGTCTGCGTGAGGCGTCGGTCGGGCATCAGTGCATCGACTGCGTGACGTCGGCTCAGCGGCAGCAACAAGTCCAGTCGGTGGCTTACCGGAAGGCGGGGTACGGCGCGCGGACGGTGGTGGGGGCCCGGGTCCCACAGTGGGTCGTCGTGGTCCCGTTGCTGATCGCCATCAACGTGGTCGTCTACGCGCTCACGGCCTTCCAAGCCGGCAGTGTGATGGACAATCACCTGTCCCCGGTGTTCGAGGACGGCGTGTTGTGGCCGGTGGCCATCGTCCTGTTCGACGAGTGGTGGCGGCTGTTCGCGTCGGGTTTCCTGCACTACGGCCTGCTCCACCTGGCCATGAACATGATCGCGTTGTGGGTTCTGGGCCGTGACCTGGAGTTACTGCTCGGACGAATCCGATTCTTGGCCGTGTATTTCCTGTCGATGTTCGCGGGGGCGGCTGCCGTGTTCGTCTTCGGGGCAACCAACACGGGCACGGCCGGTGCGTCCGGCGCCATCTACGGGTTGATGGGCGCGATCCTCGTCGCCGTGCTGCGGTTGCGGCTGAACGCCACGGCGGCGATCGGAATCATCGTCCTGAACGTCGTGCTCAGCGTGTCGATCCCCGGTATCTCGTTGCTCGGGCACATCGGTGGCCTGGTGGCGGGAGCGCTGGCGATGATCGCGATGGTGTTCGCGCCGGAGAAGAACCGGGCCGCCTACCAGGCCGGCGCGGTGGCGATCATGGCCGTCGCGCTGGTGGGGATGGTGGTGTACCGCGACGTCGAACTCTTCGATCAGCTGTGTGCTTACCCGGCGCTGTGCGGGGTCTGACGTAACCGCAGCAGTTCCTCGTGTACTTCGTGGGGATCGGTGCCGAGTTCCACCCAGCCGAACACGGTGAGCTGTCCGTCGACGGCGTCGAGTTCGATCACCTGGGCGTCGCGGCCGTATCGTCTCGTCGTGGTGAGCCGCAGGTCGACACGTGACCACGGATGGGAACGGGTGCCGCCGAGAGTTCGCACCCGTAGCCCGTCGCCGTCGGCGGACAGGCGGGGGCGCACGACGGTGCCGTGCAGGGACGCGGCCAGGAACGCGGCGGTCACCACGGCCAACAGCAGCGTGCCCGGACGGTCGCCGGAGGTGGCGCTCCAGCCGAGCGCACCGGCGGCGACCGCGGTGAGTACCCAGCCGACACCGACGAGCCCGGGCTTGGGAGCCCAGGCTCGCGCCGAGTTGTCCACAGGGTTATCCACAGTGGGGATAAATTACGTCGCTGTGATTCTGCGGCTGTCGGAGTCGGCTCGTCAGCGCCACCGCATGGTCATCAGTAGCCCGGTGATCATCAGGGCGAACCCGATCGCGAAGTTCCAGTTGCCGAGCTCAGCCATGAAGTCGATCTTGTGGCCGGCAAGATAATTGACAACGAGCCAGGCCAGGCCGAGCAGCATCAACCCGAACATTACGATCTTGTAGACCGGATGCGAAGGGCCCGCCGCTCGAACCTTGACCGGCGTACGGCGATTCGGTGGCGGCGTGTATGCCGTCTTCTTGCGGACCTTGGACTTGGGCATCGGAGTCCTCGCGTGCAGTCGGGCAAAATGATCGGCAGTGCGCAACTGCCTCCTTCTCCACACGTTAACGTAATCGGGCAGGCGCCAGAACCGGGGAGCGAGCGCCGGTTAGCAGATTGTGCTGATGACCGGCAGTAGCTCGCGCGCGAGAGGAGCTCGCTTGTCGAGGTACGAGGAGCCGAAGACCCGCGAAATCGCCGTGCCTCCGCGAGGTCGGCCGCCGAAGATGTCGCAGGACGAACCGCCCTTGGAGGGAACTCGGCGAGGAGAGCTCTACCCTTCGCGCGGCCCGCAGCGGACGGACGCCGTGCCTCCGCGGCGGCCACCACGGCAGGCCCCCCGGGAACGGGGCCCGCTGTCGGACGCACCGACCCGGCCCGTGTTGCAACCGGCCGACAAGCCACCGGCCACCCGCGCGCCGAGGCGCGCCGCGTCACCGACTCCACCACCTCCACCACCCGAGGATGTGGACGTGGACGACGTGGACGAGCTCGGCGAAGTCGGGGAGGTCGGGGAGGTCGGGGAGGAACCGGCCGGCGCCGGCGACGAACCACCCGCTGATCCACCGAAGGACACGGCTCCGCCCACGTCGCCGAAAGGCCGTTCCGGTGGGGACCGGATACGCACGGCCGTACGCACCTTCGGCGAAATCCTGATCACGCTCGGCATCGTCGTGCTGCTGTTCGTGGTGTACGAGTTGTACGTCACCAACCTCATGTCACAGCAGCTGCAGAACGAGGCAAGCGCGGAACTCGACGAGCAGTGGTCGCAGCAGCGCGAGATGCGTGCCGAGCCCATGGACGGTGAGGCGTTCGCGCGCATCTACATCCCGTCGTTCGGGGTCGACTGGAACTTCACCATCCAGCGGGGAGTGGACTCCGCGACGCTGGAGGTGGGTCCGGGCCACTACAAGCAGACCGCCATGCCCGGGGAACCGGGCAACTTCGCCGTCGCGGGGCACCGGGTGGGCAAAGGCGCTCCGTTCAACGACCTGAACCTGCTCTCCTCCTGCGACGCCGTGGTGATCGAGACGGCCGACAACTTCTACGTGTACCGAGTGCTGCCGATGAGCGACGAGGTGCAGGGCTGGGCGCAGGGCAAGGGTGCGGACCCGCGCTGTGCCGGGGTCCTACCGCCGTCGGAGCACGATCCGGCGTACAGCGAGACGGTCGGTCGTCGTATCGTCCTGCCCAACCGTGGCGACGCGGTGGCGCCGGTGCCGTACCAGCTCGACGCGTCGTTGCCGGAGGACCGGCAGCTGGAGCTGCTGACGTTGACCACCTGTCATCCCCGTTTCTCGGACAGGGAACGCATGATCATCCACGGGGTGCTGACCGAGGTGTACGAGAAGGAACAGGGCGTGAGCTACGAGCAGTTGCTGCGGGAGATCGGGGAGGCCTGATGTACGGCTGGATCTGGCGACACCTGCCCGGCCCGCTGCCCGTGCGGATCGGGGTGGCCACGACACTGGTGCTGGGCGCGGTAGCCCTGTTGATGTTCGTGGTGTTCCCGTGGGTCGAACCGCTGTTGCCGTTCAACGACGTCGCGGTGGAGGAATGACCCTGACGGGGACGCCGTCGACGACAGGGCTGGAACGACTGCGACGTAGGCTTGGCCCATGCGGGTACTCGTCGTCGACAACTACGACAGCTTCGTCTACAACCTGGTGCAGTACCTGGCCCAACTGGGGGCCGAGTGCGTGGTACGGCGCAACGACGCCGTGAACGTCGACGAGGTCTCCGACTTCGACGGCGTCCTGGTGTCCCCAGGGCCCGGCACCCCCGAGAGGGCAGGCCGTAGCGTCGAGATCGTGCGGCGGTGTGCGGCCGAGTCCGTGCCGGTACTCGGCGTGTGTCTGGGCCACCAGGCCATCGGTGTGGCGTGGGGAGCGAAGGTCGACCGCGCGCCCGAGTTGTTGCACGGCAAGACTAGTCAGGTAGAGCACAACGGGGCCGGAATGCTGGCCGGCCTGCCGAACCCGTTCACCGCGACCCGATACCACTCGCTGACCGTGCTGCCGGAGACGATCCCGGACGAGTTCGAGGTCACCGGCCGCACCGCCTCGGGCGTGGTGATGGGGATGAGGCACAAGGAGCTGCCCGTCGAGGGCGTGCAGTTCCATCCCGAGTCGGTATTGACGCAGTGCGGACACCGGATGCTGGCGAACTGGATGGCCTCGGCGGGACATCCGGTGACCGAGGAACTGGTGAACGAGCTCGAAGAGGCGACCCGGGCGCTGCAGCAGTCCGCCGTGGCTTAGAAGCGGCACAGAGGACGCGACACCGCTCCCACCCGCATACGACCGTTGGCATGTGCACACCGCTCGGCCGGTGAAACGCTACCGGTCGAGCGGTGGCCGTGGCGCTCATTTTCCGAGTGCCACGGCCACCTCCGGCTACGCCTTCACTCCAGCGGCTCAGTCCCTCTAGAAGGGAAAGTCCGAATCTTCATCGTCATCCGGCGGGGGTTCGGTGGAACCCTCCTCGTCGGTGGCGATGTAGAGCACGATCTGCTGGCTTTTGGTGATCGGGCTACCGGCTGCCGGACTGGTGTTGAGGACCTTGCCGACGTCGTCGGAGTCGCCCGCCGGCTGCACCTGCACGGTGTGCGTGCCGTCCCAGCCGGCCTCGCGCAGCTTGGAGACCGCTTCTTCCTCCGTCATACCGATGACGTCGGGCATGTCGAACTTCGCTTGCGACCCGTTGGACACCTCGAGGACGACTTCGTAGCCTTCCCGCACGTTGCCACCGTTGGGCCGCTGGCTCACCACAGTGCCTTCCGGTTCCTCGTCGTCGACGTCTTCGCGCTTGATGACGAGGCCGAGGCCTTCAAGGGTGGCCTTGGCTTTCTCGAAGGACTCCCCTGTCATGTCGGGCACCTGGACCATCTCCGGCGTCTTGCCGATCTGGATGGTCACGGAGTGCCCTTGCTCCACCTCTTCGCCGTCTTCGGGGTCCTGCCCGACGACCTTGCCGTACTTCTCCTCGTCCTCGACCTCGATCTCCTCGATGTTCGGGTCGAGGATCAAATTGACCTCTTCCAGCGCGGCCTCGGCCTCGTCACGGGTCAGGTTCGTCAAGTCGGGCACCTGCACCTTCTCGGGAGGTGCGCCCACCTGGAGCACGATCTCGGTGTCCAGCGCGACTTCCCTGTGAGGTTCGGGGTCGGTCGCGATCACACTGCCGACCTGGTCGGACGTGCACTGCGACTCGCCCGACGGAGGATTGTCGAGGCAGACGACGGGTTGTTCCTGGTAGTTCTCGAAGCCCTCGGCACGCAGTTGCTGCTTCGCCTGCTCGACCTGCACCCCTGTGACGTCGGGGACGGCCTTGACCTCGGCTTCCTGCTTGAACCCACCCATGATCCACGTGACGAACGCGATGGCGCCGAGAACCAGCACGGTGAGAACGACCGCGGTGATCCCGCGTCTCCTCCGCTGTTTCCGGGCCGCCTCGGCGTCGTCGTAGGCCCGCGGGTCGTAGTCGCCCTCCGGCTCCGGCGCACGGGGCGAGTCGAGCATCTGAGTGCGTTCGTCCTCGACCGGAGCGGCGCTCTCGAGCGAGGCGGACGGGCGCTGCCCGGACAGGGTCCGCACAAGGTCCGACCGCATCTCCGCCGCCGACTGGTACCGCTCGGTCGTGCTCTTGGCGAGAGCCTTCAACACGACGGCGTCCAGCTCGGGCGTCACGGACGGATTCGACTCCGACGGCGCCCGAGGGGCTTCCCGCACGTGCTGGTACGCCACAGCCACCGGTGAGTCGCCGGTGAACGGCGGTTCGCCGGTGACGAGCTCGTACAGCACGCACCCCGCCGAATAGACGTCCGACCGCGCGTCCACCGTCTCGCCCCGCGCCTGTTCCGGCGATAGATACTGGGCGGTTCCGATCACCGCGGCCGTCTGCGTCATGGCGGCCTGCCCGTCGTGCACGGCACGGGCGATGCCGAAGTCCATCACCTTCACCGCGCCGTTGCGCGTGATCATCACGTTGGCGGGCTTGACGTCGCGGTGGATGATGCCGTGGCGGTGCGAGAAGTCGAGGGCGGCGCAGACATCGGCCATGACCTCCATGGCCCGTTTCTGCGGCATCGGGCCTTCGGTCTTCACGATGTCGCGCAGCGTCCGGCCCTCGACGTACTCCATGACGATGTATGGCAGCGGACCGTACTCGGTGTCGGCCTCGCCGGTGTCGTACACCGCGACGATCGCCGGGTGGTTCAGGGCCGCGGCGTTCTGCGCCTCTCTGCGGAAGCGCTCCTGGAACATCGGGTCGCGGGCGAGGTCGGCACGCAGAATCTTCACAGCCACTTCGCGGCCGAGCCGGATGTCGTGACCGTGATGAACCTCGGACATACCGCCGTAGCCGAGTGTGTCACCCAGTTCGTAGCGGTTTGAGAGCAGTCGGGGTGCGCTCATTGCTCGGTGCCGTCCCATTCACTCGGTCTTCTTCCCACGCTCGGCCCGGGACC
>JAJYTH010000019.1 GCA_021793175.1 Actinomycetes bacterium
TCAAACCCTCTCAGGTCTGACCCGCTCGCCCCGGTCGTCCCTGGCGACAAAGAGAAGATTACACACCCCCAAAACCCACCCAAACAGGGGGGTCCCCAAACCACAAAACCCCAGCTCAAAGGCACTGAGCACGCCCTACACGCCGAAGGCCGCCTTCCCGGGCGGAAAGGCGGCCTTCGGAAACAGACCTCAACGTCGGTCGGAGCTACCCGTTCAGTACACGGACTCCCGCCATGGTGCGCTTGCCACGACGCACCACGAGCCAACTCCCATGCAACACGTCAGAGATCTCCGGCTTCCAGTTCTCATCCGTGATCTTGGTGTTGTTGACGTAGGCGCCACCTTCCTTCACGGTGCGGCGCGCAGCGCCCTTGCTCTCCACAAGCCCACCGGCCACGAGCAGTTCGATGACGGTGGGCTCGTCACTCAGCCTGACCTCGCCAGTCGGTACCTCGGCCATGGCTGCATCGAGCGTGGCCGCATCGAGCTCACGCAGGTCACCACGGCCGAAAAGTGCCTGACTCGCCGCCACGACCTGTCGGGTCTGCTCCGGGCCGTGCACCAGATCAGTCAGTTCCTGCGCCAGACGACGCTGCGCCTGGCGGGCAGCGGGCCGCTCCTGCGTGGCCTTCTCCAGCTCGCTGATCTCGTCGGCGTCCAGAAACGTCAGCAGCTTCAGACACCGCACCACGTCAGCGTCGGGCATGTTGAGGAAGTACTGGTACCAGGCATACGGAGACGTCATCTCCGGGTCCACCCACACGTTGCCACCGCCGGTGGATTTACCCAGCTTGCGTCCCTCGGAGTCCGTGATCAACGGCGTTGTCAACGCATGCACCTGAACGCCGTGCACCCTACGGACGAGGTCGACCCCGGCTATGATGTTGCCCCATTGATCGGAGCCACCCACCTGAAGCCGCACGTTGTAGCGCTCGAACAGCTCGCGGTAATCGGTGGCCTGCAACAGCATGTAGCTGAACTCGGTGTAGGAGATTCCGTCCCCCTCGAGCCTGCGCTTCACCGTCTCTCGCGCCAGCATCGTGTTGACGGAGAAATGCTTGCCGACCTCGCGGAGGAAAGTGGGGACGGTCATCGATCCGAGCCAGTCGAGGTTGTTCACCTCGATCGGCGACACATCGGGGTGATCGAAATCCACGAAACGCGCCAGCTGGCCCCGCAACCTGTCCGCCCACTCGCGGACCTGCTCCTCGGAATGGAGCGTGCGCTCCCCGACATCCCGAGGATCGCCGATCAGTCCGGTACCACCGCCCGCGAGCAACACGGGCCGATGACCCGCGTTTTGGAACCGCCGCAGCATGAGCATCTGCACGAGGTGACCGGCGTGCAGGCTGGGCGCGGTGGGATCGAACCCGATATAGACAGCGAGCGGACCACCGTCTAGGCCTCGTCGCAGCGCGTCGAGATCGGTGGACTGCGCGATCAACCCGCGCCAGGACAGTTCGTCAAGAATATGCTCGCTCACGATTCCATTCTCCCCGCACTTCACGGTGGACCGCTGCGGGGACCGGCATACACATAACCGCCGTCCCCTGAATCGACGGCCACAACTTCGTCAGGACCGGGCGCGGACCCGGGTATTACGCCGATAGGCGCTGACCGCGGGCGAACCGGCGATCCAGAACCGCCACGGCACGTCCCGGGCAGCGGCGACTCCCACACGCGGACCCGATCGGATCGATTCCGCACCGACCGGCTCACCGGTGAGAAGTCGGACGGGCGAATCGGGGTCCGTGAGATCGAGTCCGTTGTGTGCGCGGTCGAGGCCGAGCACGGAGGTCAGCACGGCCGGCCCCTTGGCGACGAGCCCGCCGCCCCGAGCGGTGGGACGTCTGTGCCTGGCCAGTTCCTGCCCCTCGACGACCTCTCCGGCACGCAACAGCACGGCTCCCGGTTCGCCGTCGGTGAGTCCCACGACATTGGCGCAGAAGTGCATGCCGTAGACGAAATACACGTAGAGATACCCGGCAGGACCCCACATCACCTCGTTGCGAGGCGTACGGCCGCGGTAGCAGTGCGACGCAGGGTCATCGAGCCCCCGGTACGCCTCCACCTCGACGAGACGCACCCGGACCGTGCCCTGATCACTACGCGACTCCAATTCGCACCCGAGCAGCCTCAGAGCCAGGTCGACAGGATCGATGGCAAGCCACTCGCGCCGGAATACCCGGCTCGTGGCGATCTCGTCCGTCACTACGCTCCCCTCGCTGGCTCTGTCGTGCCCAGGGTAACCGGGGTGCGCCGACTACCGTGCAGCCCACTCGCGCAGCTCGGCCAATCGTGCCACCAGGCGTTCCCGTTGTTCCGAGACCCGAGCCGGCGCCGTCCCACCCCGAGAATCACGAGAGGCCACCGAGCCCTCGACCGTGAGCACCTCGCGCACAGCAGGCGTGAGCGCGGGATGGATCGCCGTCAGTTCGTCGGTGGTGAGGTCGTCCAGACCGACACCGCGCTCCTCGGCCACTCGCACGCACTCGCCCGCGGCCTCGTGCGCGGCACGGAACGGGACTCCCTGCCGTACCAGCCATTCCGCGACGTCCGTGGCGAGCGTGAAACCCGCCGGAGCAGACTCGGCGAGCCGATCCGTGTGGAAAGTCAGAGTGCCGATCATCCCCGCGATGGCGGGCAAGAGAAGTTCCAACTGTTCGACGGAGTCGAAGACGGGTTCCTTGTCCTCCTGCAGGTCGCGGTTATACGCCAACGGCTGAGCCTTCAGCGTCGCCAGCAGACCGGTGAGGTTCCCGATCAACCGCCCCGCCTTACCCCGCGTGAGCTCGGCCACGTCCGGGTTTTTCTTCTGCGGCATGATCGAGCTGCCGGTGGCCCAGGCATCGTCGAGCGTCACGTATCCGAACTCGGCGGTGTTCCAGATGATGACTTCCTCGGCGATTCGGGACAGGTTCACGCCGAGCATGGCCAACACGAAGCAGAACTCGGCAGCGAAGTCACGGGACGCCGTGCCGTCGATCGAGTTCTCCACCGAGGTCGGGAAACCCAACTCACGCGCGACGGCGTCGGGATCGAGTCCCAATGACGAACCGGCAAGCGCACCCGAGCCGTACGGCGACTCCGCCGCGCGGGCGTCCCAATCCTTGAGCCGGCCCAGATCACGCAGCAGTGCCTGGGCGTGAGCCATCAGATGATGGGCCAACAGCACAGGTTGGGCGTGTTGCAGGTGCGTACGCCCCGGCAGTACGGCGTCGTGGTGCCGAGTGGACTGCTCGACGAGCGCATCGACGATGTCGAGTGTGTCGGCGGTGATACGGCGCGCGGCATCTCTCAGCCACATGCGGAACAGCGTGGCCACCTGGTCGTTACGCGAGCGGCCCGCCCGCAGTTTCCCACCGAGTTCAGGGCCCGCGCGCTCCAGTAGGCCGCGTTCCAACGCGGTGTGGACGTCCTCGTCGGCGACGGTCGGGGTGAACGCTCCCGACTCGACATCCTTCGCGAGTTGATCGAGCGCCGCGAGCATCGCCTCGAGTTCGTCGTCGGTCAGCAGGCCGGCTCGGTGCAGCACACGAGCGTGGGCGCGCGACCCCGCGATGTCGTAGGGCGCCAGACGCCAGTCGAAATGTGTCGATGCGGATAGTGCCGCCATCGCCTCGGCCGGCCCGCTCGCGAACCGACCACCCCACAGCTTCATCGTGTCCCTCCCGTGCCGCCGTGGACCAGGGCCGCTCGCCCGCACGAAGCGTGGCGAGCGGCCCATCGCCTCCGTGGTGACGTGTCAGTCGTTCTTGCTCTGCTGCCTCTTGGCGGCGATCTTGCTGGGCAGGCCCCACAGCTGCACGAAGCCCTTGGCCAGCGACTGGTCGAACGTGTCACCCTCGTCGTAAGTGGCCAGGTTGAAGTCGTAGAGCGACTCCTCGCTGCGCCGTCCCGTGACGATGGCGTTGCCGCCGTGCAGGACCATGCGGATCTCACCGGTGACGTGCTCCTGCGCCTTGGCGATGAAGCCGTCCAACGCTTCCTTCAGCGGCGAGAACCACAGGCCGTCGTAGACGAGCTCGCCCCAGCGCTGCTCCACCTGGCGCTTGAAGCGGGCGAGATCCCGCTCCACGGTCACGTTCTCCAATTCCTGGTGCGCGGTGATCAACGCGATCGCGCCCGGGGCCTCGTAGACTTCCCGGCTCTTGATCCCCACGAGCCGGTCCTCGACCATGTCCAGCCTGCCGATGCCGTGCGCCCCGGCCCGGCGGTTCATCTCCTGGATGGCCTCCAGGACCGTGACCTGCTTGCCGTCGATGGCGACGGGGACGCCCTTGTCGAAGGTGATGATCACCTCGTCGGGAGCCTGGAAGTGGAGAGTCGGGTCCTGGGTATAGGAGTAGACCTCCTTCGGCGGCTCGTTCCAGAGGTCCTCCAGAACACCGGTCTCCACGGCCCGGCCCCACACGTTCTGGTCGATCGAGAACGGCGAGGACTTCGTGACGTCGATCGGAAGGTTACGTTCCTCGGCGTAGGCGATGGCCTTCTCACGTGTCCACGCGAAATCACGCACGGGCGCGAGCACGGTCAGGTCTGGGGCGAGCGCGCCGATACCCACCTCGAAACGCACCTGGTCGTTGCCCTTCCCCGTGCAGCCGTGCGCCACCGTGGTGGCGCCGTGATACTTGGCCGCCTCGGCGAGGTGCTTGACGATCAACGGCCGCGACAGCGCGGACACCAGCGGGTAGCGGTCCATGTAGAGAGCGTTGGCCTGCAACGCCGGGAGGCAGTACTCCTCGGCGAACTCGTCCTTCGCGTCGGCGACGACGGCTTCGACAGCACCACAGTCGAGCGCACGCTTACGGATGGTCTCCAGGTCCTCACCACCCTGGCCGACATCGACGGCGACGGCCACCACCTCGGCACCGGTCTCCTCGGCGATCCAACCGATCGCCACCGAGGTGTCGAGCCCGCCCGAGTATGCGAGCACCACCCGCTCAGTCATTGTCCTTCTCCTCACTCACGTTCATGTCTGCGTTCGACGACCGTTGCGCCAATGCGGTGAACCGTTCCGCCAGCTCTTGGCCCGTCAACGGTTCCCTGGCGATCACCGCGATCGTGTCGTCGCCGGCGATGGAGCCGACGACCTCGTCCAGCGCTGCCCTGTCGATGGCGCTGGCCAGGAATTGGGCCGCGCCCGGAGGGGTTCGCAGCACCATGAGATTGCCCGAGGAATCGGCCGAGACCATGAATTCGGCCAGCAGCCTCGACAGCCGTGTCGTGCCACCCTGCACACCGCGTACGGGACTGCCGTCCTCGGGAATCACATACACCGGGGCTCCCGAGTCAGCGCCCCTGAGTTTCACCGCACCGAGCTCGTCCAGATCCCTGGACAAAGTCGCCTGAGTGACCTCGATGCCTTCGGCGGCCAGTAACCGGGCCAGTTCGGTTTGGCTTCGGATGGCCATATTGGACACCAGCTCGGTGATCCGCGCGTGCCGCCTCGCCCGGTTCATACCACCTGTGGTCGAGGACCGGTGTTGCCGGTCGGTCGTCATCGTCGCTCCTGCTTCAGCAGCCACACCAGAAGCGCCTTTTGGGCGTGCAACCGGTTCTCCGCCTCGTCCCACACCGCACTGGCGGGCCCGTCGATCACCTCGTCAGTGATCTCCATCCCACGGTGTGCGGGAAGGTCGTGGAGCACGACGGTGTCCTTGCCGGTCCTGGCGAGCAGGTCGGTGTTGACCTGGTACGGCAGAAACGGCGTCACACGGTCCTTGCCGTCCTTCTCCTGTCCCATGGACGTCCACGCGTCGGTGGTCACGACATCGGCCCCGTCGACGGCCGCGTGCGGGTCGGTGAACACCGTCGCGCTGCCATCGGTTTCGGAAGCTCGTTTCTCCACGGCATCGAGCACCCAGGGAAGCGGGTGAAAACCTTCCGGGGCAGCGACCCGCACGTGCATGCCGGCCGTGACTCCACCGAGCAGCAGCGAGTGAGCCATGTTGTTCGCGCCGTCGCCGAGGTAGGTCAGTGTAAGACCGGCGAGAGTGCCTTTACGCTCCCGCACGGTGAACAGATCGGCGAGGATCTGGCAGGGGTGGAATTCGTCGGTGAGCGCGTTCACGACGGGAACCGTCGCGGCAGCGGCGAACTCGTCGATCCGCTCCTGTCCGAACGTGCGCCACACAACGAGATCGACGTACCGCGACAGAACACGAGCGGTGTCGCCGAGCGTCTCCTCCCGACCCAGCTGCATGCTGCGCCCGTCCACCACCACGGGATGTCCGCCCAGCTGGGCGATGCCGACCTCGAACGAGAACCGGGTACGAGTCGAGTTCTTCTCCAGAATCACCGCGACGGACTTCGGTCCGGCCAGAGCAGCACCGTACGGCTGTTCCTTCAATTCGGCCGTGAGATCGAGTATCTCGGCTTGCTCATGCGGTGTGAGGTCGGCGTCTCGGAGGAAATGGCGCGGCATATCAATCGTCCTTCTCGATGGCGGTATCGAGCACGTCGGGCAATGCACGGAGGAGAGCGTCGACCTGCTCCCTGCTCACGACCAACGGCGGCGCAAGCCGCACCACGTCGGGCTGGACGGGATTGACAAGGAATCCCGCTTGCTGCGCTGCGGCCGCGACAGTGCTCGACACCGGCTTGCGCAACACGATCCCCAGCAACAGGCCCGCTCCACGCACCTCGTGCACCAGTGGGTGCCCGAGCCGCTCCACGCCCGCCACGAGGTCCTTGCCAATAGCGGCGGCGTGGTCCAACAAGTCGTTCGTGGCGATGCTGTCGAGCACAGCGAGTCCCGCAGCACAACACACCGGATTGCCACCGAACGTCGTGCCGTGCTGCCCCGGTTCGAACAGTGTGGCGGCCTCACCGAACGCCAGACACGCGCCGAGGGGGAGTCCACCGCCGATTCCCTTCGCCAGCGTCACCACGTCGGGTTCGATGCCGGCCTGCTGATAGCCGAACCAGCTTCCGAGCCTGCCGACGCCCGTCTGCACCTCGTCGACCACCAGCAAGGCGCCGTGCCGGGCCGTGATCTCCCTGGCGACCTTCAGATAGTCGTCGCCAGGCACGATCACGCCGTTCTCCCCCTGGACCGGCTCCACGAAGAACGCGGCGGTCTCGGAGTCCACGACGTTCCGCAATGCGGCGACATCGCCGTACGGCACGTGCTCGACGCCGGGCACGAGCGGTTCGAAAGGTGCGCGCTTGGCAGGCTGCCCGGTCAACGACAACGCACCCATGGTGCGGCCGTGGAAGCTGCCTTCGGTGGCTACGACCTTGTGCTTACCGGTGCGGCGCGCCAGTTTGAAGGCCGCTTCCAGAGCCTCGGCGCCGGAGTTGCAGAACAGCACCCTGCCCCTGCCGATCCCGGAGAGGTCGAGCAGGCGTTCCGCGAGCGCGAGCGACGGTTCGTTGATGTACAGGTTCGACGTATGTCCGATCGTGGCGATCTGTCGGGTCACGGCCGACACCACCGCAGGATGCGCGTGCCCGAGCGCGTTGACCGCGATACCGGTCGTGAAGTCGAGATAACGACGGCCGTCGGCGTCCCACACCACGGCGCCCTCACCGCGCACCAGGTTCAGCCGGGGAACACCGTAGTTGTTCATCATCGCGGCCTGCCACCGCGACTGTGCGTTCTCATTAGACATCGCCGTCCCCCTCTTCCGGCACGACCATGGTGCCAACACCACGCGACGTGAACACTTCCAGCAACACGGAATGAGCGAGTCGTCCGTCGATCACGTGTGCACGTCGCACCCCACCGCGGATGGCCCGCAGGCAGGCTTCCATCTTCGGGATCATCCCGCTCGACAACTCGGGAAGCAGCCGTTCGAGTCCATCGACGTCGATACGGTCCACAAGAGACGAACGGTCCGGCCAGTTCGCATACAGTCCCTCGATGTCGGTCAGCACGACCAACTTCTCGGCTTTCAGCGCGGCGGCGAGGGCTCCCGCCGCGGTATCCGCGTTGACGTTGTGAACCACGCCGTCCTGGTCGGGGGCGACGGTCGACACCACCGGGATGCGTCCGGCGTTGACGATGTCGAGTACCGCGTCGGGGTTGACGTCGACGACCTCACCGACAAGCCCGACGTCGACGGGCTCACCGTCCACAGTGGCTGATTTACGTTCGGCCGTGAACAGGCGGGCGTCCTCCCCCGAGATCCCGACCGCATACGGGCCATGCGCGTTGATGAGGCCGACGAGTTCTCGACTGACCTGCCCGACCAGCACCATCCGCACGATGTCCATCGTCTCGGGCGTCGTCACTCGGAGCCCGCCCTTGAACTCGCCGTGGATGCCGAGCCGGTCGAGCATCGCCGTGATCTGCGGACCACCGCCGTGAACGACGACCGGCCGCAATCCCGCCAATCGCAGGAACACCATGTCCTGCGCGAAGGCACGCTTCAGTTCGTCGTCGATCATGGCGTTTCCGCCGTACTTCACGACGACCGTGACTCCGTGGAAGCGCTGCAACCAGGGCAGCGCTTCGATCAGCACACCCGCCTTCTCGGCCGCGGTGGCGAGTCGGTCATCGGCGGGCACCGTGGTGGGCTTGTCTGTCATGTTGAATACGCCGAATTCTCGTGAACGTAAGCGTGGGTCAGATCGTTGGTCCAGATCGTCGCCGATTCCTGTCCCGCCTTGAGGTCGACGGTCACGGTCACCGCACGGTCGGACAGGTCGACGACCTCCCGGGATTCACCCGGCTCACCACCTCGGCAGATCCACACGCCATTGAAGGCGACATCCAACGCCCCCGGGTCGAACACCGCCTCAGTGGTGCCGACCGCGGCGAGAATGCGCCCCCAGTTCGGGTCCTTGCCGTACACGGCGGTCTTGAACAAGTTGCTCCGGGCGATCGTCCTGCCCACGGCGAGCGCGTCGTCCTCCGAGGCGGCATTGACCACCTCGATGGTGATGTCGTGTTCGGAGCCCTCCGCGTCGCCGAGCAACTGTTGGGCGAGGTCATGGCAGGCGTCGGTCAGCAAAGCGGTGAACTCGTCGGCATCGGGCGTGGTTCCCGAAGCACCGCTGCACATCAACAACACGGTGTCGTTGGTGGACATGCACCCGTCGGAGTCGAGTCGGTCGAACGTCACATGGGTGGCTTCGCGTAGTGCGCGATCAGCGGTGTCGGCATCGATGTCGGCATCGGTGGTGAGGACCACGAGCATCGTGGCCAGAGCGGGCGCGAGCATTCCGGCGCCCTTGGCGATACCACCGACCGTATAACCCGCGCCTTGGCGTACCACCTGTTTGCTGCGCGTGTCGGTAGTCATGATCGCCTCGGCCGCCGCGGCCCCACCGTTGTCGGAGAGCCGCCCCACCACCGCCTCGATACCGGCGGTCAGCTTGCCGCGGTGGAGCTGTTCCCCGATCAACCCGGTGGAGCACACGACGACATCGTCCGCTTCGGCACCGAGCCGTTCGGCGACGAGCTCCGCGGAAGCGCGTGTGGTCTGAAAACCCTCCGATCCGGTGTAGCAGTTGGCGCCACCGGAGTTCAGCACGACCGCCTTCGCGCTGCGGTCGGCCAGCACCTGCTCGCTCCACAACACCGGATTGGCCTTGCACCGGTTGGTGGTGAACACGGCGGCGGCGACGTCGGAGGGTCCGTCGTTGACGACGAGCGCAACGTCGCTCTTACCGCTGGCCTTCAGACCCGCGGCGACACCGCCGGCACGAAAACCCCGTGGAGTGGTGACAGTCATGCACCTACCTCCTCGTTCGGGGGGCACAGAATCATGGCGCGACTCCCGTCACGGGCAGCCCGGTGGCCTCATCCAGCCCCAGTGCGATGTTCATGGACTGCACGGCCCCACCGGCCGTGCCCTTGGTGAGATTGTCGAGCGCGGCCACCACGACCAGTCGGTTCGCGTCCGTGTCGAGCGCGACCTGCAACGACACCATGTTCGACCCCACGGTGGCCGCCGTGGTGGGCCACGACCCCTCCGGCAAGACCGAGACGAAGGGCTCTTCGCCGTACGCCTTCTCGTAGACCGCCCTGACCGCGCCGAGGTCGGTGTCTTCGGCCAACGGCGCACTCGCTGTGGTGAGGATGCCGCGGGGCATCGGCGCGAGAACGGGGGTGAAGGACACGGCGACCCGCTGACCGGCGACCGCACTGAGGTTCTGGACGAACTCGGGCGTGTGCCGATGCGCTCCACCGACGCCGTAGGCGCTGGCCGAACCCATCACCTCGGAGCCGAGCAAGTGCGGCTTCAGGCTCTTACCCGCACCGGAGGTACCCGTGACCGCGACGATCGTGACCTCCGGCCGAACCAGCCCGGCAGCGAACGCGGGAACCAGCGCGAGAGAACCGCCGGTGGGGAAACAGCCGGGCACGGCGATCCGCCTGGTCTCCCTCAGCGCGTCCCGCCCACCGGGCAACTCGGGCAGACCATAAGGCCAGGTACCGACGTGCTCGCTGCCGTACCACCGCTGCCAGTCAGCGGCATCGACCAGGCGATGGTCGGCGCCGAGGTCGATCACCAACGTGTCGTCGCCCAATTGCGCCGCAAGGGGACCTGAATGGCCATGCGGCAACGCGAGAAACACCACGTCATGCCCCGCCAGCACCTCGGGTGTGGTCTCCTGGACACGACGGTCGGCGAGCGGACCCAAGTGCGGCTGGTGCTGCCCGAGCAGTGTTCCCGCGCTACTGGCGGCGGTCAGCGCTCCGATCTTGACCTCCGGGTGCGCGAGCAGAAGCCGCAACAACTCACCGCCCGCATAGCCGGTCGCACCGGCCACCGCTACCTTCACCGTCATGCGAATGATTATGCACCCCCATGCAAGCTCAAACGAAGTGGGGGGTGGACACCCCTCGCATTCGCTCACTTGTTCGAGACTATCGACGGCCCGGTACCAGCGCAGCTACCGGAATGAGTGACGCAAACGCCACCTGCACCACTCGGACACCACTTTCCTGCGCGCCGAACCGCGAACGGCATCCGGCAGAGGTCCTAGGAAACTGCCCTTGAAAAATGCGGCAACCCATCGGCGCGGTCCGGAAGTCGAGGAACCGGCCGCGTCGAGACCGAGACCAACGAGCCCGTATCGGACGCAGAGATGCCGTTCAAGACACGAAACCGCGCCCGATACAGGTATGCCCGATACAGGTGTGGCTGCCCGCCGGAGAATCCGCACGGGCAGCCACGACCACTTACCTCAGCTCGTCAGCTCCGCAGCACCGCGCCGAAACGCTCGCCGACCGCGGCCACCGCAGCGTCCCGCGCCTTGGTCGCCTCCTCCACGGTGAGCGTGCGATCAGGAGCGCGGAACCGCATCTTGTACGCCAACGACCGCTTACCCTCACCGACCTGCTCACCGGTGTAGGTGTCGAACAGCGACACCTCCTCCACCAGTTCACCGGCGGCCTCACGCAGCGTGGCGGCCAGGTCCGCGGACGGCACGTCCTCGTCCACGACCAGTGCGACGTCCAACAGCACCGGCGGGAAAGGCGAGATCGACGGCGCCGGCCTGCGCTCCACCAACGGAATCGCGTCGAGGTCCAGCTCCATCACGGAAGTCCGCTTCGGCAGCCCGAGCCTTTCCACCACCTTGGGGTGCAACTCACCGGCATGTCCGATCGTCCGGCCATCGACCGACAAACGGGCACACCGACCGGGATGCCAAGGCATCAAGGCGTCCGCCTCGATGTCCAACTCCACGGAGGAGATCTCACCTACCACGCGCGCAGCCTGTATGGCATCGGCCCACGACGCGTTCTCGCCACGTCCCCACCAGCCGGAACGGCGACGTTCACCGGCGAGTACCACGGCGACGTGCAACGGCTGATGCGGAACCGAGCCCTCCAGTGCGGCGAGCTCCTCCTCGGACGGTCGCTGGTCCACTCGGAGATCCGGGGCCGCGACCTGATCCGGTCCCGGCAACACTACCTGGCCGATGTGGTACAGCGCGACGTCGCGGAAACCCCGTGAGAGGTTGCGCTGGAGCGTTTCGAGCAGGCCCGGCAGCAGCGAGGTCGTCAGCTGGTTCTTGTCCGCCTCCAGCGGGTTCAGCACCGAGACCGTGCGCCGACGGGGATCGTCCTCGTCCAGCCCCAGGTCTTTCCACACAGAGGCCGAGACGAACGGAAACGGGATGACCTCGACGTAACCGGCCTCCGCGAGCGCACGCGAGATCGCACGCCGACGCCGCTGTGCAGGGTTGAGGCCACGACCGGCCGGAGCCGCGGGCAGTACCGACGGGATCGTGTCGTACCCCTCCAGCCGCAGCACCTCCTCCACGAGGTCCGCGGGCTGGCCCAGATCCCCACGCCAGCTCGGCGGTACCGCGGTGACCAGGGCCGTGCCGTCGTCACCGGTTCCCACCGACACTTTGCACCCGATCTGTGTCAACCTGCGCACGGTGACACCGCGGTCGAACCGCACGCCCGCCACCTGGTCGGGCAAATCGATCGGCATGGTGATCGGCGAAGCGGGCTCCACGCTCCCCTCATCGGTGCGCCCGGGACGGATGCTCCCGTCGCCGTATCGACGCAACAGCCGCGCCGCCACCTCGATCGCCACCGCGCACAACGCCGGGTCGGTGAACCGCTCGAAACGTTTCGCCGCCTCCGAGAACAGGTTGTGCCTACGCGCGGTCCTGCTGATGGACGCCGGCTCCCAGTGCGCCGCCTCCAACAACACATCCGTGCTGTCGTCGCGGATCTCGGTTCCGGCGCCCCCCATGACCCCCGCCAACGAGACGACGCCGCTGTCATCGGCGATCACCACGTCGTCCGGGTCGAGCGTGCGCTCGACATCGTCCAAAGTGGTCAACTTCTCACCCGGACGCGCCCGACGCACCACGAGGCCGCCCTGGAGGGAACCCGTGTCGAAAGCGTGCAGAGGATGACCCAGTTCCAACATCACGTAGTTCGTGATGTCCACGGCCAAGGAGATCGGCCGCATCCCCGCCAGCAACAGACGACGCTGGATCCACCACGGCGTCGGCGCTCCCGCGTCCAACCCGGTGACACGACGCAACACGAAACGGCTGCAGCCCACCGGATCCTCGATCGTGACAGGCCACGCGTCGCCTTCGCCCTCCGGCACGTCGACATAGGCGGGATCGCCGTAAGGAGCGTCGAACGCGCACGCCAGCTCCCTGGCTAACCCACGAATCGACAGCGCGTGACCGAGATCCGGTGTGGGAGCCAACTCCAACACCGTGTCCTCAAGGTCGAGCACCTCACGCGCGTCGTCACCGGGGCTCGCCGTGCCCGACGGCAACACGAGGATGCCGCCGTGGTCCTCGCCGATCCCCAGTTCCCGGGCCGAACAGATCATGCCCTCGCTGACATGGCCGTAGGTTTTGCGCTCAGAGATCTCGAAACCACCGGGCAGCACAGCACCAGGAAGCGCGACGACGACCAGGTCGCCCTCCACGAAGTTCTGAGCGCCACAGATGATGCCGTTCGTGGGCGGCCGCGTGGGATCGATCTCCTCCCCTTGCTCGGGGTCGGCAGGGGCTCCCACGTCGACCCGGCAATAGCGGATCGGCTTCTTGAACTGCGTGAGCTCTTCGATCTCGACTACACGCCCGATGACGAGCGGACCGGAGACCTGCCCGACCGACTCGACACCCTCGACCTCGACCCCCAGGCGCACAAAGGCATCGACGATGTCGTCGGTGGTGACGTCCTCGCTGAGTTCCAGATGCTCTCTCAGCCAACTGACGGGGACTCGCATGACGTCTCACGCCTCCGTTTCCTGCGGGACACCCTCCCCGATCGCGGGAACAACCGCGGTGGGGGCCCAACCCGGTCGGCGCAAACGACGCGCCGCGCAATGGTTCGTCATTCACGCCTCCGTTCCGAAAGGAAGGGTGAACCGCACATCCCCCTCCACCATGTCGCGCATGTCCGGGATCCCGTTGCGGAACATGAGCGTCCGCTCCAACCCCATGCCGAAGGCGAAACCGGAGTAAACCTCCGGGTCGACACCACAGGCCCGCAACACGTTGGGGTTGACCATGCCGCAACCGCCCCACTCGACCCAGCCGGGGCCGCCCTTCTTCTCGGGGAACCACACGTCCACCTCTGCGGACGGCTCGGTGAACGGGAAGAAGTGCGGACGGAAGCGAGTACCGGACTCCTCGCCGAACATCGCCTTCGCGAACGCGTCCAAGGTGCCGCGCAGGTGGGCCATCGTCAGCCCCTTGTCCACGGCCAAGCCCTCGACCTGGTGGAACACGGGCGTGTGCGTGGCGTCCAGCTCGTCGGTGCGGAACGTCCGTCCCGGGCACACGATGTACACCGGGAGCTCTCTGTGCAACAGGGCACGCGCCTGCACGGGCGAAGTGTGGGTGCGCAACACCAGGTTCGAGCCCTCGGGAGCCACGTAGAACGTGTCGGCCATCTGTCGGGCCGGGTGGTCCTTACCGAAGTTCAGCGCGTCGAAGTTGAACCACTCCGCCTCGAGTTCGGGGCCCTCGGCGACTTCGTAGCCCATACCCACGAACACGTCGGCGATCCGGTCGGCGATGGTGCTGATGGGGTGCTGGGCTCCTCGCGGAACGCGGTCCCAAGGCAAGGTCACGTCGACCGCCTCGTCACGCAGCACACGTTCGTCGCGTTCGGCCTGCAACACGGCCCGACGCTCGTCGAACGCCGCCTGCACTTCCTGCCGCGCCTCGTTGACCCGCTTGCCCGCGTCCGCCTTCTGCTCCTTGGGCAGCCCTCCGATCGCCCGGCGGGCGAGCGACAGCGGTGCCTGTTCGCCGAAGTGCGCCGGCTTCACCGCCGTCAAAGCATCCAGGTCCGCAGCTGCCGCGAACTCCTTCTTGGCCGCCTCGACGGCCGCCCGCAATGTTTCGGGCGCGACCCTGTCGGCCGGCTCGGGCTCCTGCTTCTCCAAGGCTTCGGACATAGCTCCTCGAACGTCCGCTCCACGTTGACTGGGCTGTACGCGAGCGTGAGCGCACGTCAGCGATTCACACGCGAAATTCTATGTGAGAGCACGGGCCGACCGCCCGTCACCCTCCGTCAGGACCGGTGCCGCACAGCGGTGGTGTAGAGACACACAGCGGCAGCGGTAGCGAGATTGAGGCTTTCCGCCTTGCCATACAACGGAACCCGCACCGCATGGTCCGCCTGCGCGAGCACGTCGGGGGGTAGCCCGTGAGCCTCATTGCCGAACAGCCACGCGGTGGGCCCGTCGAGCTGTTCGGCCGTGGTCAGGTCGGCGTCGGCGTAGCCGTGTGCGGCGACCGTGGTCAGTCCCGACGCCACACAGGCGTCGAGCACGCGGCCGACATCGGGCTCGGCCACCACGGGCAGATGGAACAGACTTCCGGTGGAGGCGCGCACACATTTGCCGTTGTGCACGTCCACGCACGAGCCCGCGAAGATCACCGCATCCGCGCCGGCGGCATCGGCCACTCTCAACACCGTCCCCGCGTTACCGGGATCAGCGATGTCCACCAGGACCGCCACCAGACGGGGCTGTCCCGTCAACGCGGTGGCCAGGTCCGTCGTGACCGTGTCGCACACCGCCACGATGCCCTGCGGCGACACCGTCTCGGACAGCAACTCCGCCGCCCTGTCGTTGACCAGCGACACGGCCGGTGCCTCGGCCACGAGTTCGGCGTGCCGTCGCGCCGCGGCCTCGGTGACGAACAGTTCGTGCACCCGCCCATACCGCAACGCTTCCCTCACCGCCTGAGCACCCTCGGCGAGGAATCGGCCAGCGGCGGCCCTTTCGGACCGCCGTGTCAGTCGGCGTGCAGCAACGACCCGGGGTGTCCTGTGGGTGAACAGGGCATCCCCGGGTCGGTGGTGTTCGGTGCTCAGGCCGACTTCTTCGCGTCGGAGGACAGGTTCTGCTTCGCCACCTCGGCGAGCGAGGCGAAGGCGGCGGCGTCGTTCACCGCGAGGTCCGCGAGAATCTTGCGGTCCACCTCGACACCAGCGGCCTTCAGGCCCTGGATGAAGCGGTTGTAGGTGACGCCGTTCTGGCGAGCCGCCGCGTTGATCCGAGTGATCCACAGCTGGCGGAAGTCACCCTTGCGGGCCCGACGGTCCCGGTAGGAGTAGTTGAACGAGTGGAGCGTCTGCTCCTTGGCCTTGCGGTACAGACGCGAACGCTGGCCACGGTAGCCACTGGCCAGTTCGAGAGTTGCGCGACGCTTCTTCTGGGCGTTGACCGCCCGCTTGACGCGTGCCACGGGTCCATCCTGTCGTGTCGGGGGGCGCACACAACGCCCCGGTGGTTACGGCGGACTGGGTCAGCGGCCGAGCAGCCGCTTGACGCGGCGCACATCCTGGGCCGCGACCTCGGTGGTGCCCTCGAGCCTACGAGTCACCCTGCTCGACTTCTTCTCCAGCAGATGCCTCCGGCCGGCCTGCTCGCGCCGGATCTTGCCGCTGCCCGTCACGCGGACGCGCTTCGACATCCCGCTGTGGGACTTGTTCTTCGGCATTCTTCCCTCTTTCAGACGACAGCACACCGATCACCGGTGTGCTGCTGCGTTGTGGCGATGCTGCGGTGTTACCGACCGCGCCGCCCGTCTGCCGCCCGGCATGCGGGCGGCAGTACGTCACGACCCGCTGCTGTCCGCGTTCTTTGTCGTCTTCGTCTTCGCCTTGGCGTTCTTGTGCGGCGCCAAAACCATGATCATGTTACGGCCGTCCTGCTTCGGCTTCGACTCAATGAAGCCCAACTCGGACACGTCCTCTGCGAGCCGCTGCAACAGTCGGAAACCGAGTTCCGGCCTCGACTGCTCACGCCCGCGGAACATGATCGTCACCTTGACCTTGTTCCCCGCCTCGAGGAATCGGGACACGTGCCCCTTCTTCGTCTCGTAGTCGTGCGGGTCGATCTTGGGGCGCAGCTTCTGTTCCTTGATAACGGTGAGCTGCTGATTGCGGCGGGACTCACGGGCCTTCTGAGCACTTTCGTACTTGTACTTCCCGTAGTCCATGAGCTTCGCCACCGGCGGGCGCGCCTGCGGGGCGACCTCGACGAGATCGAGATCGGCCTCCTGAGCGAGTCGCAGCGCGTCCTCGATACGGACGATGCCGACCTGCTCACCGTTCGGCCCCACGAGGCGAACCTCGGGGACACGGATGCGCTCGTTGATGCGCGTCTCGGAGCTGATGGGGCCTCCTTGGTCCAAGTGCCGTTCGTTCTGCTGTCTCGACCTGGTGCCCACATACCACAGGCCCCGACGTTTTCATACACGTGCGGGGCCCTTGATCCGATCGGCATCCAAAACTCGGATGCTATCGCGACCGCCGTGGCGACCAACGCCACACACGGTCCGCGTGACCGGACCCGGCCACCTGATGCGGTGACTCGGGTGGGAGCGGGGCTCCACTTGCGGCCCCCGATGTCTCGGAGGCTGGTCGCACGTGGAATCGTACCAGACGTGCGAGACGACTCAATCAATAGCAACGTTTCCGGACCCGAAGACGATTCCCCGAACGTCAGGGAACTACACACCATCCCCAGCGTGGAAGTCATCAGCAGGGCCGCCGTGATGTTGATGTCCGCCGCCGCCGAGCGGCTCGGCCTCGCCGACGAGGACCCGGACACCAGTCCGCACCGCGACCTCGACGAGGCCCGCAGGCTCATCACCGCGCTAGCCGGCCTGATCACGGCCTCGGGCGAATACCTGGGGCTGCACGCAGCACCGCTGCGTGACGGACTCCAGTCGCTGCAGAAAGCGTTCCGGGAAGCCTCCGCCGTGCCCGACCCGCCGGGACAGGGCCCCGGGGAGAAGTACACCGGGCCCGTGTACTAAAAGATCCGGGCCGGGTCCGGCCGGCCCCAGGGTCAGTCCAGTACCGCGAGAGCGTCGATCTCCACCAACAACCCCTGGGGCAGGCCGACGTACACGGTGGTCCTGGCCGGGTACGGCTCGGCGCCGAGTTCGGTGACGAGCTCGTTGTAGACCTCGTTGAACTCCGCGAAGTGCGCGGTGTCGGTGAGATAGGCACGCATCATGACGACGTCGTCGAAATCTGCACCCGCCGCCTCGAGGACGGCACGCAGGTTCGCGAACACCTGCCGGGTCTGACCCGCGATGCCGCCGTCGGCGACTTCACCCGTCGCGGGGTCGACGCCGACCTGGCCGGCGACCTGGAGGATGTTGCCCTTACGCACAGCCTGCGAGTACACCGCCACCGGCGCCGGCGCAGCGGTCGTGCTCACTGCCTGCTTACTCATCGCATCCTCCTCAACACCCGCAAGGGACTACGGTGCCTCAGATGACTGTCCGTGCCCCTCATCGGAGTGCTCGACGGGCACGTACCGGACTTCCGGTCGCCCGACCGTCCCGTAGTGCGGACGGCGACGGACGATTCCATGATCAGCAAGATACTCGAGATAGCGGCGAGCGGTGACGCGGGCGACACCGGTGGCCTCCGCGACAGCGGAGGCCGACAGACCACCACTCGATTCCGCGAGGACAGCGGTGACCGCGTCGAGGGTCGCGGTACTCATCCCCTTGGGCAACGGGCCTCGCCCGGGGGCACGCAGGGTCTCCAGAAGACGATCGATGTCCGCCTGACCACTGGCCTGTCCGGGCCGGGCCGCGCGTTCACGGAACCGCGCGTAACTGTCGAGCTTGCCACGCAGCGTCGCGAAGGTGAAGGGTTTCAGCAGGTACTGCACCACCCCCGCGGAGACCGCTCCCCTCACGACCGACAGATCCCGCGCCGACGTCACCGCGATCACGTCCACCGGGGCCCCGGTGGCGCGCAGGGCCCTGCACACGGCCAGACCGTGTGTGTCGGGCAGATAGAAGTCGAGCAGCACCAGGTCGACCTGGTGCCGTTCACAGAATCGGACGGCCGCCCCACCCGAGTGCACGACACCCGCGACCGTGAATCCCGCGATCCGTTCGACGTATTCCCGGTGCGCGTCGGCCGCCACCGGATCGTCTTCGACCACGAGCACACTGATCATCCACGACGCCTCCGCCTTAACCCTAAAGAGTGAGAGGCGACGCTTCTACGCCGCGGGGAGGGGAATACGGACAGCGAACGCCGCACCACCGTCCTCGGAATCGGCGACGGTCACCGTTCCACCGAGCCGACGCACAGTCTGCCCCACGAGCGCGAGACCGAGACCCCGCCCAGTGTTCCCCCCGCCCGACTTGGTCGACCAGCCACGCCGGAAGATCCGCGAACCGACCTCGGGGTCGACACCCGGCCCGCTGTCGGCGACGCGGGCGACGAGTGCTCCGTCCTCGACCCGCACCGTGACCCGGACGGTCGGGGCACGCTCGGCGGCCGTTTCGATCGCCGCGTCCACCGCGTTGTCGACGAGATTGCCGAGCACGGTGATGAGGTCGCGCGAGTCGATCGCCGAGCTCGTGTCGTCGAGGACGGTGTCGTCCGTGACCACCAGCTCGACTCCGCGCTCGGCCGCCTCGCTCGACTTACCCAACAACAAGGCCGCCAGCACGGGCTCGGACACCGCGCCCAGAACCCTGTCGGTGAGTTCCTGCGCCGTATGCAATTCCGCCGTGGCCAACGCCACCGCCTGCTCAGGACGACCGAGCTCGACGAGCGACACCACCGCGTGGAGACGGTTGGCCGACTCATGCGCCTGGGCCCGCAGCGACTCGGCGAATCCTCGTACGGTGTCCAGCTCCCCTGTCAGGGATTGCAGTTCCGTGTGATCACGCAAAGTCACCACATTGCCCATCGCGCGTCCTCGCGACCACACCGGAACGGTGTTGACCAACAGCACGCGGGTTTCCGTCACGTGCAGTTCGTCCTTCACCGGCCCTTCCGCCGTCAACGTGCGAGCGAGCGCGTCCGCGAGGCCGAGCTCGGACACCGCGGTGCCACGTACGTCGCCCGGTAGTTCGAGGAGATCGGCCGCGGCGTCGTTGTACAACCCGACCCGCCCGTCCCGGTCAACCAGCACCAGCCCCTCGCGCACCGAGTGGAGGATGGCCTCGTAGTAGTCGAACATGCGGCTCAACTCCTCCGGAGCCACACCGCGGGTCTGCACACGCAGGCGGTTGCTCACCGCCACACTGCCGGCCGCACCCACGAGCAGCACCCCGGCGGCGACACCCAGCACGGGCGGCATGCGTTGCGCGAGTTCCGTCGAGATCGTGTCCATGGTTATCCCGACCGCCACCAGTGCGCTCACCTCACCGTCCACGGCTACGGGAGCGACCGCGCGCACCGACGGGCCGAGCGTGCCGGTGTAGGTCTCGGTGAACGTGTGTCCGCGCAGAGCGGGCTCGATGTTGCCGATGAACGGCTCGCCGATGCGCTCGGGGTCCGGATGTGTGTACCGGGTGCGATCACGGTCCATGATCGTGATGAACCCGACGCCCGTGTCGGCACGGACCCGCTCGGCGAACGGTTGAAGCCGCGAACTGGGATCCGAGGACATCACCGCCTCGCGTACGTCAGACGAATCGGCGAGGGTGACCGCCACCGACACGGCCTCCTCGGCGGCCTCCTGTTCCACATCGGCAGCGGCATCGAGATAGGTGAGCGTGGCACCGCCCAACACCAACACGATCACCACGGCCAGTTGCATGGCGAGCAGTTGCCTGGCGAGGCTCCAGCTACGGCCGTGCCGGCCGGGCGAGCCGAAACGGGGCGAGCGAAGCACCAATTCATGAGAACACACGGCCTCGGACAGAAATCCGCGACCGAAATGAACACAACAGTGACCCGAACGGAGTCGATTCCCATAGTCGTCTCCGACCGTCGCTCGAACTCCGAGGAGGCAATGTTGCCCGAACCGTCGCCCACGGCTACAGAGCAGCCGGAGCAGCCACAGCGTCGCGACCGGATGCACTACCTGTATCTGGCCGTGATCGCCGCGGTGGTTCTGGGTGTCACCGTCGGCTTCGCCTTTCCCGACGTGGCGAAGGAACTCAAGCCACTGGGTACCGGCTTCGTCGCCCTGATCAAGATGATGATCAGCCCCATCATCTTCTGCACCATCGTGCTCGGCATCGGATCCGTCGCGAAGGCCGCCAGTGTGGGCAAGGTGGGCCTGCTGGCCGTCGGCTACTTCCTGCTGATGTCGACCTTCGCGCTCGGAATCGGCCTGGTGGTCGGCAACGTCCTCCACCCCGGCGAAGGCATGGAGCTCGACCCGGAGGCCGCGGCACAGGCGCAGGAGAGCGCGGAAAGCGGCGAGGGAACGGTCGACTTCCTCCTCGGCATCATCCCCGAAAGCATGGTCTCGGCGTTCACCGACGGTTCGGTGCTCCAGACCCTGCTCGTGGCCCTGTTGGCCGGGTTCGCCCTGCAGAAAATGGGTCGCACCGGTGCGCCGATCCTGCGCGGCATCGAGCACATCCAGCGGCTCGTGTTCCGCATCCTCGCCATGATCATGTGGGCGGCCCCGGTGGGTGCGTTCGGCGCGATCGCCGCCGTGGTCGGCGAAACCGGATGGGACGCGCTGCGCAGCCTGGCCGTCATCATGATCGGCTTCTACGTCACCTGCCTGCTGTTCGTGTTCCTCGTGCTCGGAGCCGTGTTGTGGCTCGGCGCGCGGGTCAACGTCTTCAAGCTGCTGGGCTACCTCGGACGCGAGTTCCTGCTGATCGTGTCGACATCGTCGTCGGAGTCGGCGCTGCCGCGGCTCATCGCGAAGATGGAGCACCTCGGTGTCAGCAAACCCGTCGTGGGCATCACGGTTCCCACCGGATACTCGTTCAACCTGGACGGCACCGCGATCTACCTGACGATGGCCACTCTGTTCATCGCCACGGCACAGGGCAGTCCGCTCGGTATCGGCGAGCAGATCTCGCTGCTGATCTTTATGATCATCGCGTCGAAGGGTGCGGCCGGGGTCAGCGGCGCGGGCATCGCCACACTCGCGGGCGGCCTCCAGTCACACCGTCCGGAACTCGTCGACGGCGTGGGTTTCATCCTCGGCATCGACCGGTTCATGTCGGAAGCCCGTGCGCTCACCAACTTCGCCGGCAACGCCGTCGCCACCGTCCTCATCGGGTCGTGGACAAAGGAACTCGACCGCGCTCAATTGTCCCGGGTGTTGTCGGGGCAGGAGCCGTTCAACGAGGACACGCTCCTGGACGACCATGCCGAGTCGTCGACCGAAACCGAGGGGAAGCCGGCCAACGCCCCTGCGTGAACCCGCGGGGTCAGGCCTCTTGCAGCAGCGGCACGAGAAAGCGGCCGGTGTAGCTGCTCTCGGTAGCCGCCACCTGCTCGGGCGTGCCTTCCGCCACGACGGTGCCGCCGCCCGAGCCCCCTTCGGGGCCGAGGTCGATGATCCAGTCGGAGGTCTTGATGACGTCGAGGTTGTGCTCGATCACGATGACCGTGTTGCCCTTGTCGACGAGGCCGTTGATCACATCGAGCAACCTGCGGATGTCCTCGAAGTGAAGCCCCGTGGTGGGCTCGTCGAGGATGTAGACCGTCTTACCCGTCGAGCGCTTCTGCAGCTCACTCGCGAGCTTGACGCGCTGGGCCTCACCACCGGACAGGGTCGGCGCGGGCTGTCCCAGACGGACATAGCCGAGACCCACGTCGACCAGTGTCTGGAGGTGCCGATGGATGGCCCTGATCGGTTCGAAGAACTCCGCGGCCTCCTCGATCGGCATGTCGAGGACCTCGGCGACCGTCTTGCCCTTGTAATGGACCTCCAGGGTCTCACGGTTGTAGCGAGCGCCTTTGCAGACTTCGCACGGCACGTACACGTCCGGCAGGAAGTTCATCTCGATCTTGATCGTGCCGTCGCCCGCACAGGCCTCGCAGCGACCGCCTTTGACGTTGAACGAGAATCGCCCTGGCTGGTATCCCCGCACCTTCGCCTCGGTGGTGGAAGCGAACAATTTGCGGATGTGGTCCCACACCCCGGTGTAGGTCGCGGGGTTCGACCGCGGGGTGCGGCCGATGGGGGACTGATCGACCCGGACGAGCTTGTCCACGTGCTGAAGGCCGTTGACCCGCTTGTGCCTTCCGGGAACCTGCCTGGCGTTGTTGAGCTTGTTCGCCAACACCGTGGCCAGGATGTCATTGACCAATGTGGACTTCCCGGAACCGGACACACCGGTGACCGAGATCAGGCAACCGAGGGGGAACGAGACATCGATGTTGCGTAGGTTGTTCTCCCGCGCTCCGACCACGGTCAGCTGACGCTTGGGATCGACCGGCCTGCGTCCCGCGGGCAACGCGATCTCCCTGCGACCGGCCAGGTAGTCACCCGTCAGCGACTTCTCGTTGCGAAGTAGCTTCTCGAACGTGCCGCTGTGCACGATCTCGCCACCGTGCTGTCCCGCGCCCGGGCCGATGTCGACGACCCAGTCGCTGGCGCGGATCGTGTCCTCGTCGTGTTCGACGACGATCAGAGTGTTGCCGAGGTCCCGAAGCTTCGACAGCGTCTCGATGAGCCGGTGGTTGTCCCGCTGGTGCAGACCGATGGAAGGCTCGTCGAGCACGTACAACACGCCCACCAGACCTGAGCCGATCTGGGTGGCCAGCCGGATGCGCTGCGCCTCACCTCCGGACAGGGTTCCCGCCGCCCGGTCCAAGGAGAGATAGTCCAGACCGACGTCCAACAGGAAGTGCAACCGTGCCTGGATCTCCTTGAGCACGGCACCGGCGATCATGGCCTCCCTGGGGCCGAGCCTGAGCCCGTCCAGGAACTTCGACGCCTCGGCGACCGAGAGCGCGCATACCTCGGCAATGGAGCGTTCCCCGTACTCCTCGTGCTCCAGGGTGACGGCGAGGATCTCGGGTTTGAGCCTGGTTCCCTGACACGCCGGGCACGGCACTTCCCGCATGTACCCCTCGTAGCGCTCGCGTGCCCACTCGGATTCCGTCTGTTCGTGACGTCGCTCCACGAACGGGATCACGCCCTCGAACGCGGCGTAATAGGAACGCTGCCGTCCGTATCGGTTGCGGTACTGGACATGCACCTGTTCGTCGACGCCGTGCAGAATCGCTTTCTGCACCTTCGCGGGCAGTTTGCGCCACGGAGTGTCCATTCGGAACCCGAGCGTGGTCGACAGCGATTCGAGCAGGCGCTGGAAGTACTCCGCGCTCTGTCCCCCAGACCAAGGGGCGATGGCGCCCTCCGCGAGCGACAACTCGTCGTCGGGCACCACCATCTCGGGGTCGACCTCCTTGCGGACGCCGATGCCGGTGCACTCGGGGCAGGCACCGTAGGGCGCGTTGAATGAGAACGAGCGTGGTTCGAAGTCCTCGATCTGCAGCGCGTGTCCGTTGGGGCACGCGAGGTTCTCCGAGAATCCCCGGATGCGGTGTGGGTCATTCTCGGACAGGTCCACGAACTCCAGCTCGACCAGGCCGTCGGCCAACCGCAGCGCGGTCTCGACCGAGTCAGTGAGCCGTTGCCTGGCGCTGGCCTTGACCGTCAGCCGGTCGACGACCACGCCGATGTCGTGCTTCTCCTGCTTCTTCAGCTTCGGAGGTTCGGAGAGCGGGTAGACGGTGCCGTCGACCCGGACGCGCGCATAGCCCTGCTGTTGCAGGTTCGTGAACAGGTCGACGTATTCGCCTTTGCGTCCCCGCACGACCGGGGCGATCACCTGGAACCGCGTGCCCTGCTCCAGTTCCAGGACCTGGTCGACGATCTGCTGCGGCGTCTGTTTGCTGATCGGCTCACCACACCGCGGGCAGTGCGGTTTGCCCGCACGCGCGTAGAGCAGGCGCAGGTAGTCGTAGACCTCGGTGATCGTGCCGACGGTCGAGCGCGGGTTACGGGACGTGGACTTCTGGTCGATCGACACAGCCGGCGACAGTCCCTCGATAAACTCGACGTCCGGCTTGTCCATCTGTCCCAGGAACTGCCGCGCGTACGCCGACAGCGACTCCACATAGCGCCGCTGGCCTTCCGCGAAGATGGTGTCGAACGCCAGGCTCGACTTACCGGACCCGGACAGTCCGGTGAACACGATCAAACTGTCCCTGGGCAGATCGAGATCAACGCCGCGTAGATTGTGCTCACGAGCACCGCGGATTACAAGGCGATCAACCACCCGAGATCCCTTCAACTGGTGTGTGGAACGCCGAACACGTCGGTTCCGCCCATGCTAGGTCCCACCACCGACAACAGCGGCGGACGCGGCGGCAGGGTCATCCTCGGTGCTGCGGCGACGCCGCCGGGTCAACACTCGTTGTGCCGGCCGTTCGACGAGAACGGTGAGCAGCCAGGCCGCGACGACGGCGGCTCCGACCACTATCGACAAGCGTAACCACCACGGCGACACCCCGGCCTCGCTGAGCGCCCGTGCGAGCACCTCCCCCAGTCGCTGGTGCACGAGGTACAGGCCATAGCTGATGCCGGCCAGCCAAGAGATCGGTCGGCGCAGCATCCGCAGCACGGGCAGCCGGTCCCAGTCCCGACCTCGCGTCGCCAGACACATCGCCACGAGAATCAACGTGAACGCGATCACCGAGAGCGTCGTCCCGGTGCGGAAGGCGTGGAGCAAGACCGTCGAACCCAACAACAACACAAGGTGTGTGCGGGAAAGACGATCGTGCTGCCACAGATAGATCGCGACGCCCGCCGCGAACAGGTGCGCGTGGTACAGCCCCGTCGCGGTGGGCAGGGTCAGCCACAGCGCGGCGAGCGGCTGTGACACGACCGACAGGGCGGTCACTCCCCACAGCACCGTGGGCGCGCTCAGTCGATGACGCAGTCTGCTACGCCAGAACAACGCCGCCCCGACGAAGACCGCCACCTGAACCGGCATCGTCCAGAACGAACCGTCGAGCCGGTGGAAGAAGTCGGTGTTGAACTCGTGCAGCAACAGCACGTGCAACAGGAGGTCGTTGAAGTCCGGGACATGCCACAGGGCCACTGCGTCCGGGCCGCGATCCGCCGGGACGATCGGGTCGGCGAACAGCAGCCCGACTATGCCGTCCTGGTGAGTCGCTCCATTGAAGTGCACGACGACGGTCCGGCTCACGAGGTAGATGATCAGTACCGTGACCAGGTACGCGGGCAGCAGGCGGGCCAACCTCCCGCGGAGCCAGCGTCCCACGCTGCTGCTCTTGCGGATCGTCGGCGCGATGAAGTAGCCGGACAGCACCAGCAACGTCGCTGTCCCGAACGGGATGGCGATCATCACCGGATAGGGCTCGATGCCGGGCCTGTGGGACGCGAGGTGGGTCACATGGCCGATCACGACGAAACTGATGGCCACGACTCGGATGACGTCCCAGCTGAAGCGGCGTGAAGAACGTTGTGGCTTCGCGGATGCCGCGCCGGAAAGGGTGGCGACAGTCACGGACTCCCCCAGGGTCTCGATGCGGTCACCGCACACTAACCATGGGTATCGGTCCGATCGGATCGGGGGCCGGGACTTCGAGACCCACCGCGCCGCGAACAGCGTGGCCACCGAAAAACGACAGCCGAAAAAGCAGCGCTTCGAACCGGATGTGCTCGATGCCGACAGCTTGTGACACGAGACGGGTGACGTGTCCGAGAACGCCGAGATGACGGGACTCCCCGGTACGGCCGTCGGCCAGTCAGGGACGACCGGGCGTGACGACATGGCGACATGGCTGCTGCCGGAGCGAGGTAGTGCCTTACCGTAGAACCGTGAACGTCACCGAGGACTACACCGGCCACGTCGAACCGGGTGGCGCCGCCGCACGGCGCACACTGGATGCGCTGACCATCACGAAGATGTCGGTCGGCCCGATGGACAACAATGCTTACCTTCTGGTGTGCCGGGCCACCAGCGAGGCGCTGCTGATCGACGCCGCCAACGACCCCGAAAGGCTGTCGGACCTGGTGGGACACGGCCCCGACCGCTCGTCCCTGCGCACGATCGTCACGACTCACCAGCACCCCGACCACTGGCAGGCGCTCGGCGCGATCGCGGGAGCCTACGGCGCCGACACGGTGGCGCACCCGGCCGACGCCGAACCGCTGCCGGTGCCTGCGGACATCCTGGTCGAACACGGTGACACCGTCACCTTCGGCGAGATCACGCTGGAGGTCATCCACCTGCGTGGACACACACCTGGATCGATCGCGCTGCTGTATCGGGACCCGCACGGCCATCCGCACCTGTTCACCGGCGACTCGCTGTTCCCGGGAGGTGTCGGCAAGACGAACTCCCCGGAGGACTTCACCTCGTTGATCAACGACGTCGAGGAGCGCATCTTCGGACAGCTGCCCGACGACACGTGGTTCTATCCGGGTCACGGGGATGACTCCACGCTCGGAGCGGAGCGGCCGAAGATCGGTGAATGGCGGCAGCGCGGCTGGTGAGCGGTAGGGCGGGTGTTCGGCCCGCCCCGACTCCGGGGCCTCTCCGTTCACCGGTTCACCGCTGTCGGTGTCCTGGAAGTCTTTTCCGTGGCGGGCTGTGGCGGACCGTGGCGTCCTCCGCCGTCAGTCGAGCAGTCCCTGTTCGGAGAGCAGGCCGAGTACGTGACGGCCCGCGGGCGGACAGCGGTCCGCTTCGGCCGAGGTCAGCCATGCGAGCTCGGCGATCTCACGGCCTGGGGTCAGTTCACCGCTGTGGCGCGCGGTATACGCCTTCATGTGCACCCTGCGCCCGTCGGTGTAGCCGTCGGCCAGTTCGTCGAGAACGGTGAAGAGGCTGAAACTGCGAGGATCGAGGTCCACACCGAGTTCCTCACGGACCTCCCGGGACAGACATTCGACGTCACTCTCACCGGCCTCGCGTTTTCCTCCCGGCAGATAGAATTTGTCCTTTCCCCGTGTTCGCACGGCCAGCAGTCTGCGGTCCCGGACGAGGACCCAGGAGACACTGTCGATCGCATTTCCCACGTGCACCGACACTAGTCGGCGACCGGCAGGGTGATAGGAATGGGTGCGGAAGGCCTGGACAGAGTAGCGCCGTGCGGGGACACTGGTCGGGCCACTACAATGCGTGTTGGTTCTTGTGCGTAATGTGTCGATTCCGGTGAATTTCTGAAGATTCGTGGCTGCAAAGCGCACGAATCCGCACATCCGGGCTAATCTATGCGTATGACGACCATCGCGCTCGAGAACGTTCTGGCCAAGGCGGGGCTCAATGTGAAGCCCTCCGAGTTCTTGGCGCTGGTCGAGGACGCCGCCCGGCGGCTGACGCCGCCGAACCCCAACCCGTCACAGTACTTCTCCTCCGACCAGCAGGCCGCACTGGAGGACGTAGGACTCGACCTGTCCCACCAGAGCGAGGACGAACGGGACTACCGTGCTCGTACGGTCGCCGCGCACGCGGTGCTGGCGGAATCCGCCCTCACCGTGGGAGAGGCGGCGGCGCTGCTCGGCGTCGACGACAGCCGGATCCGACACCGGCTGAAGGAGCGGCGGCTCACGGGTTGGAAGGCGCAGGGAGGATGGCGGCTGCCGAACTGGCAGTTCACGCCCAGCGGTGTGCTTCCCGGACTCGACGCCGTGCTCCGTGCCGTGCCGGAGGATCAGCCCGTCCTCGTGATCGCGGCCTTCATGAGCACCCCCCAGCCCGACCTGGTGATCAACGGCAAGCCCGCCACGCCCAGACAGTGGCTGCTCGCCGGTGGCGACCCCGAGATCGTGGCCCAGCTGGCGGCCACACTCGGCACGCCCATCTGATCCCGCACACCAGATCGGTTAGTCACGGTTCATGGCAAGACTGCCCCGGCCACCATCGCGGGCCGTACTGATCAACACACTGCGCCCAACCGAGGACATCGTCGCGCTCCACCCGGCGACCAGGCTCGTCAGGGTGTACACCGCCTACGGCAGGCACCCCCAGAACTGGGACACCTTCCGTTACACGGGGCCTTTGCCACACGGACGTTTCGACCCGCAACAGCCTCGGCACGGCGAAATGGTCACCGACCCACAAAACGGGGTGCTGTACTTCGGGTTGTCCGTGCGTACGAGCATCGCCGAGGTGTACCAGACGACGTCGACGGTCGACCGTAAGACGCGGGGCCCCCACCTCGTGGTCGTTCGCCCGGCCCGCACTCTGCGGCTTTTGGACCTGTGCGGGCTGTGGCCGACGAGGGTCGGCGCGTCCCAGGAGATCTCCAGCGGGCCGAAGAAGATCACGCAGGCGTGGGCCCGGGCCATCCGCGCCGCTTATCAGGACCTCGACGGCGTCTGGTACCGCTCGTCGATGGACGGGGGCGAACCGGCGGTGTGTCTGTGGGACCCGCCCGCCGGTGGCGCGCTCCCGAATTCTCCCGATGTTCTGCTGCCCCTCGACCACCCGGGCCTCGACGTGCCGCTGTCGCGGGTGTGTGAGGAACTGAATTACCTGATGATCAACTGACCGGCAGGTGTCGCTGCCACCACTCCAGCACGGCCTCGAACCGCTGGACCCGGTGGCGGGGCTGTCCCGAACGGGTCAACTCGTGCCCCTCTCCCGGGAAGAGGAGCATCTCGGTCTCGGTTCCCGCGGCCTTCAACGCGACGAACATGCGCTGCGCCTGCTCGAGTGGGCACCGCCAGTCCTGTTCGGAATGAGCGATCGCGAACGGGATCGTGATCCGATCGGCGTAGGTCAGCGGACTGCGTCGACGCTGCTCGTCCGGGTCGTCCCCCACGTAGGCGCCCGCGAACCACCAGCCGATGTCCGAACTGCCGGTGAACGAATCCCACGCGTTGACGGCACGTTCACTCCAAGCAGCCCGGAACCGGTGCCCGTGGTGCGCCACGAGCCACCCGGTCATGAATCCGCCGTAGGAACCGCCCATCACACCGACACGTTCGGCGTCGGCGTCCGGACGTTCCAGAACAGCGTCGAGCATCGCCAGCAGATCGTCGGCGTCGACGGTGCCGAGCCCGCCCACGACGGCCTGCCCGTGCGCCTCCCCGTACCCCGCCGAACCACGCGGGTTGGTCAGCACCACGAGGTATCCGGCCGAGGCGTAGACTTGGGCCTCGTCGAACAGGCTCCACTCGTATTGTGTGAAGGGGCCGCCGTGCACCAGAAGCAGCACTGGGTGCGGACCCTCACCCTCGGGCAACGCCACCCAGCCGTGCACGGGATATCCGTCGGGCGCCGTCGCCGTGACCTCCTCCACCGGCCTGATCCCGATTTTGCGCAGGGACTCCGAGAAGTCGGTGAGCGTACGTACGGAACCATCGCCGTCGACGAGGAGGACCTCTCCGGTGTCCGTCGGCCCGGCCTGCACCACGGCGATCCGATCGCCATCGGTGACGAACGACCGCACGGCCGCTCGCTGCCCCGTCACCAGGGGCAGCGTGGACAGGGCCGCCCCGGCGCTGGTCCGAGGCACGCTCCGCAGTTCCACCGCGCCTCGGTTGCGTACGGCGATCAGCACGTTGTCGTCCCTCGGCGCGGGTGGGCCGGCCGCTGTATCGCAGTCGACGGATTCGGCGTCCGTCAGCCTGCGCGGCGCGGTACCGCCCTCGTCGTCTCCGCCTTCCCCGAGAGTGGTCGCCCACAGCCCCGTGTTACGTGCCACCGAGTTCTGGCCCTCGAAGGCGGTGCCGTAGAAGAACACGGTGCCGTCGTCGCAGACCGCGGGATGTGCCGCGGTGCCGGGGCAGCGCACGATCAGCCGAGGCTCACCCCCACCGGCCGGGACGAGGTAGAGATCGTCATGCAAGCTCTCGCGCGCGTCCCAGTCGCGTGGTGCCACGACGATCACACCGGTGCCATCGGGTGTCCAAGCAGGGTCCTTGACGGAGGCCGTGTCGTCCGTCAAAGGCGTCGGTTCCTCGGCCTCGGTGGTCGCTTCGACATCGACGACGAACAGGCGGCTTGGCCGGTCGCGGACGAAGCCCTCGCCGTCGAACCGGTAATCGCGGCGGGTGATACGTCGGGGAGGTTCGTTGTCGGCTCCCAGCTTCTCGCCGTCCGAACCCGTGGCGGTGCCGTACCGGCCGGACTCCGGGACGCGCGCGGTGAAAGCGATCCGGATCGAGTCCGGTGCCCACACCGGTGCACCGGCGCCCAGTGGCAGGTCGGTGAGGCGGCGGGGCTCGCCCCCGAACGTCGGCATGACGTGCAGCTGCGGCGCCTGCTCGCCGACCGCGCGAAGAAACGCCACCCAGCGTCCGTTGGGTGAGATCACGGGCGCGGTGTCCCGTTCACCGTGGGTCCACGCGACGGTTTCCCCCGGTTCGAGTCGCACAAGGGAACTCCGATAGCTGTTCGCCTCCGGGTCGGGGCGAGACACTGCGGTCAGCAGCAGCTCGCCCCGAAACGCGGGACGTCCGGGAACGGTCACACGGTGAAGGTCTGTGGGGCGCATGACCTCAAAGCTTAACCCAACTAATTAGCCAAGGTAACGGTTCATCCGTCGTGGGATGGCTCCCGATCAGCCTTCGCGGGCGCCTCCGCCTGGAGATTCAACGCGCTCACGGCGTTGGGATCCCGCTTGGATTTGATGAGACTCGCGACGGTGGTGACGGTCAAGACCACGGCGATCACACCCAACGACATCCAGTTGTTGATCACCAGCCACGACGGGGTGACGTCGTACTCGTGCAGCGCGTGCAGCACCAACTTGGCACCGATGAAGCCGAGGATGATCGCCAGGCCGTAGGACAGATAGACCAGCTTCGCCACCAGACCACCGAGCAGGAAGTACAGCTGGCGCAACCCCATGAGAGCGAATGCGTTCGCGGTGAACACCAGATACGCGTCCTGGGTGATGCCGAAGATGGCGGGGATGGAGTCCACGGCGAACAACAAGTCGGCGCTGCCGATCGCCACGATCACCACGAACATCGGCGTCAGATAACGCTTGCCGTCCTGCTTGACGATCATCTTGTGACCGACGTAGTCCGGGGTGACGGGAAAGAACCGGCGCACCCACCGGGTCACGGCGTTCTCACTATACTCCTCGTCCTCGTCCTTGCTCCGGACCATGTTGAGGGCGGTCCACACGAGGAAGGCCCCGAACAGGAAGAAGATCCAGACGAACTTCGCGATCAGAACGGCCCCGACGGCGATGAACGCCGCACGCATCACCAGGGCCAGCAGAATGCCGATCAGCAGTACGCGGTGCTGGTGGATCGCGGGCACCCGGAACGATGCCATGATCACCATGAAGATGAACAGGTTGTCGATGGACAACGAGTACTCGGTGATGTACCCGGTGAAGAACTCGACACCCGGGTCGTGTCCCGCCAGCACCCAGACGCCGATACCGAACAACACGGCGCAGGAGACGTAGAAGATCACCCACCTGGCCGCCTCACCGGCGGTCACCCGGTGCGGCTTCCGATCCACGATCATCAAATCCGCCGCGATGAGGAGGAGCAGACCTCCGACCGTGGCGATCCACACCCACACGGGCACGTTCATGTAAGCCAACCTCCGGTCAGCGCGTAGTGGCCATTACCGGAGGTCTCTCCCACCGGCGTCCGCCGGCCGACGGCGCCGGGTGTCGAGACGAGACAACCGTGTTGACGACGCCGCCGCGAAGGAATACTCCCCTCCACGAACGGGTCCTATCTTGACGGCTGCAACGGTGAATGACCAGTGGCCGTCACAAGAGTCACCGGTACGCGGCACGTAAGATCCCTCACACAAGAGAACCAGCCGGTTTCATTCCGGCAACCCGGAACAAACTCTCAGGAAATGCCCAATAGTGTGGACAACCGTGCCCCGAACCTTGTTCGCTCGCGGCAACCGCGTGCGTCCGCTGGTCCTGCTGGTCGTGGCCGCGGTCCTGATCACAGGTTTCCTGCTGTGGTCCGATGACGGCGACGAGGAGCCCGGCTACACCACTCACGAGGCCATCATCGACGTGGTCGCCTCGCCGGGTTCCGAGGAGCGCGTGCAGCTCGACGCCACGATGTACGTTCCGAGCGAGACGCCCGCACCGGCTGTTCTGCTGCCGCACGGGTTCGGTGGCGACAAGAACAGTGTCTCCCGCGAGGCGAGCGAACTCGCCGACCGGGGTTTCGTCGTGATGACGTACACGGCGCGGGGCTTCGGCCGCAGCACGGGCGAGATCGCGTTGAACGACCCCGACTACGAGGTCGCCGACGCCTCCCAGCTCATCGACTACCTGGCCGACCAGCCGGAGGTGCTGCTCGACGAGGACGGTGATCCCCGGGTGGGCATCACGGGTGCGTCCTACGGCGGCGCTCTCGCCCTGCTGTCGGCAGGCAGTGACGAGCGGGTCGACGCCATCGCCCCCGTCATGACCTACAACGACCTGGCACAGGCGTTGCTGCCCAACGCCGGAACACCGGGGTCCGTCGACGACGACACACCCGCGCCCGGCGCGTTCTCCGAAGGCGGTGTGTTCAAACAGGCGTGGGCGGGCTCGCTGTTCTCCGCCGGGCTCGGGCCCGCGCGACCCGGCGCTCCGGGTGCGGAGGCACCCGAACCGGGGGACGAACCGCAGGAGGGCACGGACGCGACCACCGGCGCGGGCACCTCGGGCTCGGGCCTGCCCTCCGCGGGACAGCGCTCTCCTGAATCTCCGGACGCCGAGCCCGGTGCGTGCGGCCGATTCACCGAGCAGGTGTGTGCCGCCTACATCGACGTGGCCACCGACGGTGTCGCGTCCGAGGAGACCCTGGCACTGCTCCGACGGGTCTCTCCCGTGTCCGTCACACAGAACGTCACCGTGCCGACGATGCTGGTGCAGGGTGTGTCGGACACGCTGTTCGGTCTCGAACAGGCCGACGCCAACGCCCGTCAGATCTCTGAGGCGGGCGGCGAGGTGTCGGTCGTCTGGTACACCGGCGGCCACGACGGTGGTGTACCGGGTTCACAGCTGCGCTCCACCATCGGCGATTTCCTCCAGTACCACCTCGCCGGTGAGGGTGAAGACCCCGGCGCGCGCTTCGCCTACGACGTACAAGGGGCGCTGCGCACCAACGGCACGCCGTCCGTCCGCACCCTGGAAGCGGCCACCTACCCAGGACTGGGGTCCAACTCCACGCCGAGAGAGGGAGTCGTACTCCACGGCGACGAACAAGTGGCCCACCGTCCCCCGGGCGCCACGCCCGCCGCGGTGAGCGGCATACCCGGTCTCAACAGCGTACTCACGAACTCGTCCCGGTTGTCGGTACTGTTCACCGTGGACCCGCCGGGACAGTCGGCGACGTTCACCTCCGAACCGGTGGACTCGCGACTGCTGATCACCGGGGCTTCGACGGTCACGCTGAACGTCGCGGCGGCCACCGACGGGGCCCGGGATCGTGACGCGGTGCTGTTCGTCAAGTTGTACGACGTCAACCCCAACGGAACGCGGACCTTGCCCGGGAACGCGGTCGCACCCGTCCGGGTGTCGGAGCTGCCCGCCGACGGCACACCGGTTCATGTGACGGTCACCCTGCCGGGCATCGTGCGCCCCGTGGAAGCGGGTCACAGCCTCCAGTTGACCGTGACCACCACCGACCAGGCGTATGTCACGCCGACCGAGCCCGCCGCCTACCGCATCTCGCTGGCAGGCGACTCGGCCCTGTCGGTGCCGGTGGTGCCCGGCACCACGGTGACCTCGGGCTGGCCCACGGCGCAGCTGCTCGGTATCGCCGGCGTGCTCGTGGCCGCCGCTGCCGTGGCCGTTGTCGCGGCGCTTCGACGTAGACGTTCGTACCAGGTCGATCCCGAACTGGTCGACACGCCGCTGGTCATCCGCGATCTCACCAAGTCCTACCCCGGTGGCCTGACCGCTGTGAAGGACCTGTCGTTTCGGGTGGAACGCGGGCAGGTACTCGGCCTGCTCGGTCCGAACGGCGCGGGCAAGACCACGACGCTGCGCATGCTGATGGGGCTCATCCGCCCCACCGAGGGCGACATCACGGTGTTCGGCCACACGATCACGCCCGGCGCCCCGGTGTTGTCACGTATCGGCTCGTTCGTGGAGGGTTCAGGGTTCCTCCCGCATCTGTCCGGTGCCGACAACCTGAGGCTGTACTGGGCGACGACGGGACGTCCCATCGAACAAGCCCACCTCGACGAGGCCCTGGAGATCGCCGGACTCGGCGACGCCGTTCATCGCAGGGTGCACACCTACAGCCAGGGCATGCGCCAACGGCTCGCCATCGCACAAGCGATGCTCGGCCTACCGGACCTTCTCGTCCTCGACGAGCCCACCAACGGACTCGACCCACCACAGATCCACCAAATGCGCGAGGTTCTCCGCCGCTACGCCGCCACAGGACGCACGGTGCTCGTGTCGAGCCACCTGCTTTCCGAGGTGGAACAGACGTGCACCCACGTCGTCGTGATGCAACGGGGCTCGCTAGTGACCGCAGGGAAGGTCGGCGACATCGTGTCCGCGAGTGGGGAAGCCACGTTCCGGGTGGACGACCCGAACGCCGCCGTCGAGGCCCTGCGTGAGCTCGAAGGCGTGACCCGGACGGACGTCGAGGGCGACCTCGTGCACGCGGATCTGGGTGGACTGCCCCGCTCGGAGGCGGTGGCGGTCCTCGTGCGCGCCGGTGTGGCGGTGGAACAGGCAGGCCCACGGCGTCGACTGGAGGATGCGTTCCTCCAGCTGGTGGGAGAAGGAGAACCCGAGCGTTGAGTGACATCGACGAGCCCGGACCCCGCGCCGACGAGGGCGTGCACACCGACCCTGCCGCTCTCGACGACCTCAGCGCCGCGGGAGCCACCACCGGCGAGGTGGGGTCCGACGGCGCGGTGGCGGGCTACCGGGCGAACCGGACGCTGCGACTGGGCGTGGAGCTGCGTAGACAGCTCCGCAGACGCCGGACCCAGCTGGTCCTCGCCCTGGTGACGTTGTTGCCGTTCATCCTGGTCGCCGCCTTCGAGATCGGCGACGCGGACCCGAATCGCCGTTCCGGCGCCTTCATCGACCTGGCCACGGCGAGCGCGTCCAACTTCGTCGTGGTCGCATTGTTCGTCTCGGGCTCGTTCCTGTTGCCGATGATCGTCGCCCTGTATTTCGGCGACACGGTCGCCAGTGAGGCGTCCTGGTCGAGCCTGAAATATCTGCTCGCCATCCCCGTGCCGCGGCATCGACTGTTGCGGCAGAAGGCTCTCGCCTCCGCGCTGTTGTCAGGGTTGACGCTGGTGCTGTTACCGCTGATCGCGCTCGGTATCGGCGTGGTGCGGTACGGCGCGGGCGAGGCGATCAGCCCGACCGGGGACTCGGTGCCCTTCGGGCGGAGTCTCGTGGCGATCGCCCTGGGAACCGGCTACATCATGGTCCAGCTGTCGTGGGTGGCGGCGTTGGGCCTGCTGTTGAGCGTGTCCACCGACACCCCGCTCGGGGCGGTCGGGGGGACGGTGCTGGTGTCGATCCTGTCGCAGATACTTGACCAGATCACCGCTCTCGGAGACCTACGCAACTTTCTGCCGACCCACTTCTCCTTCGCGTGGATGGACCTCATCGCCACCGACGTCGACTGGGCGAACATGGCCAGCGGCATCTTGTCGGCGCTCCTGTACGCCACGGTGTTCGGTCTGCTCGCGGCCCGCCGATTCGCGACCAAGGACATCACCAGCTGACCGATGCGACTCGCGCCCTGTTTCCGCGGGCAAGGCAGCCCTACCGGCCCCCGGCGACACGTCGACACCGCGTACGGAAAGTCACTGGAGGCAGAACTCGTTGCCCTCCGGGTCGCGCATCACCAAGCACCGGCCGAGCGGCTCGTCGACCTCACACACCACCGTGGCGCCCGCGGCCACCAGCATGTCGGCCTTGTCCCTGACCTTCCGCCACCCTTCGGTTCCGGTGGTGTGACCGCTGACGTCGATGTCCAGGTGCACACGGTTTTTCGCCCTCTTCACCTCGGGAACCCGTCGGAAGAACACTCGCGGTCCCTTTCCGCTGGGGTCGACCACCGCTGACCACGCGCCCCACCGAACACGCGGCCACCCGATACCCACACCGAACGCCTCCCGCGACTCGACCCCCTCGGCCGGGGACTGCACTTCGTAGTCCAGCGCCAACGCCCAGAACTCGGACAACCTCCGAGGATCGGCGGCATCGAACGTCACCTGCACGCCTTGTGCCATCACAGCAGCTCCTTCCAGGCAGATGGCAAGTATGCTGGAGGCGGGCGACAATTTCTGCACTCAAGCTTCGTTGCCGACCTACTCGCCCAGCACGCATACCCGAGGAGGGGCCCCATGCCTCGACCGGTTCACTTCGAAATCCACGCCAGCGAACCCGAACGCGCGATCACGTTCTATACGACCGTGTTCGGCTGGACGTTCGAGCGTTCGGGAGCACACCCGTACTGGCTGATCATGACCGGCGAAGGTCCTGGTATCGACGGTGGCTTGGCCCAGCGGAAGGGACCGATGCCCGATCCCGACGCGAGTGTGAACGCCTTCCCCGTCACGATGGAGGTCGAGGACCTGGACCTGCAGATCCGCGAGATCGAACAGGCGGGTGGCAGTGTCGTGGCGTCGAGACGCGCCATCACCGGGCTCGGGTGGACTGCTTACTGCCGTGACCCCGAAGGGAACCTGTTCGGGCTACTGCAGCCCGACCCGAGCGTCGAATGACGGTTCACGCCGTCGCCGGCGTCACTGCACTCCCGCCTCGTCCATCCCGCGCAGTTCCTTCTTCAGCTCGGAGATCTCGTCGCGCAGCCGAGCAGCCAGTTCGAACTGCAGGTCCCGGGCGGCCTGCATCATCTGGTCGGTCAACTGTTGGATGAGGTCGGCGAGTTCCGCTCTCGGCATGCTGCTCACATCGCGGTCGGCGAGAACACCGGAGCTACGGGCCCAATCGCCCTGCTCCGGCTTCTTGCCCCGCGAGGCGTTGCGCCCGGACCCTCCGACCTCGATCTCCTGCTCGGAGTCCTCGGCCTCGGTGTAGACGCGGTCGAGGATGTCGGCGATCTTCTTCCGCAGGGGCTGGGGATCGATGCCGCGTTCCTCGTTGTACGCGATCTGCTTCGCGCGGCGACGGTTGGTCTCGTCGATGGCGTACTGCATCGAGTCGGTGACCGTGTCGGCGTACATATGCACCTGGCCCGACACGTTTCGGGCCGCACGACCGATCGTCTGGATCAGTGACGTGCTACTGCGGAGGAAACCCTCCTTGTCCGCGTCGAGGATCGCCACGAGCGACACCTCGGGCAGGTCGAGCCCCTCACGCAGTAGGTTGATGCCCACCAGCACGTCGAAGTCGCCGGACCTCAGCTGCCGCAGCAACTCCACCCTGCGAAGGGTGTCGACCTCCGAGTGCAGGTATCGCACCCGAATGCCGAGTTCGAGCAGATAGTCGGTGAGATCCTCGGCCATCTTCTTGGTCAGCGTGGTGACCAACACGCGCTCGTCCTTCTCGGCGCGCACCCGGATCTCGTGCACCAGGTCGTCGATCTGCCCCTCGGTGGGTTTGACGACCACCTCCGGATCCACCAGGCCGGTGGGCCGGATGACCTGTTCGACGAACTCACCGCCCGTCTGTCCCATCTCGTACGGGCCCGGGGTCGCCGACAGGTACACGGTCTGGCCGATCCGGTCGGAGAACTCCTCCCAGGTCAACGGCCGGTTGTCCAGGGCGCTGGGCAGACGGAAACCGTGCTCCACCAGGGTGCGCTTACGCGAGGCGTCGCCCTCGTACATGCCACCGATCTGCGGCACCGTTACGTGTGACTCGTCGATGACCAGCAGGAAGTCCTCGGGGAAGTAGTCGAGCAACGTGGCCGGAGCCGAGCCGGGTTCTCGACCATCGATGTGCCGCGAGTAGTTCTCGATGCCCGAGCAGAATCCGACCTGCCGCATCATCTCGATGTCGTAGGTGGTGCGCATCCGCAGGCGCTGCGCCTCCAACAGCTTGCCCTGCTTCTCCAGCTTCGCGAGCTGTTCCTCGAGTTCGACCTCGATACCGCGGATGGCCTTCTCCATGCGTTCGGGGCTCGCGACGTAGTGGGTGGCCGGGAAGATCCGCACCTCGTCGACTTCCCTGACGATGTCGCCGGTCAACGGGTGCAGGTAGTACAGCTTGTCGATCTCGTCGCCGAAGAACTCCACCCGGATAGCGAGCTCCTCGTACGCCGGGATGATCTCCACCGTGTCGCCGCGGACCCGGAAGGTGCCCCGCTCGAACGCGAGGTCGTTGCGGGTGTACTGCACGTCCACGAGCGCACGCAGGAACGTGTCGCGGTCCACCTCCTCACCCACGGCGAGACGTGTCGAGCGGTCGAGGTAGGACTGCGGTGTGCCGAGGCCGTAGATGCAGGACACGCTGGACACCACGATGACGTCACGGCGGGACAGCAGGTTCATCGTCGCCGAGTGACGGAGCCGCTCCACATCGTCGTTGATCGAGGAGTCCTTCTCGATGTAGGTGTCGGTCTGCGGAACGTACGCCTCGGGCTGGTAGTAGTCGTAGTAGCTGACGAAGTACTCCACCGCGTTGTGCGGGAAGAACTCGCGCAGCTCGTTGGCCAACTGGGCGGCCAGGGTCTTGTTCGGGGCCAGCACGAGCGTGGGCCGCTGCACCCGCTCGATCAGCCACGCCGTGGTCGCCGACTTGCCCGTACCGGTGGCACCGAGGAGGACGACGTCCTTCTCTCCCGCCTTGAGCCGGCGTTCGAGCTCGTCAATGGCCGCGGGCTGGTCACCGGCGGGCTCGTAGTCGCTGACCACCGTGAACCGACCGTCCGACCGAGGGATCTCGGAGACCGGCCGGAATTCCGAGTGTGCGAGTACGGGGTGTTCGGTCGCGAATGCCACGTCAACCAGGGTAGGCGCAACCACCGACAACCCTCCCCCACCACTGGCTCCGTTTCCGGGGATGGCCCAAGATTCGGGAATGGCCCTCCATCCGCCGAAACGCGAGAGGTTCGACGTGTCCGCGGGCGTCAACGTCGACCCGAAAGGGATCGCGCGGTCCGTCGAGGAGTACCGCGTGGAGCCGTTCGGGCTCTACATGGCCAGGCCCGCGCCCGGCCGCGTCCAGTTCCACTACCTCGAATCCTGGCTGTTGCCAGAACTGGGACTGAGGGTCACCGACTTCTGGTTCACGCCGGGACACGAATTCGACCAGGATTTCTACGTCGACATCGTGGCCATCGACGTGCGCGACGACGTATGGGTGGCCACCGACCTCTACCTCGACCTCGCGGTACGCACCGGCAGGTCGGTGACCGTGCTGGACACCGACGAACTCCTGGAAGCCGCCACCGCCGGACTGATCACCCTGGAGCAGGCTCGTACAGCGCTCGAACGCGCCTACCGAGTCGTGGAGGCACTCGCCGCCCACGACTACGACCTTCCCCGCTGGCTGGCAGGCCTCGGCATGACGACGACCTGGCGCAGGCACCCACCGACCGGTTGACCCACGTACGTGGCCGTCAGAGAAATCCCCGGGCGGCTCCGAGGAAGCCGTGCTCGAAATCCGGGGCCGGGCCGCCGCCTTATGTCTTGGAGCCGGCGTGGCCTGCTGTGAGCGGCATCAGGTGCCGACGTCGGGTGTCCAGCCCGTGCGCGCCGCCCATTCCTCCGCTCGACCGAACGCCGCCGTGATCCACGGCTGCTTCTTCTCGGCGTAGCCTGCCACGCTGTCGTCCGCGACATGCTCGTGGGCGAGCCGCCGCTTCAACTCGGCGTAGGCCGCGACCTCGTCGGGATGCTCACGCATCCAGTCCCGGAACAACAGCGAACGCCGCCACGCCGGGCTGTCCTCCACGCGCACATGCAAGTTCACCGGCCGGGCGGGATCAGCTCCGGTGTGCACGCGTTTGTCCCACCTGTTCTCGTCACCGACCGGATCGTCGTACCACGCGTGCTCATCGTTGCGGACGAACCCGGCCTCGGTCAGCGGGATCGCGAGCGCGTCGGCATCGGACAGCGTCGGCACGACGATCTGGAAGTCCAGAACGTCCTTGGCCGGGAGATTCGGAATCGCCGTCGAGCCGATGTGATCAACGCGCAGCGCGATGTGCCCGGCCGCGTTGCGCAGCCTCGGCAGTATCCGTGCGGCTTGTGTGGGCCACGTCGAATCGGCCGCCACCAGTTTCGGCGGCGCCGCCGGACGGGTCTGGTGCAGTCGAATGTTGGCCTCATACGGCACCAACCGGTCGGTCCACAACGAGTCGACCCGAGCGAGCAGCTCTTGCGGCTCACCACTGTTGTCCAGCCACACGTCCGCCACAGCGCGGCGCTGTTCGGTGGTGGCCTGCGCCGCGATGCGCGCACGGGCGTCCTGCTCCGCCATGCCCCGCGAGGAAACGAGCCTGTGTACGCGCACCTCCTCGTCGGCGTCCACGACGATCACGAGGTGGTATGCGGCGGCGAGATCGTTCTCCACCAACAGCGGCACATCGTGCACCACGATCGTGTCGGGAGCTGCCTTGTCGAACAGCTCCGCCGTCCGCGCGCCGATCCTGGGATGCATGATCGCGTTGAGCCGCTGTCGAGCCGCGTCGTCGGCGAACGCCTTCGCTGCCAGCGCGGGGCGGTCCAGCGCACCATCCGCGGTCAGGATGTCGTCCCCGAACGCGGCCACGAGTTCGGCCAGCCCGTCCGTTCCCGGCTCCACCACTTCCCTGGCGATGGCATCCGCGTCGATCACCATCGCACCGAGTTCGGCCAGCCTCGCGGCAACCGTCGACTTTCCCGAACCGATCCCGCCTGTCAATCCCACTCGCAGCATGACGGGCATTCAATCACTCGCCCGACCGGCCCGAAAAGCACGTGGCCCCGGTCTCACATGGACCGGGGCCACGGTTCACACCGTCTCAGGTGTCAGGCGTTATCTCACGCACCGCCCGACAGCTTCTCGCGCAGAGCCGCGAGCTGCTCGTCGCTGGCGAGCGTGCCACCCGAACGCTCCTGCTCGGAAGCGGACGGCCCGTAGCTGGACTCCCCGCCTCCGGCCGCGCCCTCGGCGGCAGCGGCGGCGTTGGCCTTCTGCGCCTCCGCGACCTGGCGCATGTGCTTCTCGTAGCGAGCGTGAGCCTCGGCGTACTGCCGCTCCCACTCCTCACGCTGCTTCTCGTAGCCTTCCTGCCATTCCTGCGTGTCGGGGTCGAAGCCCTCGGGGTAGATGTAGTTGCCCTGCTCGTCGTACTCGGCCGCCATGCCGTACTGCGTGGGGTCGAACTCGGCGTCCGGGGTGAAGCCCTCGTTGGCCTGCTTGAGCGACAGCGAGATACGGCGACGCTCCAGGTCGATGTCGATGACCTTGACCATCACCTCGCTGCCGACCTGCACGACCTGCTCGGGGATCTCGACGTGTCGCTCGGCCAGCTCCGAGATGTGCACCAGGCCCTCGATGCCCTCCTCAACGCGAACGAACGCGCCGAACGGCACCAGCTTGGTGACCTTGCCCGGCACGATCTGGCCGATGGCGTGGGTGCGGGCGAACTGACGCCACGGGTCTTCCTGGGTGGCCTTCAGCGACAGGGACACGCGCTCGCGGTCCATGTCGACGTCCAGCA
>JAJYTH010000121.1 GCA_021793175.1 Actinomycetes bacterium
CGGGTACCGCTACACTACCTATGCAGCCGGGTGATCCGGCCGCACGCGGGCGTAGCTCAATGGTAGAGCCCCAGTCTTCCAAACTGGTGACGCGGGTTCGATTCCCGTCGCCCGCTCTGACCCAACCCCCGGGCCCTCCGGCCAACGGAGAGCCCGGGGTTTTCTCGTCCTGGCGCGAACGTGGCAGTCTACCTCCCCCTCGCCCCGTCGAGCCTCTCGGCGACGACGATGCAAGGCTTCCGCTCTTCACGCTCACCCTGGAAGAGACCCACACCCGGACCGTGAGGCAGGTCACAATATTGTTGTGATACAGCTCACCACCGTTAGTGTTCAATCCGTCGCGGAAAGCGACGAAGCCGCTGGTCAGTGACTACTTCGTCACTAAACACACAGCTCCTGCCCTCCTCCCATTCCCCGGGTTTTCGCATTGCACAATTCGCCTCACATAGCCGGGACGTGTTTACCGTTCTGTGTCGCCGAAAACGGCGGCAGCAACCCCAAGAGGAGATCCGTGAACACGAAAATCAACCCGGAGGAAAAGCATGTCACCGACTACTTTCAGAAAGTTGGCGGTTGTTCTGGCCATCAGTTCGGGAACCTTATTGATCACGCCGGTCACCGGTTCGGCCATGATGAATCAAAACGCGAACGCCGGCGGTGGAGAACCTCCTACCGCAGCGGTGAAGGACAAACCCGCACCGGACGACAATGTCGAAAAACCGGTCGCCCCCAAGGGGGAGGAGATCGTCGACATAGCCGCCCAGCAAGCAGGTGATCCCTATACCTGGGGAGCAGTGGGTCCCGATCAGTTCGACTGTTCCGGCCTCACCCAATACGTGCACGCGAAAGCGGGCATCGAACTGCCGCGCACGGCACAGCAACAACGAGAAGCCCTACCCCGGATATCGAAGAACGAAATGCTTTCCGGCGACCTGCTCTTCTTCCATGAAGGCGGCAACGTCTACCACGTCGGAATCTTCGCGGGGAAAGGCCGGATGTGGGCGGCTCCCGAACCGGGTGATGTCGTTCGCATCCAAGACATCTGGACCGAATCGTTCACCGTGGGCCGCGCCTGGTGATCAAGGCCGGGAACACCTGAGATATTGTCCGCGTTGTCTGGTTCAGAGAACCCAACAACCGGGGAGTAGCCCATGGGAACCGCGATCACGGTGATCGTGCTCCTACTGATCGTTGTCGCTGGCGCGGCATATCTCGTGCGATCCCAAGCACAGGCCAAGAGACGACAGCTGGAGGACGCCAAGGCAGACGCCCGACGGTGGGTGGAGCGCCTCGGTGGCCAGGTCCTGAACCTCACCGGCACCGACACGGCGTCACAGCAAGCGCTGGCCGACGCGAGCGAACGGTACAACGCCGCCGGCTCCGAGATGGAGCGCGCGGAGACGGTCGAACAGGCACGCCTCGCCAAGGAGACCGCGCTGGAGGGCCTCTACTACGTCCGTGCCGCGCGCACGGCCATGGGACTCGACCCCGGCCCCGCCCTGCCCGACGACCCCGAGCGGGAGCGCGCGGGCAAGGTCACCGAGCACCGCTCGGTCGACGTCGAGGGCCAGCACTACGAGGCCTCTCCCGAGCCCACGGCGAACACACCGCATTACTACCCGGGTGGCCGGGTCGCGGGCCGTCCCGTGCCTCAGGGCTGGTACAGCGAGCCGTGGTGGAAGCCCGCTCTCGTCGCGGGCGCTTGGGGCTTCGGCTCCATGATGCTGTTCTCCGCGATGTTCTCCGGAATGGCCGGTATCCCGAGTGCCGCGGCCTGGGAAGCGGGCTACGACGCGGGCCAGGAGGACGCGTTGGAAGGCGGCGACGCCGGTGACGGTGGTGACGCCGGTGGCGGCGAGGACATCGGCGGCGGAGACGACTTCGGAGGTGACTTCGGGGGCGACTTCGGAGACTTCGGCGACTTCGGTTTCTAAGCCGTTCGACAAGGTCATTCGGCGGGCTGGCAGGTCGGACACCAGTACAGGTTCCGGCCTGCCAGTTCCTTATGCGCGACCGGCGTGCCGCACACCAGGCAGGGCTGTCCCGTCCTGCGGTAGACGTACACCTCGCCACCGTGGCGGTCGTTTCGGGGAGCTCTGCCCGTCACCTCGGGCCGATGTTCGTGCTCGACGGTGTCGATGCGGCCCACGCGGACGCCTTCGCGCATCAACCGGCGCAGGTCGGCCCACAGGGCGTCCCACTGCTCGCGCGCCAGCGACCTGCCCGGCAACATGGGATCGATTCGCTGTCGGTAGAGCACTTCGGCGCGGTAGACGTTACCCACACCCGCGATGACCGACTGATCCATCAGCAGCACGGCCACCGGCGCCCGAGAGCGCGAAATGCGCTCCCAAGCCCGTTCGGGGTCGGCGTCGCCGCGTAGCGGATCGGGGCCGAGCCTGCCGATCACGGCCTCGGCCTCCGGAGGAGTCAGGAGTTCGCACCGCGCGGGTCCGCGTAGGTCGGTCCAGTGGGTCCTACCGACCAACCGCATCCGTACCTGCCCCACGGGTTCAGCGACAGGCAGCGGGTACTCGGTGAACGTTCCGTACAGTCCGAGATGGACGTGGACGATCCCGTGTGGACCGTAGTGGTGGAACAGGTGCTTGCCGAAGGCTTCGGCCGCCGTCATGATGTGCCCGTCGACCACAGCGGCCTCGGCGGAGAACCGGCCTTGAGGACTCGAAACCTCCACCGGCGCGCCCACGTAACGTCGTCGGTGCAAGCGCGCCAACCGATGCAGCGTGTGGCCTTCGGGCATCAGCTCTGCGGCAGCGCCGGAGGCGTTCCGGTGCGCTCGTAGTCGCTGATCTGCCCGACTCGACGCGCGTGCCGGGCATCCTCGGAGGGCGGGGTGATCAGGAATGCCTCGACGATCTCCGTGGCCTCCTCCAGCGTGTGCATACGCGCACCCACACCGATCAACTGGGCATGGTTATGCTCACGAGTGAGCTTGGCGGTCTCGACACTCCACGCCAGCCCGGCCCGAGCACCGGGCACTTTGTTGGCCGCGATCTGCTCACCGTTGCCCGAACCGCCGATGACGATGCCGAGGCTGCCCTCGTCGGCCACCACCCTGCGGGCGGTCTCGATGCAGAAAGCGGGATAGTCGTCGGCGGCGTCATAGACGTGCGGGCCGACGTCGGTCACCTCGTATCCCCGCTCACGCAGGTGAGTGACGAGGTGGTTCTTCAACTCGTAACCGGCATGGTCGCTTCCCAGGTACACGCGCACGGCTGCCAAGTCTGCCATCCCCGTCCCCCGACGACGCATCCACCCGGCCCACCCCACGTACGCTTCGCGGCATGAACCACGACGTGGCAGGCCGATGGATCGAACTCGGTGACGGCGTGTTCGCACGCCGATACTCCGAGCTGGACCTCTGCGTGGGATTGGTTCTGGGCTCCGAACGGTGCCTGGTCGTGGACACGCGCGGCGACGCCGAACAAGGCGCCGAACTCGCCGCGGCCGTCCGCGAGATCACCTCGCTGCCTTGGACCGTCGTGCTCACCCACGACCACTACGACCATGCCTACGGCGTTCCCGCGTTCCTGCCGTGTCCCGTGTGGGCGCACCCGAATTGCTGGGAAGCGCTCCGCGACGCGGGTCGGGCCCCGGTGCCGGACCGATCGGTGGAGTCGGACACCGTGCTGGACCTGGGCGGGCGTCGGGTGGTGCTCCGACATCCCGATGTCGCCCACACGGCGGGCGACCTGGTGGTGCACGTACCCGACGCCGGGGTCCTGTTCGCGGGCGACCTGGTGGAGCACGTGCCGGGCGGGTCGTTCAGCGCCGAGTCCTTCGGCAGCGACACCACGCTGGCGGGCTGGCCGTCCGCACTGGATCGGCTGCTCGAACTGAACGCCACCACGGTCCTGCCGGGCCACGGTGACCCCGCAGGTCCCGACCTCGTCAGGACCTGCCGTGACTCCCTGCTGACGCTGCTCGCCCTGCGACAGGCCCTACGCGCGGGCGAGCTCACCCGTGCCGATGCCGTTGCATGCTCACCGTTGCCCGAGGACGTCACGCTCGCGGCGCTGACCGAGCCGTCCGCGTGACGTCCACCGATCCTCAGTCGAACTTCAGCGACCCGGTGCGCGTGCGCTTCAGCTCGAAGAAGTCCGGGTAACTCGCCAGCGCCCGAGCCCCCTCGAACACCCGAACGGCGTCCTCACCGCGCGGGATGGAGGTGAGGACGGGCCCGAAGAACGCCACACCGTCCACGTGGATGGTCGGGGTACCGACGTCCATGCCCACGGGGTCCATGCCCTCGTGGTGGCTCGCCCGCAACGCCTCGTCGTAATCAGTGGACTCAGCGGCCTTCAACAGCTCGCCCGAACCGTCCGCCTCCTCGAGCGCCTGCCGGAGCACGGCGTCGACGTCCTTGTTGTCCTGGTTGTGGTAGCGGGTACCGAACGCGGTGTAGAAGTCACGCACGGCCCGCTCCCCGCGGTGTTGGGCGAGCGCCGTCGCGACGCGGACCGGACCCCACGCCGTGTCCAGCATCTTCCGGTAGTCGGCGTCCAGATCACGGCCCTCGTTGAGCACGGAGAGACTCATCACGCGGAAGTTCAGGTCGATGTCGATCTGCTTCTCGACCTCCAGGATCCAGCGCGACGTGATCCACGCGAAGGGACACATGGGGTCGAAGTAGAAGTCGACCCGAGTGCGATCGGACTGCGCTCCTGCTGTCATGCCCTCTCCTCACCGATACCGCTGGTCTTCGTCGTTTCCGGAAGAACCCGATCGGGGCGTGCGCGGAGTTGCGTCGCGCCACGTCGGGTAACCGGCCCTCCAATGACAGCCAACAGCGCTGTCGCGTCCGTTGTTCCCGTCACCGCTCCCTGGAGCGCATGATTGGATGCGCTGAGCACACTGGTCGAGACAACGGACAGTGTGGTCCCAGACATCCCGACAACAGACGACGAACAGCGTAGAGGTGCCAGTGCCCGCTCCGAATCTGACTCGCGAACAAGCTCAGCAGCGCGCCGCCCTGCTGGAGGTGTCCGCCTACGACATCGAACTCGACCTCACCGACGGCCACGGCAAACCCGGTGAGGGCACGTTCGATTCGAAGACGACCATCCGCTTCGCCGCCACCCGGCCGGGGCGGAGTAGTTGGGTGGACATCGTCGCCGAGGGCGTACGGGAAGCCACGCTGAACGGACGGCAACTCGACGTGTCGGGCTACGTGGAGGATGAGGGCATCGCGCTGCCGGACCTCGCCGCGGACAACGAACTCGTCGTGCACGCCGACTGCCGTTACATGAACACGGGCGAGGGGCTGCACCGGTTCGTCGACCCCGTGGACGGCGGTGTCTACCTCTATTCACAGTTCGAAACGGCCGACGCGAAGCGGATGTTCGCGTGCTTCGACCAGCCCGACCTCAAGGCCACCTACCGGCTGACGGTGATCGCTCCCCCCGACTGGAAGGTCGTGTCGAACTCCCCCGTCGCCTCCCGCGAGGACACTCCGGAAGGAGCCGTGCGCACGGTGTTCGAGACCACCGAGCGCATCTCCACCTACCTGGTGGCGCTGATCGCCGGGCCCTACGCCGAGTGGCGCGACACCTACACCGACGAGCACAAGACGATCCCGCTCGGGATCTACTGCCGTGCCTCGCTGGCCGAGCACATGGACGCCGACCGGCTGTTCACCGAGACCAAGCAGGGCTTCCGCTTCTTCCACGAGAAGTTCGGTGTGCCCTACCCGTTCGCGAAGTACGACCAGCTGTTCGTCCCCGAGTTCAACGCCGGGGCGATGGAGAACGTGGGCGCGGTAACCTTCCTGGAGGACTACGTCTTCCGCAGCCGCGTGACTCGCTACTCGTACGAGCGCAGGGCCGAGACGCTGCTGCACGAGATGGCGCACATGTGGTTCGGCAACCTCGTGACCATGCGCTGGTGGGACGACCTGTGGCTGAACGAGTCGTTCGCCACGTTCGCCAGTGTGCTGGCTCAGGCCGAGGCGACCGAGTACACGGGCGCGTGGACCAGCTTCGCCAACATCGAGAAGTCGTGGGCGTACCGCCAGGACCAACTGCCGTCCACCCACCCGATCGCCGCCGACATGGTGGACCTGCACGCGGTGGAGGTGAACTTCGACGGCATCACCTACGCCAAGGGCGCAAGCGTGCTCAAGCAGCTGGTGGCGTACGTGGGGCAGGAGAACTTCCTGTCCGGGCTGAAGGTCTACTTCGACAGGCACGCCTGGGGCAACGCGACACTGACCGACCTGCTGGCCGCGCTGGAGGAGGCGTCGGGCCGCGACCTGTCCTGGTGGAGCGCCCAGTGGTTGGAGACCACGGGGCTCAACACGCTGCGTCCTCGATTCGAGCTGGACGACGAGGGTCGGTACCGCTCGTTCGCCATCGAACAGGGCGGGGCGAAGCCCGGGGCGGGCGAGTTGCGGACCCACCGGGTCGCGGTCGGCGTCTACGACTACGACCGTACGGGCTCGCTGGTGAGGACCCATCGCGTGGAACTCGACGTCGACGGTGAACACACCGACGTGGCCGATCTGGTCGGTGTCAAGGCGGGGCCGCTCGTCCTGGTCAACGACGACGACCTCACCTACTGCGCGATGCGGTTGGACAGCGGGTCGTTGGCGACGCTCGTGGACCGCATCGACGACATCACCGAGCCGTTGCCGCGCACGCTGTGCTGGTCGGCCGCGTGGGAGATGACGCGGGACGCGGAGATAAAGGCTCGCGACTTCGTCACGCTCGTCCAACGTGGCCTCTACGCCGAGACCGAGGTCGGGGTGGTGCAGCGGCTGCTCGTGCAGGCGCGGGCGGCACTGGACTCCTACGCGGATCCCTCGTGGGCGGCCGAGCACGGTTGGCCCTCCTACACCGCGGCGCTGCTGGAACTGGCTCGTTCGGAGGAGCCCGGTTCGGACCACCAACTCGCGTTCGTCAACGCCCTCACCAATTCCGTGCTCGACGACGCCACGTTGGACGTGCTGGCGGGCTGGCTGGATGGTTCGGCACCGCTGGAGGGCCTCACGGTGGACACCGACCTGCGGTGGCGCCTGCTGCACGCGCTGGTGGCACACGGCCGCGCCGGTGATACCGAGATCGACGCCGAGCTGCGACGCGACGACACGGCCACCGGCCGCAGGCACGCCGAGCGGGCGCGGGCACTACGTCCCACCCCGGAAGCGAAGGCGGAGGCCTGGGAACGCGCGGTCTACGACGACGAGTCCCCGAACGCGGTGAACGAGGCCATCATCGCGGGCTTCTCCCACCCGGCGCAGAAGCACCTGTTGGGTGACTACACCCAGCGGTACTTCGAGATGCTCGACGAGGTGTGGAGTCGGCGGTCCAGTGAGCGTGCACAGCCGACCGTCCTCGGCCTGTATCCGTCGTGGGAGGTGTCGGAAGAAGGCATCGCGGCGGCGGACGCGTGGTTGGAGGGGACTCACCCGGCGGCACTGCGGCGGTTGGTGTCCGAGGGCCGTGCCGGCGTTGTGCGCGCGTTGGCCGCCCGCAAGTTCGACGAGAGCTGACCGAAACGACCGGATGAACGAAAAAGGCCGCCGTCCTCGACTCAGGAGTTCGGGGACGGCGGCCTTTTTCGTGTGGACTTCGTCGAGCTCCTCAGGAACGCGGGGCTGAACCCGCCTGGTCGGCCATCATGCGAAGGCCGCTGATGAGCCCACCGATGAGGTCACCCTCCTTGAACGAGGCGACCATGCTCATCACCGCGAGCTTGGCGCCCCGGTCGGACAGACGCTGCATGGCACGGGCACCGGTGACCACCTCGACGACGCGTTCGCCGGGTGACACGGCGATCAGCACGGCCTCGTCACCACGCTCACCGAGCGTGCTGTGCAGCGCCTCGGCGCTCTGCCGAGATTCGTCGCCGAGCTCACCGAGGTAGATGCTGAAGTCGAGCCCCGTCTCCCGGCTGGCCAAGGTCAGCGCCTCGTCGAGACGAGCCAACTGAGCCGTACTGAAGGGGCCGGAGGGAGTAGTGGGCTCGTACATCTGTGCCACGGACACTCGGCCACTCGCCGTCACTGCGGCACCAGGCTGGTGCTTCGTCCCTTCGAGCCCGGTGGACTTGCTGTCCCGGGTCAGTTCACCAGTTCCCACTGGCACCTCCACGAACTGTCGACGGAGCGGTGCTTTCCTCAGCACCGTCGGCGTGCCGCTGTCCCACACCCTCTGGGTTGGCGGTCCACCACACGGGCGGGTAGTCCCACGCCTGTCCCGGCCGGTACCGGGGCCTGCTCGCGAACTTCGACCGTAGCGTCACCAGCGCGAAGAAGCCGTAGACGGCCAGCGGTATCGCCACGAAGACCAGGATCGTCTCGAGGATGCTCACGGCCGCAGGGTATCCGACCGTCGCACTCCCTACTCACCTGCCACGGTGAGCATGTGCAATTTGCGTGACCCTCTGGCCCCCATATCACCCGCTTGCCACGCCGGTCATCCCACGATGAGCGGAAAGGACGTTGGCGAAAGGTCGCACTTCCACGTACGTGCGGGGGTACCGGTCAAGAGGAACTTGTTCGGACCCAAAAAGGCTCCTACGTTTTCCCCTGCACGACCTTGTGCCATTTGTTCCCAAACCTTTACAGGTCACACGCGGCCATAGGAGGATCTGGCATGTTCACCACTTCGAGCACCGTTCCCGCGACCAACGACACCTGCGGCACCCGCGTCACCCGTGGCACCAGGGTGACCCGTGGCACCAGGGTGACCTGCGGCAGGTCACCCTGG
>JAJYTH010000122.1 GCA_021793175.1 Actinomycetes bacterium
CCTCTGGCCGAACTCGATCTGGTGCTGGTGGACGACGGTCTCTCCGCCGTCGAGCAACGGCGGATTCGGGACAGCGGGGCCACATTGACCGTCGTGCCACTGCGATCGTGACTGTGCGGACACCGTGCAGACACACTGTGTAGCGTTCGTCAACAGTCTCGCGGCTTTTGTCACCGTTCGCGATGTGTGGTGGACTCGCCACACGGTGCTGGGTAACGTCGAATCCTGACAACCGAAACGCACAACCGGATATCGCGGCTGACGGAGCCGAAGCGGGAGAGTCCCCGTGATCTCGGCGGGGCACCGAAGGAGCAAATTCCCCACAATCTCTCAGGTACAGCCACCGCTTTCGGCGAGGCCACTCTGGAAAGCAGGCGAGAAGTACAGCCTCACCCAAGGTGTAAGCCGCGCGTTACGCGCGGTGAAACTCTCAGGTGCCCATGACAGAGGGGGAGTTCCCGGTACGGGGCGGGTATGCCTCGGGTACAGCGAGAAGGAGCTCCCATGTCCGTATCATCCGCGTCGTCCGCCTCACCGTCGTCGGACGAACCGACGGTGACACCCTTTTCGGGCCGACACATCGGTCCGGGGTCTTCCGAACAGGCCAAGATGGTGGCCGAATGCGGGTTCGGCAGCCTGGACGCTCTCCTGGCGGCCGCCGTGCCCACCGCCATCCGTAGCCAGGACGGCCTCCGACTTCCCCCGGCAGCGTCCGAACAACAGGCCATCGCCGAGTTGCGGGAACTGGCCCGCAAGAACCGGCCCATGACCCAGATGATCGGCCTCGGCTACTACGACACCGTCACCCCCGCCGTGATCCGCCGCAACGTGCTGGAAAACCCGGCCTGGTACACGGCGTACACGCCGTACCAGCCGGAGATCTCGCAGGGACGGCTGGAGGCGCTGCTGAACTTCCAGACGATGGTCTCCGACCTCACCGGGCTGACCACGGCGAACGCCTCCCTGCTCGACGAGGGCACCGCCGTCGCGGAGGCCACGATGCTCATGCGGCGGGTGTCGAAGGCGTCTTCGAACACGGTGGTGGTGGACTCCGAGTGCCTGCCACAGACCATCGCGGTGGTGCGCACACGAGCGCAGCAGATGGGCATTGACGTCGACGTCCGGGATCTGTCGCAGGGACTGCCGGAGGAGTTCTTCGGTGTCGTCGTGCAGTACCCGGGTGTCTCGGGTGTGTTGCGGGAGCCGGACTTCTACCACCGGATCGGCGAAGCCGCGAAGGCGGCCAAGGCGCTGTACTGCATGGCCGCAGACCTGCTCGCCCTCACCCTGCTCACCCCGCCCGGAGAGTTCGGGGCCGATGTTGCCGCGGGCACCACGCAGCGGTTCGGGGTGCCGTTGGGCTACGGCGGACCGCACGCGGGGTACCTCGCCGTGAGGTCGGGGTTGGAGCGGTCGCTGCCGGGCAGGCTCGTCGGTGTCTCCATCGACGCGGCGGGCGCGCCCGCCTACCGGCTCGCGCTGCAGACCCGGGAGCAGCACATCCGCCGGGAGAAGGCCACCAGCAACATCTGCACCGCTCAGGTGCTGTTGGCGGTGATGGCGTCGATGTACGCCGTGTACCACGGCCCCGACGGGCTGCGTGGGATCGCCGAGCGGGTGCACGGGCACGCCGCCACGTTGGCCGCGGCGTTGCGGGCCGGGGGCGTGGACGTGGTGCACGAGCATTTCTTCGACACCGTGCTCGCCCGTGTGCCGGGTCGGGCCGACGCGGTGCTGGCCGCCGCGCGGGACGCGGGCATCAACCTCGGCAGGGTGGACGCCGACCACGTGCGGGTGGCGTGTGACGAGGCGACCACCCCGGAGGTGTTGGACGCGGTACTCGGCGCGTTCGGTGTCGAGGCCGCGGCCGAACCCCGGACGGGGTCCGCACTCCTTGAGGGGCTGTCGCGTACGAGCGAGTACCTCACCCACGACGTCTTCCACACGTACCGGTCGGAGACGGCGATGCTGCGCTACCTGCGCAGGCTCGCCGACTCCGACTACGCGCTCGACCGGGGCATGATCCCGCTCGGCTCGTGCACCATGAAGCTCAACGCCACCACGGAGATGGAACCCATCACGTGGCCCGAGTTCACGAACATCCACCCGTTCGCGCCCGCCGAGGACGCCGAGGGCTACCGGGAACTCATCGACCAGCTGTCCCGCTGGTTGGCGGAGGTCACCGGTTACGACAGCGTGTCGCTGCAACCCAACGCGGGCAGTCAGGGTGAGTTGGCGGGACTGCTCGCCATCCAGGCCTACCACCGCGCGAACGGGCAGTCCGAACGGGACGTGTGCCTGATCCCGTCGTCGGCGCACGGCACCAACGCGGCCTCCGCCGTGCTCGCCGGGATGCGGGTCGTGGTGGTCGCGTGCACTTCGGACGGCGATGTGGACCTGGAGGACCTGCGGGCGAAGGCCGACGCCCATCGCGACACGCTCGCCGCGATCATGGTCACCTACCCGTCCACGCACGGCGTGTACGAGAACGGGATCGCCGAACTGGCCGAGATCGTGCACGAGGCGGGTGGCCAGGTCTACGTCGACGGCGCCAACCTCAACGCGCTTCTCGGGATCGCCAAGCCGGGCGAGTTCGGCGGCGACGTCTCGCACCTCAACCTGCACAAGACGTTCTGCATCCCCCACGGCGGTGGAGGACCCGGGGTGGGGCCGGTCGCGGTGCGCGCGCACCTCGCCCCCTACCTGCCGAATCACCCGCTGGCCCCGGAAGCGGGACCGGACACGGGCGTCGGTCCGATCTCGGCTGCCCCGTACGGCTCGGCGTCGATCCTGCCGATCTCGTGGGCGTACGTGCGCATGATGGGCGCGGAAGGACTCACCGAGGCCACCAAGGTCGCGGTGTTGAACGCCAACTACATCGCGGCGCGGCTGGCCCCGCACTACCCGGTGCTCTACACCGGCCGCAACGGGCTCGTGGCGCACGAGTGCATCCTCGACCTGCGCGAGTTGACCAAACAGACCGGCGTCACCGTGGACGACGTGGCCAAGCGACTCGTCGACTACGGCTTCCACGCTCCCACCATGTCGTTCCCCGTGGCGGGCACCCTCATGGTCGAACCCACCGAGAGCGAGGACTTGGCCGAGCTCGACCGGTTCTGTGAGGCGATGATCGCCATCCGCCGGGAGATCGACGCGGTCGCCGCCGGGACGTGGTCCGTGGAGGACAGTCCGCTGCGCAACGCGCCGCACACCGCCGAACAGCTCGTCGGGCAGTGGTCCCTGCCGTACGACCGGCGTACCGCCGTGTATCCCGGAAACACTACGCCGAAGGGCAAGTACTGGCCGCCGGTGCGGCGCATCGAGAGCGCCTACGGCGACCGCAACCTGGTCTGCTCCTGCCCGCCCGTCTCCTCCTACGAAAGCGCAGGTGCCTCCTCGTGACCGAGACGACCCTGAAAAAGACTCCACTGCATGCCGTGCACGCCGAGTACGGCGCGTCGTTCACCGACTTCGCCGGCTGGTCGATGCCCGTGCGGTACTCCAGCGAACTCGCCGAGCACCGTGCGGTGAGAGAGGCGGCGGGCCAATTCGACCTGTCCCACATGGGCGAGATCGAGGTGACTGGTGCCAAGGCCGCACAGGCACTGGACTACGCATTGGTCGGGAACCTGTCCACCCTCAAGGTCGGGCGTGCACGCTACACGATGCTGTGTGACACCGACGGGGGAGTGCTCGACGATCTCGTCGTCTACCGGTTGTCCGAACAGCGTTACCTCGTCGTCGCCAACGCGGGCAACACCGCCGTCGTGGCCGACGCGCTACGTGAACGCGCCGGGACGTTCGACGTCGAGGTCGTCGACGCGAGCGAGCGGACCGCACTGATCGCGGTGCAAGGACCCGCCTCCGCCGCGATCGTGGCGGAGGCGACCGGTGCCGACCCGGATTCCCTGCGGTACTTCGCGAGCATGCCAGCCGCCGTCGACGGCACCGACGTGCTGCTCGCTCGCACGGGTTACACCGGTGAGGACGGCTTCGAACTGTTCGTCGACGCCGAGGCCGCGGTGCCCACCTGGCGACGCATCGCCGAGGCCGGTGCCTCGCACGGGCTCTCACCGGCGGGTTTGGCGTGCCGCGACACGCTGCGGCTGGAAGCCGGCATGCCGCTGTACGGCAACGAGTTGAGTAGGGAACTCACACCCTTCCACGCGGGGCTCGGCCGGACTGTGAAGTTCGACAAGCCGGGTGATTTCGTCGGGCGTACTGCGCTGGAGAACAAACGCGACCCCGAGAAAGTGTTGGTCGGACTGCGTGGCGAAGGGCGCCGTGCTCCCCGACACTCCTATCGTGTCCTCAACGGCGACGATGTGGTCGGTGAGGTCACCAGCGGCGTGTTGTCGCCCACACTGGGCTATCCGATCGCGATGGCCTACGTCACGCCCGAGGTCGCCGAGCCCGGTACCACCCTCGCGGTGGACATCCGGGGGCGCGCCACCCCGGTCGATGTCGTGTCCCTGCCCTTCTACCAGCGTCCTTCCACTTCGAAAGGCTGAAATCGTTGTCGACGAACATTCCTCAGGACCTCCGCTACAGCAACGAGCACGAATGGGTGCGTACCGACGGCGACAGTGTGGTGACGGTCGGTGTGACCGCTTTCGCCGCTGAGTCACTCGGCGACGTGGTGTTCGTCCAGCTCCCCGAGGCAGGTAGTAACGTCACAGCGGGTGAGGTGTGCGGCGAGATCGAGTCGACCAAGTCCGTCAGCGAGTTGTACTCGCCGGTGACCGGGGAGGTCGTCGAGCTCAACGAGTCCGTCGTGGACTCGCCCGAGACCGTCAACTCCGATCCCTACGACGCGGGTTGGTTGTTCAAGGTCCGCACCGAGTCGGTACCGGACCTGCTGGACGCCGAAGCCTATGCCGCACTGATTCAGGAGGGCTGACATGAACTCGTTCGACGCCGACCTTGCCACGGTGGACCCGGAGGTCGCCGAGGCGGTGGCGGCCGAGCTGGACCGGCAGCAGTCGACGCTGGAGATGATCGCGTCGGAGAACTTCGCGCCCGCCGGCGTGTTGGAGGCGCAGGGTTCGGTACTGACCAACAAGTACGCCGAGGGTTACCCGGGACGGCGTTACTACGGTGGCTGCGAGCACGTCGATGTCGTCGAAACCCTCGCCATCGAGCGCGCCAAGGCTCTGTTCGGCGCCGAGCACGCGAACGTGCAGCCGCATTCCGGTGCGCAGGCCAACGCCGCCGCCATGGTGGCTCTGCTGGAGCCCGGTGACACCATCCTGGGTCTCGACCTCGCCCACGGTGGTCACCTCACCCACGGCATGAAGATTAACTTCTCCGGCAGGCTCTACAACGTGGTCGCCTACCACGTCGACCGCGAGACCGGCCGAGTGGACATGGCCGAGGTCGAGCGTCTGGCGACCGAGAACAAGCCCAAGCTGATCATCGCGGGTTGGTCGGCCTACCCCCGCCAGCTCGACTTCGCCGAGTTCCGGCGTATCGCCGACTCGGTGGGGGCCAAGCTCATGGTGGACATGGCTCACTTCGCCGGCCTCGTGGCGGCGGGCCTGCACCCGAACCCCGTGCCGTATGCCGACGTCGTGACCACCACCACGCACAAGACGCTCGGTGGGCCGCGCGGTGGGATCATCCTGTCCAGGCAGGAGTACGCCAAGAAGATCAACTCGGCGGTGTTCCCTGGGCAGCAGGGTGGGCCCCTCGAACACGTCATCGCGGGTAAGGCCGTGGCGTTGAAGATCGCCGCCGGCGAGGAGTTCCGCGAGCGGCAGCAGCGAGTCCTCGAAGGGGCCAAGATCCTCGCCGAGCGACTGTCGGCGTCCGACTGTGTCTCCGCCGGTGTGCGAGTGCTGACCGGGGGCACCGACGTGCACCTGGTGCTCGTGGACCTGGTGAACTCTGAGCTGGACGGCAAGCAGGCCGAGGACCGGTTGCACGACATCGGCATCACGGTGAACCGCAACGCCGTTCCGTTCGACCCGCGTCCGCCGATGGTGACCTCGGGTCTGCGTATCGGCACCCCGGCACTGGCGACACGCGGTTTCGGTGCCGACGACTTCACCGAGGTCGCCGACATCATCGCCCGCGCGCTGCAGCCGGACTTCGACAGCGCCACTCTGGAGGACCTGCGCTCTCGCGTGGCGGTGTTGGCCAAGAAGCACCCGCTCTACGAGAACAAGGGCTGAGTCGAAGTCGCCGGGCGCGAACGCTTCGGCCCGCGCCCGGCGACCCATCGTGTCCGCAGATTACGTAGCCGTGTCCGCAGTCTGCGTCGTTGTGTCCGCAGCCCGCGTACATCCAGAAACGATGCTCGCCGATACACCAGCGATCACCGTGCCTATGGGGCAGCCGCGGCCACGAGATCAGGAGACCACTCGGGCGATGATGAGGCCGTCGTAGCCCTTGCTGCCCACGGTCTGGATCGCGGTGGCGTCCAGGCGAGGTTCGGTACGCAGGAGCTCGACCGTCTCCCGCACGCCACGGACCGACGGGTCGTCGTTGTCGGCGTCGATCACCGCTCCGCCGCGCACCACGTTGTCCACCACGATCACGCTGCCCGGCTTGCCGAGATCCAACGCCCAACGAACGTAGTGCGGATTGTTCACCTTGTCCGCGTCGATGAACGTCAGGTCGAACGGCTCGTTGGTCGGAAGTGTGGGCAGAATGTCCAACGCCTTCCCGAGACGGATGTCCACGCGGGACGACAGGCCCGCCCGTTCGACGTTGCTGCGGGCCACTTCGGCGTGGGTGGTGTCGGCTTCGAGAGTGACGAGCTGCCCGTCATCGGGTAGGGCCCGCGCGAGCCAGATGGTGGAGTAGCCGCCGAGTGTGCCGACCTCCAGGATTCTGCGGGCGTCGACCATCCGAGCCAACAGATGTAGCAGTTTCCCCTGGTTGGGGGCTACCGCGATGTCGGGAAGGCCGGCCTGCGCGCACGCCTGCTGCGTGGCATCGAGAACATCGTCGTGCGGGGCGAGTTGCTCCTGGAAGTACTCGTCGACCGCTGTCCATCGGTCCTGGTGCATAGCCAGAGCCTAGCCCCGACATACGTGGAGTGCGGATACGACGACGCAACCTGCGGACACGGCGGTTGTGGGTCAGTCGGTTGTGGCGTCGGCTTCGAGTTCGTCGTTGGGGTGGCCTGCTTGGATCACGGCGTCGCGTAGAGCGGCTCGCAGCCGTCCCACGTCAAGGGAGGTCAGCACGGCGGCCTCGCCTGGCGGCGCGATGAGCACGACTCGGCCCGCGTTGACGAACACGGTGAGCTCCCGGCGTCGCCCGGCCAGATCACGGCAGGGGACAGCCCACTCGTCTCGTGCGCTCACGTCGCCCCCTTCATCGTGTTCCGGGGACGACTGTAGTCGCAAATATCATCCCACGTGATCGATTTGGGCGGATTCGTCGACGTGTTTGCCCTGGTGCCGCTGTGGTCTGACCCGAGTGAGCGCGACGAAAGTCGTGAATGCGGCCGCGGCCGCCACCGCCATGACGGCGGCCATGCCCAGTGCCGAATCGCCGCCGAGGAGACCGACGATCGGGGAGGTGCAGCCGCCGGTGAGGAATTGCACCAGCCCCAGCAACGCCGATGCCGATCCGGCCGAACGGGGATGGTCGGCCAGGGCGAGTGTCGTCGCGTTGGGGGTGACCATGCCGACCGAGGAAACGGTGACGAACAGCGGTATGAGCAGAACCGGGAACTCCGCCCGTGATATCGCGGCCACCACGAGGCCGACCACACCGGTCAGCAACAGCGCCAGGCCGGTGCGGAGGAGCGTCCTCGGGGCGAAGCGGCTCACCAGCCTTCCGTTGAGCTGACCGGTGAGCACGAGTCCGACCCCGTTCAGCGCGAACACGAATCCATATTCGGAGGCGGAGAGTCCGTAGTGCTGTTGGAAGACGAACGGTGATCCGGAGATGTAGGCGAACATCACCGAGAACGCGAGCCCGATGGTGACCGCGTATCCGACGAAGACGCGGTCGCGCAGTAGTCCGACGTAGGTGCCGATGATGTCCCGCGGCTGGGCGGATCGGCGCTGTGGTTTCGGCAGGGTCTCCGGAAGCGCGAAGGCCGCGACGACGAGCAGTGTCACGCCGAACGCCGTGAGGGCGACGAAGATCCCACGCCAGGAGGTCCAGCGCAGCAGTTGTCCGCCGAGTACGGGCGCGAGGATGGGTGCCGCGCCGGTGACCAGCATCAGGGTGGAGAAGAACCGTGCCATCGCGACGCCGGAGAACAGGTCGCGGACGGCTGCTCGGGCGATCACCATGCCTGCGGCCGCGCCGAGCGCCTGTGCCGCACGCGCGGCGATCAGGATGGGAAGTGTGGGACTGAGGGTCGCCGCCACCGATGCCGCGGTGAAGATCGTGACGCCGATGAGAAGCGGTGTACGCCTGCCGAAGGAGTCGGAGAGCGGACCCGCGACCAGTTGTCCTATGCCGAGGCCGAGGAGGAAGACGGCGAGGGTGAGCTGCAACTGTGCGTCGGTGGAGCGCAGATCGGCCGCCATCGCCGGCAGGGCGGGGAGGTACATGTCGATGGACAAAGGGCCGAAGGCGGTCAGGCCGCCGAGGACCAGCGCGTAGCGCGCGGTGCGAGGAGGTCGAGAGGTCGGCCCCGGTGGGGTCGAGTGGGTGGATGTCGTCGTCCGAACCTCGTTCACCGCCGTGCGCGCGGCCACCCGACCTCCCGAGTTCGTTGTGATCGCTGGTA
>JAJYTH010000020.1 GCA_021793175.1 Actinomycetes bacterium
ACGTCGAATCGATCCTGGCCTCGGAGATGACCGAGCGGGCCGAATCGGAGAACATCTCCTACTTCGCCTTCACCGCGACACCGAAGAACAAGACCCTGGAACTCTTCGGCCGCAAAGGTCCCGACGGCAAGCCCGTCGAATTCCACCTCTACTCGATGCGGCAGGCGATCGAGGAGGGCTACATCCTCGACGTGCTCAAGGGCTACCAGACCTACGACACCGCGCTGAAGATCGCCGGGAAGGCCGAGAGCGGCGACGGTGGCGAAGTGGAGGAGACCGCGGCGCGCAAGGGGCTGATGCGGTGGGTGAAACTGCACCCGACCAACATCAGCCAGAAGGTGCGGATCATCGTCGAGCACTTCCACGCCAACGTGGCCCACCTGCTGGAAGGCAAGGCGAAGGCGATGGTCGTGACCGACTCCCGCAAGGCGGCGGTGAAATACAAGAAGGCGATCGACGCCTACATCGCCAAGCGGGCCGCCATGGACGCCTCGTACAACTACCGCACGCTGGTCGCCTTCTCCGGCTCGGTGACCATGGCCGAGGACGAGGAGTGGGTCTCGGACTGGGGGCCGCAGCCGAGCAAGGACGACGAGTTCACCGAAGCCAACCTCAACCCCGGAGCCGGTTCGGACCTGGCCGCCGCCTTCAAGGGCGCGACGTACAAGATCATGCTGGTCGCCAACAAGTTCCAGACCGGGTTCGACCAGCCACTGCTGTCGGCGATGTACATCGACAAGAAGCTTTCCGGGGTCACCGCCGTGCAGACGCTCTCGCGGCTCAACCGCACCCATCGCACCGCGGGCGGGGAACAGAAGCGCAAGACGTTCGTCCTTGACTTCGTCAACAAAGCCGAGGACATCCGGGCCGCGTTCGAGCCCTACTTCACCAACGCCACCCTGGAAACCGAGACCGACCCGTACATCGTCATCCACCTGTCCACCAAACTCGACCAGGCCGGGATCTACACACCGGAGCAAGTGCGGAAGGTCGCCGAACTGTGGGTCCGCCGCAAGGGCAACAACGCGCTCTCAGCCGCGATCAGCCCGGCCAAGAACGAGTTCGCCCGCCGCTACGCGGCCGCGATCGAGGCCGACGACAAGGTCACCCTCAACACCCTCGACCTGTTCCGCAAGGACGTCTCCACCTACGTCCGGCTCTACGACTTCATGAGCCAGATCGTCGACTACGGCGACCCGTACATGGAGATGCTGTCGATCTTCCTGCGGCTTCTGGAGAAGGTCATCGCGGATTCGTCGTGGGCCGCGGAAGTCGACCTCTCCGATGTGGTCCTGGTCGGCGTCAAACACAGCAAGGGGACCGCGGTCGACATTTCGCTGACCGGCGACGGCGAGCTCAAGGGCATCAGCGCTGCGGGCACCGGGACGCGGAAGGAGCCGAAGTACGTCGCACTGCAAGTCGTCATCGACAAGATGAACGATCTCTTCGGCGCCGAGTCGTTCGCCGAGTCCCAGGTCCGGGAGTTCGTGCAGGGTCTGGTGCAGCGACTGCTCGCCTACCCGGACCTGGTCAACCAGACCAAGGTGAACTCGAAAAAGCAGTTCATGGAATCGCAGGACTTCCAAGCCGCGGTCACCGAGGCGGTCATCGACAACCAAGAAGCCCACAACACCATGGCCGACTACTTCTTCAGCGACGGCCCCGGCATCAGCGCCGTCATCATGGCACTAGCGGACGCCTTCTACGAGGCCGCGATCGATCAGCGGACGGAGCAGTGAGCAGCCCGACCTCGGAAAGGAAACCGGCGATACTGCTTGAACAGCCACAACGACCACAACACCACAGCCGGGGCGACCGCCCTGCTGTCCTCTTCGGACCTTGATCCGGCCGGTGCTCCGCCTTCCGGTCACTTGTCCGCGTCCGCGGCGTCGAGGAAACTCCTCGCACGGGCCTCGATGTCGGCGACATTCTGTTCCAGCACGGCGGCCGCGAGATCCTCACGAGTCTCGAAGCGACGGTGCAGCGTAGTGCGGCTCACGCCAGCGGCGCGCGCGATGTCCTCAAGCGGCACGTCCGGGCCCAAGGTCGCGAAACAGCGCCTGGCCGCGGTGATCAGGCGAGCACGGTTGCGTGCGGCGTCGCACCGTGGGGAGGTCGGCATGGGTGGAGCGTAACCATCGAGCGGGTGCGCGCAAGAGACATGAACGACGTACTCGTCGGTGCGGACGAGGTAACAGCGGATGAGACGACGGTGGAGGAGCTGGCATGACACGCACGACGAATTCCGGGCGACGCGCGATAGCCGCCGGCGCCGCCGTGTCGATACTGGTCCTGGCGGGTTGCGCGTCGGCTTCCGGCGGCCCGGCGAGCCCGGCCGGGGAACACCGGCACGTAAAGGAACAGACGGCACGCAAGGTGTTGCAAGTCGCGGGGCCACGGGAAAACCCCACGGGAACCCTACTCGAAGGGCCGACCTTCGGCGACGACGGGCGGCTCCACCTCACCGACTACGCGGCACGGCTGTCGACGCGTGTGCCGACCTCCCGAAACCATGTCAGCCCGACGCGGTTCGAATCGATCCCCGCTCAAGCGCTTCTCGGTGAGGAAAGCGAAATGATTAAGTAGTGGAGGAAAGAAGCTTGTTCAGGGTCTCCAAAACCCCGGGGAGATAGAACCCGGTCTCTCCTTCCCATTTCTTCTTGCCGACACTGTAGGAGGGGACGGTAGGAGAAAAGGCAACGTTTTCGCGTTTGAGCAGCCGTGTCGTCATCTCCTCCACAACGGCGTTGCTCGCCGGATGCGCGGCAGCCAGGACGATGGGCTTGGTCGTCATCTGCAGGGCGAGTAAGGCCGGTGTGTTCCCGAATCCTCCCGCCAATCTCATGGTGAAGTCCAGGGTTGCAGGGAAGACCGCATAGCAATCCGCGATGTCGGCAAGCGATACATGCGCCTCGGTCGGGAGATTCGGGTCGTCCCAACTATCGGTCCACACCGACCCGGAGACCAAACGACGCAACGCCTCCACCGTGACGAAACGTTGAGCAGATTCGGTCACGACCGCATGAACGGTGAGGTCCGGGTAAGCTTGACGAAGCCAGTGGAACCAATAGGGTACGAGCGCGGCGTTGACGGACCCGGTAACCAGGAAGAGAACGCTGCGGGCCGGTAAGGCAGGAAGCGCGGCATTCGTGGCGGCGGAACTCTCAGACATAGTTTCTGTCCTGCTTATCGGACAAATCCATTTCCGGTGACACCATGATGGGGTTCAGTCCCTGCTTCCCTTCTTGCGGAACGGATGCCAAAATCATGAACTGGCAACGCCCACGCACACCCTCGTTGCGACATTTATCGCGCACGACATCAGAAAGCAATCGATAGCCTTGGCTTCTTACCACCCAGTCGAAGGTTGCGCCATAGCTGCCTAAGGTTCGGATTTGCTGGGCGGTATCGAATAAAGCTTTCTGTGCACGGTTGCCCGGGTTCCAAAACGTTGATAGCAGTGTCGCCTTCGTCTGGAAAGAAATGTTTTTCCAGTTACTCCATTCAGGTTTCCCGAGTTCCTTCTGATAGCGGTACATCACATAGAGGTCCTCAATCCCCGGATTGGGTGCGAAGAACCGCCATTGGGGAATCTTGAGGCTGGGGAGACGTGTCTGAAGCTGTAGCTTGTCATCAGGAATATTGTCACAAATAGTGAGGACTATATGCCCGATGAGTGCTGCGGTCATCACACGGCCACAAAGTGTCCTAACTAGCCTCATCGCATCTCCTTGAGCACGGTGGCCACCTGCTCGGCGCACGGCAGTTTCCCGATGATGGACCGATGACTGCTAAGAGAGACCGCCTGGAAGCGTGCGTTGAGTCGGTCGGCGAGTGTCTGCTGCTGATCGACGTTATCGGCTGCTGATAGTACGACTCGCTCTAAATCGAGTGCCGCCAAAAACTCTTGTCCTTCTGTCGGCTCGTGGAGGTACTCCTGTTGAGCAGTCCGGATAGTGCGGATGCTGCCAATGAAGGACACATACGCTCGTTGAATATCGGGGCGGTATTCAACATCCCTTTCAGGGGGGCTCGTGACCCACCGATTCATGCCAGTCACAGTGCCCAGCATGCGACGAAGCGAATCCTGCTTGAACCGTTCCACACGACGCCGTGAGCGCCGGTCAGCGTCCAGTAGCACCGCATCGGTTCCGTCGAGCACGACAACCGCACGTGCTCGCTTCCGAAGGTATTCGGATTCAGCGAGAGCGTTTCCGGTTACCAGCGATCCGATGGAATGTGAACAGAACACGATCGGCCCCTGCGGTGAACAATGCTGCAATAATGCTTCCAGCAACTGTCCGGGTCGTGCTCGACTGTCGGTGCGTGCGTAGCCGGACCGGTGGTAACAAAGGATGTTGAAGTCGTCGGACAGTAGGTATCTGATCCAGTCCCAGCACTCGAGCGGGGCGCCGAGGCCGTTCTCCAGGACGAGCGTCGTCCTCGAAGTCGTTTCAGCTTCGCTGTAGAGGTACTCGATCGAGCTCCCCTCCTGGTCGAGCAGGACCGAAGTACCTTTTATCCCCAGTCTTCGAGCCCGTTCTTCCTGGGTGCGAACATAGGACATGCCTGAACTGACCGCGATTACGCCGGCTAAGGCGGTGAGGATGGACTTTTCGATGTTCATCAGGCACGCGCGTGTCGATCGATAACGTACATAACCGCTCCATGGGACGAAGAGAACCCCCAGAAAAAGCGCGGAAGCCCCATTGTGGCCGCGACTCCCAGATGAAATCCACGAACGGCTGACAACGCGTAACGCGCACGATGGGGGCCCATGATGTATACGAGTGGGAACGCTGTCTCCCACACGACCGTGAGCCAAGTGAGGATTCGGGCTAGCTTAGGGTTTCGCTTCAGCATCTGCGCGAGTGAACTCTGCCCATACTGCTGGGGTTGTAGAACGAGGTCCAGCGCCTCGCCCGATCGCCATGTGTAGGACACGAGCTTGGCCAAGCCCGATGCGAGGTACGACACGCACACTTGCGCGTTGACTGCTCGCAGGAACACTTCGTCCGACTGAGCGGCATCCGGGATGACAGCGGTGGCGATACGGTACCCGTTGATCACCTCGGCCATCTGGTCGGAGCCATCTCGACCAAAGGGATTCCGGTATTCTGTCGCGCTGTTGGCCAGGAGCATCAGGCCCGCTCCAAGGATTTGCGTGCGCCGACACGAGCGAGACAGAAGCGTCGTGATCCCCCCGGCCACACCGATACTCTTGAGAAGCGCAGCTCCTTCGCGTGTATCGAGTTTCTCTCGAACGTGTAGAGGAAGAATGCTCGATTCGCGCTGTTGCGACCTACCTCGTAAAAGCCCCTCATCGCTGTGCTGGCGTAACTGCGACAAAGCTTCGAGGCCACTGATGATCTCACCGACTGCGGCTGGGGCCATCGTCCAGTATCTCGCCTTAGCGCGATCCACTGGATACGATGGCCCCAGGAGCAGCTTTGCCGCTCTTGACCGAATTTTAATTCGGCGCATTCCAATATTGCTTTCTATGACTCAGCAGACCAAGCAGATCGTGCTGCCCGTGATCGCCATTTCCGCGATGCCGACGGTGGTGGGAGTCACCATGGCGGGTTCGCTGTTACGGTTCACGAATCCCTGTCCCACATCGGAGAACATCTCATTGACGGAATCCGTGATGAATTCATTGCGTGCTGCTGTATCCATTGTTTCCCCAGATTCTCATGTTGTGGATAGAGTGGAAGCTAGTCGCAATTAGCTCTGACTGTCAACGAGTTGTCCATATTTCGTGCATTTGACTTCAACGAGCTGGGCCTTCTGGGGCAATTCTTTCCGCTGGACGTAGGTACATGCTCTTGGTCTGATCGGCGTGATCGCGGCGTCGACAGCCCTGAATGTCCTGTTTATGCCTATTTTCGATCGTGTTGTGTCTCGGAATTTACCACTTCCGGCTCTTCTGCCGTGGAGAGGTCGTTTTCGCCGTGCGCTGGGAAAGAGCGGTGAGGTGGGCCTGGCGTGACCATCAGAATCACTGAAAGCGAACGCGGCATCGATGTTGTGGAACTCCTGCTGGGTGTTGCAGAGCACGAATCGCTCATCCACCGGCTGGAAGACTCATCCGTGTCCCACCGGAGCGCTTCGTTTTTTTTGAAAGCTGTTATACCAGCGGTGTCGTCGCTTTGCCGCCGTCACCGAACGCGAAGAAGGAACCGGAGGTCGGTGCGCTATCGGGTGTGAACGCTGAAATCCCTCGCTGTGCTTCGTCGGGCTCATCACCGGTTTCCGCCGTGAGGCGGTCGGTGTGGGCCGGCGTGGATGTGTGTGCGTATCCCTTGGGGGTCGAACAGGATGAGTAGCTCCACCACGCCGCCGTCGGCGCTGCCCAGCCAGTGTGGGGAGGAGGTGTCGAACTCGGCCGCCTCACCGGGGCGCAACGTCAGGTCGCGTTCTCCGAGGACCAGCCGCAGTTGTCCGTTGAGGACGTACAACCATTCGAAGCCGTCGTGGGTCTGCGGGTTCGGTTCGAGTGGTTCGGGTTGTGCCGGAATGATCATTTTGAATGCCTGTACCCCGCCGGGCCGCCGGGACAGCGGCACGAAAGTCATCCCGAACCGGTGGATCGGCGTGAGGTGGACGCGAGGGTCGCCGGTGCGCGGCGCGCCGACGAGGTCGTCCAGCGGAACGTTGTAGGTGCGGGCGAGCGGGAGCAGCAACTCCAGGGTCGCGCGGCGCTGCCCGCTCTCCAGCCGAGACAGCGTACTCTCCGACACCCCGGTCGCCGTCGCGAGCTCGGCGAGGGTGATGCCGCGGTGCCGACGCAGCGCGCGAAGTCGCGGCCCCACCGCGTCAAGCACGTCGTTCGTGTCGCGATCCACCGAGCCATCTTGCCAAAACCGCAAGATTTCGTGCCAGTCGGGTGTGTGCGTGGTGAGACTGGGGCCCATGCCGAAGAAAGGGGCACCGATGCACACCACCGATGCGGTCACATTCTGGGACAGCGTCCACGCGTCTCGACCGACGACTATCGGCCCGCGGCCGAACGTCCGGCTCACTGAGACCGTCACCGGCCTGCCGCCTGGTGACGCGTTGGACCTCGGATGTGGCGACGGCGGTGACGCGCTGTGGCTCGCCGACCAGGGGTGGCACGTCACCGCCGTCGACATCTCGACCGTGGCGGTCGAGCGGCTCGCCGCCCTCGCCGGCTCACGCGGCCTCGACGACCGAGTCACCGCCGTGCGGCACGACCTGGGAGAAGGCTTCCCTCGCGGCGAGTTCGACCTGATCTGCGCCCACTACCTGCACACCCCCTTCGATCTGGACCGGGCAGCCGTCCTGCGCTCGGCCGCGCACGCGTTGCGCACGGGCGGGCGGCTGCTGGTCGTCGACCACGGCTCGACCGCGCCGTGGTCGTGGAACCAGGATCCCGACGTCCGATACCCGAACCCACGGGAGGTCGCCGAGGACATCGGCCTGGACTCGGCGACGTGGAGGGTCGAGCGGGCCGACACACCCCGCAGAGTCGCGACAGGACCGAACGGGCAAACCGCTGAGGTCATCGACCACGCCCTACTCATCCGCCGTATCACCTGATCCAGCGGCCACCTCACAGAGGAAGGAACCCCTCATGCCCACCACGCCACGCCAGGACCGTCGCCGTGACACCCCGCAGCCTCGGACCGGCAGCAGCGAGGCCGAGGTCCTGCGCGGATTCCTCGACTACCTCCGTGCCTCGGCGGTGCACCGGAATTGTGTCGCACGCCAGGCCGCGACGCGCACGGAGAGCAATTCGACGAACACGTGCGGCTCGTCCACGGGCAACAGCACGTCTTGGGACGAGGTGCGCAACAGCACGGCGGGACCGGGGACGGCCTGGGCCACGGACCCGTCGGACAGAGCCAGCCACGGAACAGGCCCGGACGTGCCGGGCAGCATGGTCGGTACGACGTCCCGCAGCTCGGAGAAGGAGAGATGGCCGTGGCCGGTGGCCCGGTGTCGGCGTGCCGCCCATTCGAGGCCGGCCCTGCCGATCGACACCGAACCGGACACGAGGCCGGTGTCGTGGAGCCGGGCTCGGACGGCGACGGTGAACGGCGTCGCGCCCAGCTCGCGGGACACGGGGGTCAGCAACGCCTGCATGGCGCGGCGGGCGAAGAACACGCCGAGCGCCACCGCCGCCAACGCGAGCACGAGGACCACGGTGGCGGTGACGGCCCCGGCGCCACCCGCGTTCGTGGCGAAACCGACTGCGGGGAACACTCCGAGCAACAGCTGAACCCCGCCGGTGAGAAACGCCGCACGCACCCACCGCGGCGGCTCGGACACCAGCCCACGAACACTCGCGAGCGCGAGCACGGCGGGCACCACCGCACCCACCACGGGCAGCACCGGCCACACGGCGAAACCATCCACCGCGACGGTGACCACGAGTGCGAGTACGCACAACGCGACGATCGTCCACGGGCACCCGGCCAGTGCCGTCAGCAGGGAACCGCGCGCCCGGGCCCACCGGGGCTGAAGCAACGCGGCAGCCTGTGGGTCGGTGACCCCGGGCATCGTGGTCGGAACGAGCATGTCCGAAAACCTAGCAGCGGCCGTGGCCGGTGGCCCGGTGTCGGTCAGCGCGTCATCTCGTGGAGGAACGCCTGAGTCTCCGGGTCCGTGGAGTACACGCACACACCTCGCATGCCGCGGGTCAGCAGAACCTTGTAGGTGTTGCGGATGAGGGCGGCGAAGTGGAGTTCGTCGGGTCACCAGCGGTAATCGAGGAACTTCCCGTCGAAGGTCACGACCACGCGGTCACCGTCCGGGTCCTCGTGGCGGGAGACGTCGACGCGGAAGTTGATGGCGCTCATGATGCCGTCGCCGAACTCCTCGTGGATCAGTTCCTTCAGCGCGGGACCGTAGACCTTCAAAGCCTCGACGAAACGGTAGATCGTCGGGTCGGACAGCACCTCCGGGTCGCTGCCTCGCATGGGCTGGCGTTGCAGGCTTTCCGCGACCGTGTCGTCCAGTTCGAGCAATCGGCACACGTGGTCGGCCTGTTCGCGGGTCATCGGGTGCTGCCCGAGCAGCGCGGCCGTCGTCCACACGACCGGAGCACCGATCTCCTCGGCGATGCCCGCCCATGTCAACCCTCGGCGGATGCGGGCGGCCACGATGAGTTCGGCGGCTTCGGACTTGCTCAGGATCGGTTTCATGCCGTTCTCCTTAGGGTGCGCTGGTGTTCCCATTGTGGGGACCGCATCCGGGCCGAGTCGAGCGGAACCATCAGTGGCCGCCGGGCGCCGGTTCTTGATCGAGAAGTGTAACGAGACAGCTCGATCGGGTGGGAAAGACGCCGTTGCCCCGTCTTTCGGCGCGGTGTGTGAGCGATGCGGCGAGAAAGGGCGATATTCCCCACCCCTTCGGGGAATGTCCGCTTATCGACTTGTCGGCGGGGTAGGGGAACGGCATGGCGGCGTGCCACGTGGGATCGACGGCGCCCGGAACACGCAACCGATCTGCGAGGAGTCACGGTGGACGAGTCCAACCCGATCAAGGCAGCGATCAGCAAATTCACCGACAGGGCGAAGGACGAGGACGAATCCGCCGAGGCCATCCCCGGTCGGCCGGGCAGCCAGCCGCCGCCACTGGAGGAGCCGACCGAGCCCCATGAACCGCTTCCGCCCAAACCCGACCAGAGCACGCCGGCCCCGCACACCGCCACGGGCAGGCCGACAGGCGGGTCCGCGGAAGCGATGGCGCAGGGCGGTGCCTACCTGACCACCGCACAAGGAGTCCGGCTGCCCGACTCCGACCACTCGCTCAAGGCGGGGCCTCGCGGTCCGGTGCTCCTGCAGGACCACCACCTGCGGGAAAAGATCATGCACTTCGACCAGGAGCGGATTCCCGAACGAGTGGTGCACGCTCGGGGAGCCGCGGCCCACGGCGTGTTCAGAAGTTACGGGACGGCCGCCAACGTCACGAAAGCGGCATTCCTTCAGGAAGGTGTCGAGACCCCGACCTTCACGCGGTTCTCCACCGTGATCGGGTCTCGTGGTTCGTCGGACACCGTTCGGGACACCCGTGGGTTCGCCACCAAGTTCTATACCACCGAAGGCGTGTACGACTTGGTCGGCAACAACATCGCGGTGTTCTTCATCCAGGACGCGATCAAATTCCCCGACATCATCCACGCCGTCAAGCCGCATCCGGACCGAGAGATCCCCCAGGCGCAGAGCGCGCACGACACCTTCTGGGACTTCATGTCGCTGCATACCGAGGCGATGCACCACACGATCTGGGCCATGTCCGACCGGGGCATCCCGCGCTCATACCGGACCATGGAGGGCTTCGGCGTCCACACCTGGCGGCTGGTCAACGCCCAGGGTGAGACGACCCTGGCGAAGTTCATCTGGAAGCCCAAGGCGGGCGTGCACTCCCTGGTGTGGGAGGAGGCGCAGATCATCAACGGCGTGGATCCCGACTTCCACCGCCGCGATCTGGCCGACGCGATCGAAGCGGGTGCCTACCCGGAGTGGGAGCTGTGCATCCAGACCTTCCCCGACACGCCTGAGCAGACGTTCGAGGGCATCGACCTGTTGGACTCCACCAAGATCGTTCCCGAGGAGTTGGCGCCGGTCCAGCCGATCGGCCTGCTCACCCTCAACCGCAACCCGTCCAACTACTTCGCCGAGACCGAGCAGGTCGCCTTCCACGCCGGCCATCTGGTGCCCGGCATCGACGTCACCGATGATCCACTGCTGGCCGGACGGTTGTTCTCCTACCTCGACACTCAGCTCATGCGGCTCGGCGGCCCCAACTTCGCGCAACTGCCGATCAACCGTCCACACGCGCCCGTCAATGACATGCTGCGCGACGGCATGCACCAGACGGCCGTGCACACCGGTGTCGCCCCCTACAAGCCCAACTCCCTGGACGGCGGTTGCCCCTTCTTCGCCGGCAGCGACGAAGGCGGATACGTCGAGGTCCCCACACCGGTCGAGGCCTCGCAGAAGGTCCGCCAAGCGCCCGAATCGTTCGCCGACCACTTCACCCAGCCGCGAATGTTCTGGTTGAGCCTGTCACCGGTCGAACGTGAGCACACCATCGACGGTTTCGTCTTCGAACTCGGCAAGTGCTATGAGCAGGCGGTCAAGGAGCGCACTCTGCGGGCGCTCGCGGAAGTCGATCCCTACCTGTGCGAGAGGGTGGCCGAGGGCCTCGGACTGCCCGCGCCCAAGGCCACCCGCGAGCTCCCGGATGTCCAGCCCAGCCCGGCGCTGTCGCAGGTGGGCAGCAAGTGGCCCACCAAGGGGCGCCTGATCGGCATCATCGCCGACGAAAACGCCGACCTGGACGCCGTCCGTGCCCTGCGGCGGGAGATCTTCAATGGCGACATGGTGCCGCTCGTCATCGGCCCCACCGGTGGCAAGCTCGGCGCGAACAGCGGCGATCCCGTCACCGTGCAGCGCAGTTTCGTCACCGGGCGCTCCACCGAGTTCGACGCGCTGATCGTGGCCGCAGCGCCCGTCCCGGGCAAGGACGCTTTCGCCACCCGCGACGCCAAGGCCTGGAACGGCACCGCCGATGCGGCCATCGACCCGCGTGTGGAGCTCATGCTCACCGAGGCGTACCGACACGCCAAACCGCTGGGCGCGCTGGCCTCCGCCCGGTCGGCGTTCGACGGTGCGGGAATCCCCGTGGACGCGCCCGGAATCGTCGTCGGTGACGACGCCGAAGCGGTTCTCCGGAAAGTCGTCGATCTACTCCGCCACCACCGAGTCTGGGAACGGTTCCCGGCCTACGCCTAGCGCGGAAATCGGTTTCGGTGAGGACGTCGTGGTCACCTGTGGTCCATACGGCTGAGCCGAATATGAAATGCTTTCATTTCTTTTTGGCTGAGGCTAGGGTCTTCCGTCATCGATCAACGGAAGGACCCTGCCATGTCGCGACTTTCGCGCACAGTGGCCGTGTTCGCCGTCGCGGCTGTGGTCGGCACTGTGGTGACCGCACCTCCCGCGAGTGCGCGCCACGCGCCTCTACCGGAGCCGGCGCCGGACTACTGCGGTGAGCAGTGCCACGACATCCTGCCACCTGGCCAGAACGGCAACGCCACCTTCATCGAGCTCGTCGGTCATCTGTTGTTCGGCACCCTGCCGAAACACTCCGATGACCAGCTCGACGCCTACGACGAACTCGCCACCCGGTATTCGGGTCTGACCACCGACACCATCACCGAGTTCTTCAACGACAACTCGTTCGGCGTTCCCGAGGACCAGGTCGAGCGCAGCTACCGGCCACGCGAGGACGTCACCATCGTGCGCGATAAGTCCGCCGGCGTCCCACACATCACCGGCACCACCCGCTCCGGAACCATGTTCGGCGCCGGATACGCCACGGCCGAGGACAAGCTCTTCCTCATGGACGTGCTGCGCCGGGCCGGGCGGGGAACGGTCTCCTCGTTCGCCGGCGGCGCACCCGCGAACCGCGCACTGGAACAGCAATTCTTCGCCGCCGCGCCGTACACCGAGGAGGAACTGCAACAACAGCTCGACGACGTCGCCCGCAGGGGCGAACGCGGCGCCCAGGCCATCGAGGATCTGAAGTCCTATGTGGCGGGAATCAACGCCTACATCGAAAAATCGCATCGCGGTCGGTATTTTCCCGGCGAGTACGTCGCCACCGGGCACGTCGACGCGATCACGAACAAGGGTCGCATCGAACCGTTCAAACCAACCGACATCGTCGTGCTCGCCGCGCTGATCGGTGCCCAGTTCGGCGGTGGTGGCGGTAACGAGGTGCAGAACGCCATCGCCTGGCTGGAACTGCACGAGCGGTTCGGCGTCGAACGCGGGGAGGAGATCTGGAAGGTCTTCCGCGCCGAGAACGACCCCGAGGCCATCAGCACCATCCACGACGGACAGAGCTTCCCGTACGGCAACGCACCCGAGGACCCGGAGGGCGTCGTATGGCCGGACCGGGGTTCGGTGATCGAACAGCAATTGGTGTTCGACCCGACCGGATCGGCCGTCGAGGGTGCCGCCACGGCTGCCAAGAACGACGCCGCCGAGCCGAAAGCGGACTCGAACGATCAGACCGAGGTTCTGCGCGGACTCTTCGACGACGGTGTCGTGCCCGAGGGCATGGGCCAGCCGCGGGGCATGTCCAACGCGCTGGTCGTGTCGGGTGAACACACCGACAGCGGACATCCGGTCGCCGTGTTCGGCCCCCAGACCGGCTACTTCGCTCCCCAGCTGCTCACCCTCCAAGAGCTGCAGGGCCCGGGGATCTCGTCGAAGGGCGCGTCGTTCGCGGGCTTGAGCTTCTACACCCTGCTCGGCCGCGGCCAGGACTACGCCTGGAGCGCCACCACCGCGAGCCAGGACATCATCGACACCTACACCGTGGAGCTGTGCGAACCGGACGGCGGCCCGGCCACCGTCGACTCGTCGTCCTACCTGTTCCGGGGCGAGTGTGTGCCGATGCGGACGGTGGAGCGACACAACGAGTGGAAGCCGAACCTCGGCGACTCGACCCCGAAGGGCTCGTACCGGTTGGTGTCGTTTCGCACCCACTACGGTCCGGTGACCCACCGTGGCACCGTCGACGGTAAGCCCGTGGCGTTCACGACGGCACGGTCGACGTTCCTGCACGAACTCGATTCGATCATCGGGTTCCAGAAGTTCAACGACCCGCAGGCCATCACCTCGGCGGAGGACTTCCAGCGCGCCGCCCACGACATCAACTTCACGTTCAACTGGTTCTACGTCGACGCCGACGACGCCGCGTACTTCAACTCCGGTGCCAACGTCGTGCGCCCGCCCCAGGTCGATCCGAGCATGCCGGTCGCCTCGGACCCGGCCTACGAATGGGAGGACTGGAACCCGGAGGACAACACCGCGCGGTACGTGTCGTTCGAGGAGCACCCCCATTCGATCAACCAGGACTACTACATCAGTTGGAACAACAAGCAGGCACCGGGAACGGCGGGCGCGTTGCCGGAGAAGGGCGCCGTGCACCGCGGGGACCTGCTGGACCACCGGATCGCCGACCGTCTGGAGGGAGACGGCACATTCGACCGGGTCTCCCTGACCCAGGCCATGGCCGAGGCGGGGGTCACCGACCTGCGTGCCGAGCGGATCCTGCCCGACCTGTTGCGGCTGATCGACACCGAACCCGTTGACGACCCCGAACTGGCCGCGCGCATCGACGAGCTGCGGGAGTGGTTGGAGGACGGCGGTCGGCGGGTGGAGACCGAACACGGCAGCTACGTCTACGAGCACGCCTCGGCGATCCAGTTGATGGACGCGTGGTGGCCGCTGCTGGTGCGGGGCATGTTCGAACCGGAACTGGGCGGCCCGGCCTACGAGGCCCTGACCGACGTGCTGCGCATCAACGAATCACCCTCCGGTTGGCAGAACGGGGAGTCCGGACTGCATGTCGGCCAGGGACACCAGGGTTCGGCGTTCCAACACGGCTGGTTCGGACAGGTCTCCAAGGACGTCCGCGTGGCACTCGGCGACGACGTTCCTGGCGGGCTCGACGAGTCACTGTGCGGCAGCGGCGACGCGTCCACGTGCCGCCAGGTGCTGCTCGACACGCTCGCGGAGGCGGCCACGACCCCGGCCGAGGAGGTCTACCCCGGTGATGCGGAGTGCGAGGCCGGTGACCAGTGGTGCGCCGACGCCATCGTGCACTCCAAGATCGGCGGTATCGGCCACGAGAAGGTGAGCTGGCAGAACCGCCCGACCTACCAACAGGTCGTGGAGTTCCCGGCCCGTCGCTGACGAAGGCCGGCAGGCCCATCGCGGTGTTCCAGGCCTGGAACACCGCGATGGGCGGTCCCGGGGTCCCTCATGGGCTCATCGATAAAGCGCGGTCCGATGAGATCCATTTTTCTCGCCACAAAGGACGCTTGTGTCGTCTGGAACGCTATGGCACATGCGATGCCCGGACACGAATGTGGGCACGGCGACGCTCGGTTGGGTTCTCCCAGCCGAGCGTTCTGCGTCGATCACTTCTTTTCCGGCCGCAAGTTCTTTCAAGGCTGAAGATCATTGGGCTTCTCGTGCGCCGACGGTGTGCAGCGAGGCGTGAGAGCGCGCGCGGAGGCATGAATACAGGCGGTCGCGGTGATCGGGTGCTCATCGTCGGGAGCGGCTTGACCGACCCGCGCCTTCGGCCGTGCGACACCTTCCGATTTCGTGAATGACGTCGAACCGGTTTGCTCGTCGAACGGTGCGGGAATGGATAACAGAGGATGAGGTTCCCGCATGCCATCGCTCCTGCCTCCGTTTACGCCCGAATCCGTGGCGTAAACGGAGGCCCGTGGCAAGGCCAGCCGAGACGCTACCCGTACGGAGGAGATCGTGGCGAGCACTCCGACCCAGCACACCGGTTCCGTCGGGACCGTGTCACAGAAGGGCATTCCGGACGAGGTCGACGTGGCCGTTGTCGGTTCCGGTGGGGCAGAGCTGATGGCGGCGCTCAGCGCGGCCAAACAGGGGGCACGGGTCCTCGTCGTGGAGTCCTAGCCGATCGTCGGTGGTGCCACCGGCATTTCCGCGGGGCGGCGTGGATCCCCAACCACGGTTTCTCGACCGAACAGCTCCAGGTGGACGACGACCTGGACAAAGCCCGCCGCTACATCTACGGCGAAGGCCGGTACAAGATCCTCGACCACGAGATCGTGGAGAAGTTCCTGGAAACGGGTCCACACGTCGCCCGGTTCATCGAAGAACACACGTCCTTCGGGTGGGTCCCGGCGATCTGGCCGGACTACCGGTCCGACATCGACGGCGCGTCGGTCGGCCGGGCCCTGTTCCCCGGCCCTTTCGCCCCCGAGAAACTGGGGGAGGCCCGTCAGTACGTGCGACCGGCCTTGCAGACCGGCATGGCCAGGAACCCACTTCCGTTCTGGATGCTGGCCGGGCTGGACAGTAAGGACGTCTGGATGGCCGGGCCGGCCCTGGTCGGCGCGCTTTTGGAAGGGTGCCTGAACAACGGCGTCGATGTGCGGATCGAAGCGCCCGCGGCCCGGCTCCTCACGGAGGACTCCGGGGCGGTGCGGGGCGTCGTCGTGCGGACGAACGGCGCCGAGAAGACCGCGCGCGCCGCCAAAGGAGTGGTGCTGGCAAGCGGCGGCTTCGAAAGCTCGGACGACGTCACCAAGACCTATCTCCACGCGCCGTTCAAGGCGCAGGTCTCCCCGAAGGGACATGAGGGGATCGCGGTGCAGCTGGCCAAGGAAGTGGGCGCCGACCTGACCTCCATGCAGGACGCCTGGTGGATGCCCGCGGTGCAACTGCCCGGCGAAACGCTGGAAGGCCGCCCACTCGCGCGAGTGTTCCTGGGGGAGCGTTCCCTGCCACACAGCATCATGGTGAACAGCAAGGGCGAGCGTTTCGCGAACGAGGCCCTGCCCTACGACCAACTCGGCAAGATCATGCGGGAGGTCGACCCGAAGACGGGCACCATGCCGAACGCCACGGCATGGCTCATCTTCGACCACAACTACTGGACCAAGTTCGGGATCTTCGGCATCCCGCCCGGTGGGGAGGTTCCCGAGTACATCCACCGTGCCGACACCCTGGCGGGGTTGGCGGCCCAGATCGGCGTCGACGAAGTGGGACTGTTGCGGACCGTCGACCAGTTCAACCCCGAAGCCCGAAAAGGTCGCGACCCGTGGTTCGGCCGAGGGGAGACATTGTTCGACCGGTACTTCGGTGCCTACCACCCGTGGTTGGGCAAGAACTCCCCCGACGCACGATTTCCGGGACTCACCGCGAAGGCTCGGGCGGGCATCGCGGCGGCGCTCGGGCCGGTCGTGACCAAGGCCGCGGAAGCCGCGGCGAAGAAGAACGACCCGGAACGTCTCCGGTCGGTCATCGTCGGACCCCTGGCCAAGATCACGCGTCCGATCCTGGAAAGCCCGCAGTCCAGCGTCCTCGGTCCCATCGACACCTCGCCGTACTACGCGCTCAAGGTGGAGGCCAGCGCGCTCGGCACGGTGGGCGGCCCGAAGACCGACGCCCACGGACGCGCACTGAACACCGAAGGCAAGCCCATCCCCGGCCTGTACGCCGCAGGCAACACGGGAGGCGCGCCCACGAAGGGCTTCTACGGAGGTGCGGGAGGGGCGATCTCGCTGGGACTGGTGTTCGGCTACCTGGCGGGACGCGAAGCGGCCCGGTAGGTGGGCGGTCGGCGCTCAGCCCTGACCGTGGGCAAGGCACAAGGGGTATCCGTCGGTATCGCCACTGACGATCCGTCTCGTTCAAGACGTTCCCGATCTTTCGGACGTGCTCTGCACACGGCCGGCGGGTACATACCTGTCACGTTCGGTAGGCGATTGTGCGTGCACCAGCCGAAGCGGCGACGATCCCGGCGACCCCGATGGGATGGAGCTGTACGACACCGAGGTCGGCAGGCGCATCGGGATGGAGAATCCCGACGTGGGCCTTGACGAACCGGTTGTGCTCATCGAGCGAGTCGTGTGACGGGGAGACAAGCGTCATCGACGGGTGACAAGTCCGTGCGCACCGGATCGACCTCGGCGAGGCCGGGCGAACGGGGTCCGACGATGATGGGGCCACCGACAGCCCGAGCGCTGAGGCACATCACACCGGACGACACCTCGGCGTGTTCGGAGCACGATTGCTGGCATGGGACCTCTCATGCGAGTCGTTGCGTTGGTGCTCTTTCTGCTCGTCACGTTCACCGCGTGTGGCGTGGAGGGGGAAAGCGGTTCGATGGAGTACGACGAGGAATTCGCCAATCAACTGCGCGAGCTGCGCGACGGCAAGCAGAGCAGGCCACTCAAGGAGTTGGTGCCGGGGGACTGGACCACCGTGCACATCATCATCGGACCGCATACCGAGGAGTGGATCGAGCGTGAGGTCGGCGCTCCGCTACCGGAATCCGAGTACGGGTTCGACACCGAGGGCAACATCCTCGTGTTCCTATGTGGTGAGGAGGTCGTCCGAATGAAGGGCACCACCGGGCGGTTGTTGGGTGAGGGTCATTTCTCCTCGGAAGTCGTGTTGCGGGGCACGGGCAGCACCATCGACATCATCGACCCGACACCGCCGCAGCCGAACTAAAGCCCCTGCCGGCGGTGGGCGCATCACTTGTCGACATTGATGCACCATTGCCGTCTGTAGCACGAGGTCAAGTAGCGCCCACGCTGGACAGCCCACGGGCCCACGGCGGCAACTTCCCGCGAGGCACGGGAGGCACGCGCATTCCAGGCGCTCCACCGCCGCGCCCTGATCCGGGGCAGTGGTCGAGAGCTCTCGCCAGCTGCAGCGGGCTTATCGCCGCCATCACGGCCCTAACTAGCCTGGCGCTGCGCTGCCACGGCGCGTAACCTCTGAGGCGAAGACCGCAGACCGGTTCCCCAGCGCCGCTGCGCTTCGCGAACAGGTCGTGCAACTCGCCGACCCCGACATACGGCCCGGCACCTTGAAGACCGACCTCCTCACCGCCGGGAACGACCGGACACCGTTCTGGCATGACTGGGACGGCTGAAACACCGAAATTACTCCGGCCAGCACGGATGATTGAGCTGCCAGGTGTGTTCGCTGTCGGGCTGGTCGAGCCAGACGGTGTGGACACCAGGCGTGACGGTGAGGCCGAAGCGGTCCCAGCCGGGTTGGCCTAGTTCGATCCAGGTGCGGTGGGCCTTCTCGACAAGACGCCAGAGGCGACGAGGACCGCCCTCGGCCACATCATGCCGACCATTCTGATCAGCAAGTGTGGTTTCGGCCCAGGAGCCGTCCGATGTGGCGATCCAAGACGCGGTCGGCGCGTTGTTGCTATGGGCGGGGAGGGCGCCGCCGTCCGGGATGGTGTAGCCGTAGGCGATCTCGCCTCCAAGATCGAAGGATGCGAGGAACCAAACCAACAGTGAGCTCCACGGAGTGTGGGGGTCCAAGTTGGTCGTGCCGCGTTCGGCCTGATCACGGTCGCGCTCGACCCGGAATCCAGCCGGGCTGTGGCGGGGCTGAGGGCGCAGGTCCATGAACGCCGCGTAGGTCGCGTCGAAGCGGCCCTCCGCACGGTTAGTGGCGGTGCGGGTGAGCCGGACGAGGTTGTCCGCGCCGGGTGCGGGCTTGAGATCAGTGAGGACCACCCCGCCGGGGGTGGTCTGCTCGATCCACGCCCAGGGGGACGACCGGGACGGCGCAGGTGGCGATAATCGCATCGAACGGTGCGTGCTCGGCCAGGCCCTCGGCGCCGTCGCCGACGACCACGGTCGGATGATAGCCAAGTGCGGCCAGCCTCTGGCGAGCCAGCTCGACGAGCTCGGGCTCGACATCGACGGAGAACTTTGTCCTCCCCCAACCGGTGCGCCAACCGGGCCGCGTTGTAACCGGTGCCGGTGCCGATCTCCAGCACCCGCATCCCGTCGGCGAGGTGAAGAGCTTCGATCATGCGGGTCATCAAGCCCGGCTGAGTCGACGACGACAGCACCGTGATACCGACCGGAGTGGGAGCGAGAGCGGTGATCAGCGCGGTGTTGGCATAGATCGTGCCGAGATAGTCGAGACCGGTGTGCTCGGTCCAGTCACCGTCCGGGGCCTGGCTGGTAGTAGGTGGGTACGAATATGTGTCGCGGAACAGCTCGGATGGCGTCGGCCAGGCGGGGGGTCGATGAGTTTGCCCACCGCGGCCAGCTCATCCGCGAGCCGTGCGGCATACAAACCCCATTCGACGTCAGTGGCCGTGCTCATCATGGGCGTTCCTTTGGCTGGTGAGCAGATCAGCCAGGGCAGCGGTGAGCGGTGCCCCGGTCTGGGCTTCCAGCCACCTGTACTGGCCGGAGCTGTTCGACTCCAGAAAACACCACCGCCCGTCGGCATCAATAGCGAAATCGACTGCGGCGTAACCCAAGCCGAGAGTATCCAGGTAGCGGCGTAGTCCCTTCTCAATCTCGGGCGGCGTGTCGATGAGGCGATAACGCAATGCGGTGAAATCGGCCCTCCAATCCACTCACGCCTGCGGAGAGTCCGCGGTGATGGTGATGGTGAACATCCGCTCGCCGACCACGACCACTCGGGCTTCATAGGCCTTATCTACCTACCGTTGCAGCTGAGTCGCGGTGGAGGCGACCCCGTCCAACTCGACCAAGTCGTTCTCGGTGAGGCAGCGGGTATAGGCGGTCTTGAGCTGACCGCCTTCGGTAATGGTGTTCGGGCCGAAGGACTTGCAGACCACCTCATCGACACCGTGCTCGCGGATGAACCGCGTCGCGGAGGCCAGCGAGTTGGTGACCAGGGTCGGTTGGATGCGCAGCCCGCAGGCCGCAGCGGCCGCGAGCTGAAGAGGTTTGAACATCGCGTCTGCTGCCCGGTTAGGGTGGTTGACCCAGAGCACCGGCAGTGCGGTGAGTACGCCGCCGAAGTCGAGGCGCGCCTCGCGGTGGGCGTGACCTGCCCACGCTGTCGCGATGACCTCGGCGGCTAAGAACACCGGTTCGACACGTTCACGACTGGCGTCCCAGATGCTGATCGCCTGGTCGAGGTAGTCGTCGTGGAAATCCCGCACTCGCCAGACCGGCACGGCACACCTCCACATTCCCGAGGGATGTAAGACGCCTACCCAGTCGAGCCGGTTTTCACCCGTGCGCCACATGGCGGGGCACGGCGAGCTTCCCAGCTGACGAATGCCGGCAGCTCAACCTGCCCGAGGTCGGTCCGTCCCCGGGTTCAGCCGACACGACGCCGGTACGCCCACATCGCGAGGGGGAAGAACACGGCGACGATCCCGACCAGCCACGCCACGACGCCCAAGATCGACGGCGAAAGCTCGTTCCTCAGCATGAGTCCTCGCATGACGTCGGCGATCAGGCTCACCGGGTTGACGTCCGACCAGGCAGCCAGCCAACCCGGCATGGTCTCGGTGGGCACGAAGACGTTGCTGCCGAACGTGAGCGGGATGACGAACATGGTCATCAATCCCTGCACCGACGCGGTGGTCCGCACCAGCATTCCGACGAACACGGACATCCAGCAGAAACACAGCCCGACCACGACGAGCACCACGATCGTCATGAAGAACGCCGGGATCGAGGAGTTCAGGGAGAAGCCGAGCGGGAACGCCGTGAGCAACAGCACCGCCAAGGCGACGAAGTATCGGACGATGTCCGAGATCACGGCACCAATCAACGGTGCCGACCGTGGGATCGCCAGGCTCCGGAACCGGTCGAAGATGCCCTTGTTGATGTCGGTGTTCAGATAGACACCCGCGGCGAAGCTGGCCATGATCGTGTTCTGCACGGCGAGACCGGGGACCAACTGCTGTAGGTAGTCCTCGGTGCTGCCCGCGACCGCGCCACCGAAGAGGAACGAGAACAACAGCAGGAACAACAGCGGCTGCAGCGTGACGTCCAGCAACTGGTCCGGTGCCTTACGGATGCGTAGCGCGCCGCGCCAGATCAGCGCGGCGATATGATTCATCCCCTCGGTGAAGGAGACGCGGTCGGCGTGTTTCGCCGTGGAGTCGGGAGAATCCTCCGCGGCGAACAACGAATGAGGCACGGTGGTCATCGCGTTAGTTCCAATCGATCCGTGGCCTGGCTGTCCGATCCGGCATCGCCGCTGTCCGTGCCACTGTCCGTGGCTTCGGAGTCGCTCTTGTGCCGGCCGGTGAGGCCGAGGAACACCTCGTCCAGACTCGGGAGGCGCAGTGCGAGCTCTTCCACCGCGATGTCCGCCAGATCGAGTTGGCGCACCACGGCGGACATGATGCGGGAATCCTGCACCGGTGCCTTGAACGTGCGTGTCTCGGCTTGGAAATCCGGTCGGGTCTCCGTCAATTCCTCGAGAATGCGAGTGACCGTCTCGGTATCCGCATCAGCCGGGATGCGCAGCTCCAGGGTTTGGGAACCGATGCGGCGTTTGAGCTCGTGCGGTTTGCCCTCGGCGATCACACGACCGGTGTCGATCACTGTGATCGTATCGGCGAGCTCGTCGGCCTCCTCCAGATACTGGGTGGTGAGCAACACGCTCACCCCCTCGCCGACCATCTCACGGATGATCGTCCACATATCGCTACGGGCTCGGGGATCGAGGCCGGTGGTCGGTTCGTCGAGGAAGAGGACACGGGGGCGGCTGACAATGCTCGCCGCCAGATCGATCCGCCGTCGCATACCGCCCGAATACGTCCGCACCGGTCGGTTGGCGGCGTGGACGATGTCGAACCCTTCGAGCAGTTCCTGGGCACGCCGGCGAGCCTCGGCGCGACTGAGGTTTGACAGCCTGCTCACGAGGACGAGGTTCTCCAAGCCCGAGAGGTCCTCGTCCAAGGACGCGTACTGCCCCGTCAGTCCCACCAGCCTGCGCACACGAACGGGGTTGCGCACCACGTCATTGCCGTATACCAGCGCACGACCCGAATCCGGCCGGGTCAGCGTGGCCAGAATCCGTACCGCGGTGGTCTTGCCGGCCCCGTTGGGGCCGAGCAGACCCACGATGGTGCCGGGGGAGATCGCGATGTTGAAGTTGCTCAGCGCCGTCGTCTTGCCGAACCGTTTCACCAGGTTTTCGGCTTCGACTGCGTATTGCAAGGCTTACCTCTCTTCACTTCCCACGGCGCGGCAGCGACGTCTACTTCGCCTCTTCGGGGATTTCGGGAATATCGACGAGGCCGAAGTACTCCAGCCGGAACAGCGCATCGCTGCTGATGTACAGACCGGCGACGACGCACAAAACCAGCAGACCGGTGCGTGAGGTCTTCTTCTTCTCACGCTGGCGCTGCATCCATGCATCGATCTTCGCCCTGAACCTGTTCTTGGATCGCGAGTACAGCACTGCCACGAGCAGACACGGGCTGACCGCGATGAAGTTGTAAACGATGAGGATCAACGCGACTACGGGGACCGGCAGATCCGCTTGGGTCACGATGGCGATGGCACCGAAGTACGGCAACGCCGTTGCCACCTCGATGGCCGAGGCGGTCAGCCCGAGGCCGACCGCGCCGATGATCGATGTCGCCCCTTCAGTGTTGTAGCGTGTCTTCTTCTCCCGTGGCGCGACGAGCCCGTACAGCAGCAGCGCCGCTCCGATGCCGAGCTGGATGTAATCGACGGTCGTCTCATTCAACTCCAGTGATCGCGCGCCCGCCGCGAGCAGATTGCCGACAACGACGTAAATCGTGAAGAAAACACCGATGAACGCCAGTACGCGCGACATCGGTCTTTTATTGGAAACGACGAGGTAGATTGTTCCCAGGATGAGGGAAAAGTTAGTCGAGTCGACAACGGCAAGGCCTGCTACCGCTAGGATATCCTGAGTCCCCAAGTCTTCCTCCGTCGATTACGCGCTCGTTGTCAAACCGCAGCGCGTGTGCGCTGTGTGATCGATCATGGCGCTCGCGTGACGGGGAGCATAGCAGCGCCTCCTTTTCAGGCCTATCGGCCGATCGATCCGCGCCATGGGCCACGGGAGAGTGTGTGTCAGCTCGGGATGGCTTGCTGTGTCACGTAGTCGACGAGGTCTCCCACGCTCTTCAGCTCGGCCAACTTGTCGTCGGGAATCGCGACCCCGAGGTCGTCCTCGATGGTCGCGCCAATCTCCACCAACGACAGAGAGTCGATGTCGAGGTCGTCGATGAGGTACTTCTCGTTCTGCACCTCATCGCGGGGGATATCGCCGATGTCCGCGATGATGTCGATCAGCTTCGAGGTGATTTCCTCAGCGGCCATGACATTCTCCTTTGCTGTTTAGACGCGGTCTATGATCTTCAGTTCGGAAGCCAGCAGTAAGCTTTTGCACTCGCTGCGACGAACTTTCCGACTACTGGTCTTGGGAATTGTTCCACGAGGTACCAGGACGATTTGCTGAATGTGGATTCCGTGAGTCTGATGGACCACTCGACGTAGGTTTCGACCAAGTTCTGTGCGGGTTTCTTCCTCGGCCATGTCCACCCGCCTCACCTCGGTCACGATCACGACCTGCTCGGCGTGGCCGTCGTCGACCGACAGCGCGGCGGAACATTCGACAACCGATCCCGCGGGGGAACCTTCGATGGTGGCCTCGATGTCGGCGGGATCGTGGTTCTTGCCGTCGATGACGATGAGGTCCTTACGCCGTCCCGACACGAAAAGAAGTCCATTATGGAAGAAACCGAGGTCCCCGGTACGCAACCACTGGCCCGGCAACCCATCGCAGACGGCGCCGAACACCTCGGCGGTGCGCTCGGGCTGACGCCAATACCCATCGGCGATATTGGGCCCCTGGACCCAGATCTCGCCGACGCCCTCTCCCACCACCTCGGTGTGGGACTCGGGGTCGACGATACGAACATCGATATCCTTGAGAGCGGTCCCGCACGGCGCCATAGGACGCCCGGTCGGACTGTCGGGTTCGACACGACGGACGACGTTCGCGGCGAGCAGGTCGCGATCGAAGACGAACTCGATATCGCGGGAGTCCTCGTTCCACGAAGTGACGCAGAGGGTGGCCTCGGCGAGTCCGTAGGAGCCCGCGTCGATGTGTGGCTTGAGGCCACATTCGGAGAACGCCTCGAAAAACGCGCGCTGGCTGTCCGGACGTACCATCTCGCCGCCGCTGATCAGCCCGTGTACACAGGACAGGTCGAGGTCACCTTTGAGTTCGGGCCGTACCCGTCGAACACACAAGTCGTAGGAGAAGTTCGGTCCGACCATCCAGCACGATCGGTAGTCCGAAACCGCTTTGAGCCAGCGATACGGAACCTGTATGAACGCGGTCGGGCTCAACTGGACGACATGCGCACCCGCCGCCAACGGCACCACCAAACCGGTGACGAGCCCGAGGTCGTGGAAGTACGGCACCCAGCTCACGGTCGTGGCACCGGGGCCCACGAACGGTGCGAAACCGAGGATCTGCTCGGTGTTGGCGCGGATGTTGCCGTGGGTGATGCGGACCCCGGACGGAGTTCCCGTTGACCCCGAGGTGTATTGCAGGTAGGCCAGATCCGATGGCGCCATCGGCTCCGGCGACCACCCGGCCGGGTCGATGGTGACCAATTCCTCCACCGCGACGACCTGGGCGACCAAGTCGGCTTCCCGGAGGACATCGGCAACCTGGTCCACCGTGGACTCCGCGGTCAGTACGATCTCCGGCTCCGCATCGGAGATCACGGAGACAAGCCGGTCGTTCGGTCGGTACGACTCGACGTTGGGTAGGGGAACGGCGATGCGACCGGCGTAGAGGCAGCCGACGAACGCGGCCACGTATCGATAGTCCTGCGGACACACGATCGCAACGCGGGCCCCCTTCCGCGACCGCTGCGACAGCCAGTTCCCGATGGCAAGGGCGTCGCGATCCAGCTCCGTGTAACTGCGGGTGGTGGCCGATGCGTCGTTGCCCCTGTGATACTTCAGTTCGGTGAACGCGGGACTGTCACCACGTTCCCGTGCAGAGGCGCGCACAGCCTCGACGAATCCCTCGATCACGATTCCTCGCTTGTGTCTTCGCTGTCGTTGTCGAGATTCAGAATTCCGACGGGGACGTCCTTGTCGTGAACCGGAACCCTGATGAGGGAGAAAATCCCCTGCGCGGAGTTTCGGATAGCCTTCGCGAGCGCGGAGCTGAGCTGTCGCTCGTCGGCCACGTCGCAGCCCCAACCGCCGAATGCGGTCGCGAGGTCCGTGACGGAAGGGTGTGCCCGACGCTCGGTGAGCGTGACGTCGACCTGCTCCGAGGCGCGTAGGTGGCGCGGCCAGCCGTAGCCCTGGTTGTCCAGGATGACCACGACGACACCGAGTCGGTGTTCCCTAAACGCGTTGAGCACGTTGACGTTGAGCAGAAACGCGCTGTCACCCGTGACGGTGACGACCGTGCCTTCGTCCGTCGCGATCGCGGCGCCCACCGAGGCGGCGAACCCGAAGCCCATCATGGTTTGTTCACCAGGGCACACCACACGCGTGCCGGGCCGCAGGGTGGTCACGGGGTAGTGGTACGACCAGATGTCATGCAGACCGTTCTCCTGTACGAGTACGGAGATCGGGTCTATCTCCCGTTGCAGCGCAGCGAGCGTGGCGCGTGTGGGGGAACGGTCGAAACCGACGTCCGTGAGCGCGGACTGCTCCGCGCGAACCGCTCGTTGTCTGTGCGCCCACTTCGTCCTGTCCGGATGGGTGCGCCCGGAGAGCTCGTGAAGCAGCTGGGGGACGGTGAGCGCCGCGTCCGCGAGGATTGGCACGGAGGGTTCGACGCTTTCGCCGAACGCCGTGTCGTCGACGTCGACATGGACGACAGGGATGTCTCGCCAGCTGTCCCAGCCCATGCGCGCGGTTTCCTCGAATCGACTACCCACGATGACGAGGAGGTCCGCGTCCTCGAGAATCCGCCCCGCCGGTGGGGTCGTGTAGAGGCCCACGAGGCCAAGGAATCGGTCGGACGACTCCGGCATCACACCCCGGCCGGCCGCGGTGCAGAACACGGCCGCCCCGAGCGCGTCGGCCAGGGATTCCAGCTGTGTCGGCGAGACGCCGCGTGCGCCTCCCCCGACCACCAGCAGTGGGCGCTCGGCCGCCGCGGCGAGATCGGCCGCGCGGGTGAGCGCCTCCGGGGCCGGAGCGGGCGGGGACACCGGTACAGGACGGGGTAGCCCGCTGTCCGGGATCTCGGCCCTGACGACTTCATCGGTGAGTTCGATCAAGGTGATGCCACCACGACCGGCGGAGGCGAGCCGGACGGCGCGGCCGACCGCCCACGCGAGGTTCGACGGATCATCGACGACGTACCGCCACGTGACGAGGTCGGCCGCCATGCCTTGCTGATCGAGGTATTGAAAGCCACCACGTCCGATGTTCTCCGCGGGAACCCTGGTGGTCACGACGACGAGCGGCGCTGAAAGGGACGCGCACTCGAGCAGGCCGGGTATGGCGTTGGCGAAACTCGGACCCGAGTTCAACGCGAGGACCGCGGGCTTTCCGGCCGTGATGGCATAGCCCGCCGCTGCGCACGCGGCAACTCGCTGATCGCCGATGACACGGACGTCGAACTCGGTGCGTTCAGCGGCCTGGTCGAGTAGTCCGGGTTCGTCCGACGGCAGCCCGAACACGGTCGTGCATCCGAAGGCCGACAGTACTTCGGTGACGACGTCCCAGCAGCTTCGCCCTTGTGCCATCAGTGGCTCCACAGTTCGGACAGCTTGGCGTGACCGAGTTCCGCCGAGAGCAGCAGGGGACGTGCGACGACATTCTCGCCTCGCCGGACATGTCCGCTCTCGACGCCGAACCCACCGAGCGGCTCATTGCCGTTCTCGAAGTCGAACGTGGACTGTTCGCGCAGCACGATGCTGGTCCCGACGACATCACCGGTGAGTCCGGGTTCGCCGTAGACGCACAAGTACATGCCGCGTCGCATCTCCTCGGGGCTGTGCAACCACGAGGAGACGTCGGCCGCGTCGCGATACTTCATGACACACAGCACCGGGCCGAAGAACTCCGGGGGATGGAACGTCTCGTCCCAGTCCATCTCCACGATCGTGGGCTGGACGAACCCTGTGTCGAGATCGACCTCACCGCCGGCCGTGATCAGCTCACGGTGTTTCTCGATGAACTCCTGGATGCCTTCGATGGCGTCCGGATACGCCAACGGTGCCACGTCGGTGGTGGGGTCGGTGGTCGGACCGAGCCGTAGTTCGGTGACGGCCTTGTGGAGGCGTTCGACGACCTCGTCGGCCACGGACTCGTGGACGAAGATGAGGTCCGGAGCCAGGCAGTCCTGGCCGGAGTTGTAGAACCGGGCACGCATGATGTCGTCGATGACGGTGAACTCGTCAAGCCGGGGCCCGATCACCACCGGGTTGGGACCGGAGCCGAAGCACAGCATCAATTGCCGAGGGAGCTGCTCGGACACTGAGACGGCGTTCTCCGGCTTCCCGTTGAACACGACGACGTCGGCGTCCTGGCACCGGCGGATGAACTTGCGCTGTGAGATCGGCGCGAACTCGATCGGGAACTGACCGAGCGGCTCGAGCTCCGCCTGGAGGAGATCATGGATCTTCGTCGAGATCTCCCGCACCCGGGCCGAAGGGCGGATCACCACTCGCTCCGCATACCCGGCCGGAATGAGACCGAAGAGGACGTACGAGTAGAGGACATTGTTGGAAGGGAGGAAAACCGCGAGTTCGGAGATACGCCGTGGCTTCCTGCGTTCGATCTCCCACGGTCCTCCGGCCAACGTCGAGACGGACCACCGTAGCTCGTCGACGGCAGCCGAGTGGCTGGCCACGCCGGTCAGTACGTCAAGTAGGTCGTCCCAGCGATCGAGGATCACCCTCATCGCCGCCAGCGTCAGTTGCTCGATGTCTCGCTCAGCCCAGGACAGAGAACCCTCCGAGGGCTTCCTTACCTCCTGTCCCACGGCATCAAGCTCGAGATTCGGCACGTCCACCCCTTCCGTAGTCCTTGTGACGGCTGTGCTCGGTCCACTTTCCGGGCTTCTCACTGGCACCACTCACGCACGAGGAGTACGACGTTGTGCCCGCCGAATCCGAACGAGTTGCTCATCGCGACCTTGACCTTGTGTTCCTGCGGCCGGTGGGGCACGAAGTTCATCTCGGGGTCTTCCGGGTCGTCACAGTTGATCGTCGGTGGCACGACACCGGAACGGATCGTCTCCAGGGTCGTCATGAGCTCGACCGCGCCCGCACCGCCCAACATGTGGCCGGTCATGCTCTTGATAGAGCTGATCGGGATAGCCGGTGCGCGGTCACCGAACACGGAACGGATCGCCAGGACCTCGACGGTGTCGTTGAGTTTGGTCGAGGTGCCGTGCGCGTTGATGTAGTCGACGTCGTCCGGTGTGGCACCGGCGCGATCGAGGGCCATCCTCATGGCGCGCTGGGCGGCGAGCCCTTCCGGGTGCGGAGCGGTGATGTGGTAGGCGTCCGTGGTGGAGCCGGTCCCCGCAAGCTCACCGATGATCGTGGCTTGTCGAGCGATCGCGTGCTCGGCACTTTCGAGGATGACGACACCGGCACCCGCGCTCATGACGAAACCGTCTCGGTCCTTGTCGAACGGTCGGCAGACCTGCGTCGGGTCCCTGTCGCTTCGGGACAGCGCGCGGGAGATAGCGGCCGAGGTGATTTCGAGACGCGTCATGGTGTCGTCTGTCCCACCCGCGATGACGACGTCCGCCTCGCCCAGCTGGATCATCCGGCTCGCTTCCGCGATGGCTGTCGCACCGGTCGCGCATGCCGTGGAGACACAGTAGGAGTTGCCCTGGGCGCCGGCGAGCAACGCGATCTCACTGGCGGCACTGTCGACGCTGCTGCCGGAGAAGCAGAACGCGCTGATTCCCCGTGGGCCGACGGTGTCCAGCTTCGTCCGTGCAGCGGCGGTCAAGTGCACCGGTCCACCTCCCGAGCCGAGCACGACACCGACTCGTTCGGCCAGATCGTCGTCGATCTCGAGCTTGGCGTCCTCCATCGCCATCACGGCCGCTGCGATCGCGATGTGCACGGAACAGTCGGTGCGACGGATCACCTTGCGCGACATGTACTGCTCGGGATCGAAGTCCTTGATCTCACCGCCGATGCGCACGGGGAGGTCATCGCACTTGATACGCGTCAACGGTGCGATCCCGATGACTCCGCGCAGCATGTTCGCCCAGGTCTGAGACCACGTGTTGCCGATCGGCGTGACCGCACCCATACCGGTGACGACGACTCGTCGAAGTGGTGGAGGAGCGTGCTGGGGAGAACTCATGGTCATCTTCTTCCTGCCGAACCGCCGATCATGGCGGGCCGAGGACTGAATGTCTTGCTTCGGAAGGTGTGGACATCCGCGGCTTCCGCGAATGCCGTCAACTGCACGATGTCGGTCTTTCCATTGCTCAGTCGGGGGAACTCGGGAAGGACGAGCACACGGTCCGGTGCCTCGTACCGGGCGAGAACCGATTCGAGACGTCGGCGCCAGGTGAGCGCGTCGGCGTCGGACGGGTCCTCGACGAGGAACACGAGACGCACGTCGCCGTTCCGTCCCGGTGTGGGGACGATGTGGACCTCCACGCCGAGTTGTGCGGCCTTACGGGAGAGCGCGTCGGGATACAGCGTGTTGCCGCGCCGGTGCACGGCCCCGCGTCGCCCGATCACGTGTAGCCCGCCGTGTTCGTCGAGGTACCCGAAGTCCCCGGTGCGGAACATCCCCCGTGGTTGCGGGTGGAGGCCGTCGCCGTGGATCACGCCGGCCATCAGGTCCGGGGAGTCGACCCAGATCTCCCCGGTCTCACCGGTGGCACAGGGCGATCCGTCCGGCCCGGTGATCGAGATCCGCACTCCGTCGAGAGCGGACATCACATGGGGTGCGTCCGGACCGGCAAGAGCGATGTTGCCCAGTTCGGTGGAGCCGTAGCCGTCGAGCAGAGGCTTGCCCATGAGTTCGGCGAAGTCGCTCGCCACGGCTTGCGGTAGTGGTGCGCCACCCACGCACCACATTCGAACACCACTCAAGCGTTGTCGTAGCTCATCACGGTGCCGAAGGAAGTTTGTGGCGCTGCGGAACGTCGAGGGCGTCCCGTCGACGACGGTGGCTCCATGGTCGGCGATAGCCACCAACGCGTGGTCGAGCCGAGCGTAGGGGGTGATGAGCAACGGTACCCTGTTGACTCGGGCCAGCAAGACCAGCGACATGCCGTATTGGTGGCTGAACGGGATCAGTGGAGCGAGGATGTCGCTGTCCTGATAGGACATCCGTGCCGATGTACGACGCATGTTGTTCAGGACGGCGTTGCCGGAGCGGGCGATCAACTTCGGCGTGCCCGTCGAACCGGACGACACCGTGGTCAGTCCGTCGTCCCGGGAAAGCCACCCCGAGGTGTTGTCACCCACGTCCTCGGGATGCTGGGATATGTTCTCGACCAGGTCGGTCAAGCCGAGGACGGTGGTCGTCCCCTCCTCGCCGAGCGCTTGGTGTGCCGGGGTGTCACTGATCAGCCAGCGCACACGTGCCCTGCCGAGGTACTGTCTGATATCGCCGACGGCGAGGGCCGGGTCGAGTAGGACGACACCGCAACCGAGCTTCATCAAGGCCTGCATGGCCCAGATGAAGCCGGGGGAGTTGGTGTCGGACACCGCGACGCGGTCGGCTTCCCGGACACCGAGGCGACGGAGGTCAGCAGCCATGCCGGCCGACCTGGACAAAACGGCATCCGGATCCATTAATGCTATCGGACTCGACACCATTATGCCCTCCAGGAACAATTTCAGCAGGTCTTCGGCCGGGACTGTGCCAAGCTTGCTGGAGCATGTCCGCGAACGCTGTTTCCAGCAACGGATGACGCATTAATTAATGCGTTGTGAACAGTAGACAGTGCTTTCTTGCGCGCATATTAAAGACACAAAGGTGCGTCGCCTTGTGTGGCTTCCACGTCTAAGGGTTGATCGCACAGAGTTGTAGGGGCCTCCCGTTAACTAACCCTATTAGGGTCGCTCTGTCTGGCAGATCTAACAGTGTGTTGATCATGACGTCAAGAAACTTCAGGGGAAGATACGACGTTTGGGGGAGTAGGCCTTCTTTTTGTGTCACCCATACGGGTGCATGCTCTCGATGTCGTCCATCTGGGCGTATATCCCGGCCGCCGAATGGTGTCATGTTTCCTTTGGGCTCGGTGTAAAACGAACTGACAACGTTTAAGTGTAGAGTTCGGCCCACTGCGTTGAATGAGTCTGCGGTTCACATTAGGGCGGTCGCCGGGAAGGAGTTTGCATTCGCACAATTTTATGGGGTCCTGCTTACACCTGGAATCCAAGTCCGGTACAACTAGGCCAAAGTTCTCGTTCGAACGGCTTCGGAGCGCGATGCAAATCGGAGCCACGGATTTCCCATGGTTTCTGTCAAGCTGCCGATGTGCTCGGCTGGCGAAAGCAATGGCGGTCCACAGGTTGAAAGGGCGCATGAACAGCGATGAAAGGGAAGTTGGTATCGCTTGACCCGTCGATGACCGCCGAGGACTGGGATCTACTCGCCCAGTGGTCGTCCTCAGAGGTGTCGGTCTTCTCATCGGGTGGCGTCTATGCCGTGACAGGCGAACAGCTCCGCACGCAGACCAGCGGCCGCATGACGTACATGATGGTCATCGACAAGGACGGCGAACGTGTCGGAGCGGTGAACTGGCATCAGTTGACCTACGACGGACACTTCGAAGTCGGTAGCGCCGTCGGCATCCCGGAGCTGTGGGACCTCGGCTACGGCGTCGAAGCGGTGATGTTGCTGATCGAGTTCCTGTTCCACCAACGCAATGCACACCGCATCCACCTCAAGACCGGAGCCTTCAACCGCCGCATGGTCCAGATCTTCACCTCCGGCCACATCCGCATCGAAGGTGTGCTGCGGGACTACTTCTTCCTCGACGGTGAGTACCACGACGCGATCATCGGCTCGATCCTGCGGCACGAGTACTACCACTACGCGGAGCTGGACGGCGACCAGGCGTCGATGGACCTGATCCCCGCCGAGGACAAGGTCGAGGCCAAGCGCCGACTGCGCGAATACCTGACCGAGAACCCGATCAGGTTCTGAAACCGTGAACACAGCAGGACACATGAGCGAGGGAACTTGATGAAGGTCGTCGCGCCTACCGAACAGCAACTGGCGATCCGCGGCCGCATCCTCGACTGGGTCAGCGAACGAGCCGACATCCCCCAGCACTCGATCAGCCTGACCATGCCGGTGTACGAGGTAGGTCTGAGCTCGGCGGACATCGTGGAACTCACCGGAGAGCTGGGCGAGCACTACGGCCTGGACATTCCGCCGGACACGGTGTTCGAGTTCCCGAGTATCGCCCTGCTTGCGGCCCACATCGCGAGTCGGCTGTCCCCGGGTGCCGAACAGGAAGTGCCGGAAGAGTCCACTGTAGATGCCAAGATGGACGATCCCGTCGCGGTGATCGGACTGGGGTGCCGGTTCCCCGCCGGTATTCACGGACCCGAACGGCTGTGGGACTTGTTGGTCTCCGGCCGGGACGTCATCGGGCGTGTCCCCCGTGGCCGGTGGGACTTCGAGAAGGCAAGGTCGACCGACGTGGCCACGCTGGTCGACGGCCCGGCGGGTCTGGGAGGGTTCCTCGACGACATCGCCGCGTTCGATCCCGGCTTCTTCGGCATCTCGCCCAACGAGGCGAACGCCATGGATCCGCAACAGCGGATCGCTCTGGAAGTGGCCATCGAGTGCCTGGACCACGCCGGTGTCACACCGGCGACGCTGTCCGGATCCACCACCGGGATCTTCATGGGCGCGTCCTCCGCCGACTACGTCCCGGACGATCTGTCGACCCTCGACGGCTGGGCGGCGACCGGCGCCTCGATGGGGATCGTGGCGAACCGGATCTCGTACGCGCTCGGCACGCGCGGCCCGACGATGACGGTGGACACGGCCTGTTCCAGCTCTTTGGTCGCGGTTCACCTCGCGGTACAGAGCTTGCGCGCCGGTGACTGCGACATCGCACTCGCCGGTGGGGTGAACGTGCTGCTCTCACCCGCGGTATCGGTGGCGTTCACGCGTTCCGGTGTGCTCTCAAGCGATGGCCGGTGCAAGACTTTCGATGCCGACGCGGACGGCTACTCGCGCAGCGAGGGCTGCGGCATGGTGGCGTTGAAACGGCTGAGCGACGCCGTCCGGGACGGTGATCGGGTGCTCGCCGTGATCCGGGGTAGCGCGGTGGGGTCGAACGGCCAATCCAACGGCCTGATGGCACCCCACCCCGGTGCGCAGGAAGAACTGCTGCGTACCGCCTACCGCAATGCCGGGGTCGAACCGGGCAGTGTCGATTTCGTCGAAGCGCACGGCACGGGAACGACCTTGGGCGATGCCGTCGAGCTGTCCGCGCTCCAGGCCGTCATGACCGCGGGCCGTGACCCCGCACATCCGCTGCGGCTCGGTGCGGTCAAGACCAACCTCGGCCATCTCGAAGCCGCGGCCGGTATCGCCGGGCTCATCAAGACGGTCCTCTCGCTGTGGCACGAGCGGTTGCCGGGGAACCTCAACTACGCCACACCGAACGCCAAGCTCGCCGAATCCGATGGTCTGCTGGACGTCGTCCGCGACAGTGTCGCCTGGCCCCGCCGGGAACGGCCCCGCCTCGCAGGGATCAGCTCATTCGGCTTCGGCGGCACGAACGCGCACGTCGTCGTCGAGGAGGCTCCGCAGGAAGCGGAGGAGCCACGGCCTCGCGGTTCCGCGTCCGTCCTACTCGCGGTGGCGACGTTGTCGGCGAGTTCGGCCGAGGCGGTCCGGGCCGACGCCGAGGCGATCCTGTCCACCCTTCGGGACGGCGCCGAACCGGATGTCGCCGACATCGCGCACACGTTGACACTTCGTCGTGCCCCGGGAAGGGTTCGTGCGGCGATCGCGGCCGACACCGCCGACGAGCTGTGCTCGGCGCTGGAGGCCCTCGCCAGGGGAAGGGCGCACGGGAACGTTGTCACCGGCACCGTCCGTGATAACCCGACTCCGGTGTTCGTTTTCTCAGGCCAGGGTTCGCAGTGGATCGGCATGGGGCGTGAGCTGCTCGACGAGCCCGCCTTCGCCGACGTGATCGAGGAGCTCGAACCGATCATCGCCGAGGAGAGCGGCTTCAGCCTGCTTGAGGTCCTGCGTTCGGACGACCAACACACACTCGACTCGATCGACGTCGTGCAGCCGGTGCTGTTCGCTGTCCAGGTGGCGCTCGCGGAGACATGGCGCGCACACGGTGTCACACCGTCGGCCGTCATCGGGCACTCCATGGGAGAAGTCGCCGCGGCGGCGGTCGCCGGAGCCCTGTCCCTGACCGATGCGGCGCGGGTCACGTGCCGTCGTTCACGCGCGCTGCGCGGTATCGCCGGTCGCGGGGCCATGGCGATGATCGCTGCCGGTGAGGCCGTCGTGCAGAACGTGATCACCGAAGAGGCACTCGGCGAGGACGTCACGGTTGGCGTAGTGCCGAGTCCGAGCTCGACGGTAGTTTCCGGCTCGGTCGACGGGATCGAACGGCTGGTGAAGACGTGCACGGAACGTGGCCTCGACGCCGTCAAGGTACAGGTGGACGTCGCGTCGCACTCGTCGCAGGTGGACGACATTCTCGACGACATTCGCGCCGACCTGGCCGAGATCGTGCCGAAGGAACCGACGATCCCCGTGTACTCGACCGTGTCCGGTCACAGGTTGGATCGGTCCACGGACGCCGAGTACTGGGCGGACAACCTGCGCCAACCGGTCCTGCTGGCGGACGCCGTCAGCGCAGCAGCGGCGGACGGACACTCGGTCTTCATCGAGGTGAGTCCGCACCCCATCTTGGTCCGGCCCGTCACCGACACCCTCGCGGCGGCCGACACGGATGGTCAGGTGTTCGGAACACTCCATCGGGAACAGAGGGACGGCCTGGCGTTCTCGCTGGCATTGGCCCACCTGCACTGCCTGGGCGGTGGGATTCGATGGCCCTCGAGCATGGCCAAGGGGCGCCTGGTCGCCTTGCCGCCACGCGCGTGGAACCACCGGCGCTACTGGCGTGACCGGACACCACTCGCCGCTCCGGCCTCGGCGGAGGGACACCCACTACTCGGTACGTTCACGGTACCGGCCGACGAGCCGCGGACCCGGATCTGGCAGCTCACGATGGACCCGGTGGCACTCGGTTGGCCCGCGGCGCACCGTGTCGCCGGAACTCCCGTGGCCCCCGCCTCGTACGCACTGGGGCTTCTCACGGTGGCCGGGCGGGAATGTGGCTACGACCGCCCCTCGGCGAGGGCGGTGACCTTCCACGCTCCGATTCCCGCGGAAGGTCCGATCGACGTCCAGATCATCTGTCGCCGGGACGACGCAACGGATACCGCGGAAGCCCGCACCTTCTACCGTCCAGTGGGGAGTCTGGATTGGACCTTGTCGGTGTCGGCGCGGTTCGAACCCGCCGGGCGAGGCAAGGTCGAAGCGCCCCCGATGTCTGAGGGCTCCGAGGTCGTCACCGGGGACGATCTGTACGCGGGACTGGCTGCCCACGCCATCGAGTACGGACCCGAACTCCGCTGTGTCACGACGATGCGCGGCGACGGGCGTGCTGCCGCGGCGCAGCTGGACTTGCCGCGTCTCACCGACTCCCACGGTCAATACCCGCTACATCCGGTGTTGATCGACGGCGCCATGCAGCTCGCGGGCACCGTGCTCGAAGAGACGTCCGGGGTGTCCATCGTCGCCGCCGTCGACGCGTGGACGGTACTGCGCCCGGGCCGGCCCGACCGGGCCCAGGCGTTCAGGCGGGAACCGGAACCGAACGTCGTCGACGTCGTCCTCAGCGATGAGGACGGACCCCTCGCGATGCTCGGTGGTGTGCGTTTCGCCCCGACCGGGACGCACGCCGCGGCCCCGACCGGCACGAGGACCACGCCTTCGACCGGAGAGCTGGCCGAACTGGCCTATCAGCTGGCGTGGCGTCCGGCACCGGCGAGCCCGAGGCCGCCGCAGCAGGAGACCTGGCTGCTCCTGGGGGCGGACAGCAGTCTGTTGGACACTCTCCGGCAACGTGGTGTCCGCTGTTACCGGATGCGCGGCGAGCCGACGGCCGACGAACTGCTCGATCAGCTCCACGCGAGCGAGCCAATCGACCGGATCGTGTCCCTCACACCCGTGTCGGTGGAGGACGCCGACCCACAGGAGGCGCTCAAGCTCGTTCGCGACGCCGTGGCGACGCTGCGTGCATTGAGCACTGTGGACGATGCGCCACGATTGCACTACGTCACCCGGCACGCGGTGCAGACCGCGACGGACGACACGGCGCCGCAGGCCGCGCAAGCCGCGTTGTGGGGATTCGGCCGAACCGCCGCACTCGAGTACCCCGACCACTGGGGCGGAACGCTGGACCTCGACGAGACCGACACGCGGGCTGTTGCGGAGGCACTGCTGAAGGAACTCGTCGGGTCGACGTCCGTGCTTCAGATCGCCCGTCGGCGGGGGAAACGCCTACAGCCGCGGTTGGTCACGGCCCCGGCGCCCGAACCGGCCACATCGCTCGGTGAGGGCACGCACCTGGTCGTGGGCGGCACCGGACGACTGGGATCGCTCCTCGTACGGGAATTGGTGGCCGCTGGTGCCGAATGCGTCGTCGTGGCCTCCCGACGCGGTGGTTTCGGTCCACTGACCGACGAGGTCGAGACACTGCGGGAAAGCGGGACGCAGATCGTCGAGATGTCCTTCGACGTCCGCGACCCCGACTCCGTGACCGCCGTCGGCGATCGGTTCGGCCGTGACCTGCCGGAGCTGCGACGGGTGTATCACTGCGCCTTCGACGGGTCGATCGCGGACATCGGCGCCCTTTCCGATGCGCAGGTGGACACGATGTTCGCCACGAAGGCGACCGGGATGGCGAACCTGCGCCACCTCGTTGCCGAACATCGTGGCGCGGACGTCGTCTGCTTCTCGTCGACGGCCGGACTGCTGGGCTCGGTCGGACTTGCGCACTGTGCCGCGGCGAGCACCTATCTCGACGCACTGGCCGGTTCCGGCGTCCGTGTGGTGGGGTTCGGCCCGATCGACCACGGAATGGACGGCGGCGAGCAGGATGAGGCTCTCCGAGTGCCGGGGCTGCGCACGTTGAACGCCGGGGTGCTGCGCTCCGTCGTGCGTGGTCTGTCGGATCGATGGCCGGGATCCCCGGTGGCCATCGTCGACGCGGAGTGGTCCTTCGTGGCCCAGGCCCACGCCTCCGGGAACGCCTCGCTGACCGCGGACCCGGTCGCCGGCAAGACCGGTACGGCGGGCAAACCGGTCGGATCCGGCGGGGCCCTCGCCGACGCGGTGCGATCGGCGAGCCCGGAGGACCGGTCGAGCGCATTGCTCGCCTACCTGCGGCACGTCATCGCCGGAGCCCTCGGGATGTCCCCGGCCGAGCTCGACGAGAGACAGAACCTCTATCAGGTCGGCATGGACTCCCTCATGACCGTCATGGTCATTCGCACGATCAGTACCGAGCTGGGATACGAACTGTTGCCCACCGTCGTCCGGGACAACCCGACGTTGCAGGCGCTGGCGGAGCACCTCGCTCGACAGTCGCTCCCGAAACGGTTTCGCGCCACGGGGAAGGCGACGGCATGAGCATGATCAACGAGATCGCGGCCTGGTACGACGAGCGCCGTGACGCATCGCTCGGGCACGGTGACTGGCACGAGGTGACGCTGGAGGACGTGCGTGGCTTCGCCGGAGTCACGCGCGACGACCAGTGGATTCACGTGGACCCGGTGCGGGCCGAGAGCGGACCCTACGGCGCGCCGATCGCGCACGGATTCCTGGTCCTGTCCCTGGTTCCTCACCTGTGTGACAGTCTGTTGGATTTCCGGTGGTCCGCGATGGCGATCAACTACCGGGTCGACAAAGTCCGTTTCCGTGCCGCGGTTCCGGTCGGCGGACACGTGCGTGCCACCGCGAAAGTGCTGAGTTGCCGAGTCCGACCACGTGAGTTGCTGGAACTGGCGTTGAACGTGTCGGTGGAGCTGCGCGGAAGCACCACACCGGCTTGCACGCTGGTGCACACGGCGCTGCACCAGGTGGCCGCTGAAGCCACGCTGCCGGTCATCCGGGGCGCGGCCGGAGATTCATCCGCGACCGACACACCGGAGCAGGCCCTCGCCCCAGTCCCTGGCGGCATGGAGAGAAACATCGAGGTCAACTAGCATGTCCGTTACCGCGCGGGAAGTTTATACATTCGCCGATCCGGTCTTCTACGACTCCCCGGAGAACTGGAACGGCACGGACGCGGACTCCTTCGAGGTCGCCCACAAGCCCGTTCCAGACGGATGGCTTCGTGACGCGAGAGGATTCTGGACGTTCCTCCGTCCCCGGGACGCGGTTCTGCCTGAGCGGGGATGGAAGGTGCACATCACGGCCGGCCCCGACCAGGCCGACAAGGCGTGCAACATCGTGTGGGATTACTGCGTCGACCACGGAATCCCGTTCAAACACCTGGCGAACTGGCGCACCTACCTGGCCGTGAACTCCAAGTACGCCCCGCGTGGCTCCAGCGGAAAGCTGGTGACCATCTACCCTCACGATGACGGTGAGCTGGAACGCATCGTCACCGAACTCGAACAGGCGTTGGCCGGTATCGAAGGCCCCGCGATACTGAGTGACCGGCGGTGGCGGGACTCGCCCGTGTTCGTCCGGTACGGGTCGTTCGCGCCGAGGATGGCGTTGGACGCGGACGGCAACCTCACGCCGGGCATACTCACCCCGGACGGTGCGCTCGTCCCCGACCGCAGGAAAGCGGGCTTCCACGTCCCACCTTGGGTGGAGCTCCCCGCGTTCCTGACGAAGGCCGGTAGCGCGAGCATGGTTTCGGCCGAGGAGTTCCCCTACACGGTCACCGAAGCCCTCCACTTCTCCAACGCGGGTGGCGTGTACCTCGCGAAGCGGAACACCGACGGGAAGACGGTGGTCCTGAAGGAGGCGCGTCCCGGCGCCGGGTTGGACCGATCGTTCACCGACGCGAGTACCAGGCTCGAACGTGAGGCAGCGACGTTGCGGATGTTGGCGGATGTCGCCGCGGTTCCGGAGATCTTCGACCTCATCGAAGCCGGTGGCCACAAGTTCATCGTCATGGAGTACGTCGAGGGCACCAACCTCTGGACTTGGTTGGGCCAACGTCATCCGATGATCGTGTTCGACGAACCGACCGAGGACGCTTACCTGGAATACGCACGGGAGGCCATGGCCGTCCTCGATGCTGTCGGCCGGACGCTCGACGACATTCACGAGCACGGCATCGGGTTCGGCGACATGAACTTCGGCAACGTCATCATCCAGGATGACGGATCTGTCCGACTCGTCGACCTCGAGATGGCCTACGAGCTGTCCGATGAGGATTACGAACCCGGTCTCGGCACCATGGGCTTCATGCCGGGCGAGGGGGCGACGGGTACCGAGATCGACGACTATGCCCTCGCCGCGCTCAAGATATCGGTGTTCCTGCCGCTGGAGAAGGTCCGGGTCTTCGACCAGTCGAGACTGGACGACCAACTGTCGATCCTGAGGGGCCGGTTCCGGCTGCCAGCCGATTACGTCGAGGACATCCGGACCACACTGACCAAGCGGCCACCGGCACCTCGCAGCGAGCTCGTCGGGGCGCCACCCCCGCTCGACCTGGCCACTGCTGGGGACCTCCCGACGGCGATCGAGTCGATGCAACAGGCGATCGTCGAATCGGCGACGCCGGACCGCACCGATCGTCTCTTCCCCGGTGATTCCGCGGGCTTCTCGGCGGGAGGCGGTATGAACCTCGCCCACGGTGCCGCCGGGATTCTGTGGGCATTGCAGGAGACGGGCGCGACGATCGAGCCGGGACTCCGACAGTGGTTCCTCGACAGGGTGGACGCGGACCCCGTGATGCCGCCGGGCTTCTACAACGGCGCGCACGGAGTCGCGTACGTGCTCGACCGCTTGGGCCACCGCGACCTGGCGCTGCAGGTATTGAACCGGCCCAATGCCAGGGAGGACGCTCTCGGCTCCGTGGGGTTGTACAGCGGCTTGGCGGGTGTCGGGCTCAACCTCCTCCACTTCTCGGACATCGACGAGTTCGCGGAACGCAGGAACCAGGTGACCAAACGTCTCGTCGAAGCCCTTGAACAGCCGGTGGCCCCGCTCACGAGTACGCACTCCGGAGACGGTGACCGGGCACCCGCGAAAACGGGACTGATGCACGGGTTCGCCGGTGTCGCGCTGTACTTCCTGCGGCTGTACGAGCAAACCGGTGATCAGTCTGATCTGGACAGAGCTGTCACGGCGTTGCACCGGGACCTCGATCGGTGCGTTCGCACGGCGTCAGGCTCTTTGCAGGTCGAGGAGCCGGGGTTGAGGACGAACTGCTATCTTTCGGTGGGAAGCGCCGGGATCGCCCTCGTGGCGGACGAGCTGCTGGCACACCAACACGACGACCGTATCGCTGACGCATTGCCGGCGCTGCTGCAAGCGTGTTGCAGTGAGTTCGTGCTCCAACCGCAACTGTTCGCGGGGCGGGCGGGGATGCTGGCGGCCCTGGAGCGCAACCGACGCCGCGACCCGGCACTCGGGTTCGAGTCCGCTGCGCAGCGGCACTTGACGAACTTTAGTTGGCACGCTTTGTCCTATCGAGGGCACCTCACATTCCCCGGGGAATACTGCCTGCGTCTCTCGATGGACCTGGCAACCGGAACCGCGGGAGTTTTGATCACAATTGCGGAAATTAGTGGTGCTGGAGCGAGTTTTCTGCCATCCTTGAGTGCAAGGAATAGGCCCACCGCGAACTCCGTGTAAGCGAACTCGAAGACGCTATGAATATGGAATTTCGGAAGAGAGACTCAGGGCGCTGATCCTGCAGAACCTGAAGGTTTTCACGACGGAGATCGAGCTATCCAACAGCTCCGCGTCGTGGAACTGCTGATTAGGTGTGTCTTTTTCCGAATAGATTGTGCGGAAGGAGGTGTTTCGTGATGTCGATCCTGGACCTGCAGAACCTGGAGGTTTCCGCGACGGAGGCCGAGCTGCCCAACAGCTCCGCGTCGTACAACTGCTGAC